>CAYJFU010000066.1:0-7455 GCA_964369445.1 uncultured Oscillospiraceae bacterium | reverse complement strand
TTGCCGCTTCCTGCGCCTCCAGCGAGTCCAGTGCCGCGTCCGCCTGTTGCAGCGCACCTGCATAAGCGGTTTTAGATTCCTCCAGCAAGCGCTGTTCCTCTTCCAGGTCCAAAAGCTGAGAGTTTAGCGCCTCTTCCTGCTGTTGTAGCGCTTTCATGTCGCTGTCAAGTTGTTCCAGCAACTGCGTGTCCGTCATCGCCACTCTCTGCATGGCATCTGCCGAAGTCAAAAACTCCGACATGGTATTAGCGGCAAGAAGTATCGACAGGGAACCGCTTGTCCTTGTCATGTACATCGAGCGCAGGCGCTCTTTGAGTATTTCGTCCGTATCGGCAATGTCCTGCTTTTTGGTGTCGATTTCCTCCTGCTTTACAACAATTTCCTGTTGTTTTATCATGACAATTTCGATTTGTAAGGTTATTTTTTCCGTTAAAATGTCAATCTGTTGTTCGGCATTGTCTTTTGTTGCCTGTTGGCTTTGCTGATTGGAATCAATTGCTGCCAGTTGGTCTTCTAGCGCGTCAAGTTGAGCGTCCAGATTTTCCACCTGTCCTTTTTTATCGTCAAGCTCATCGTTTGCCGAAACGTCTATCGACATGGCTGGAAGCATTATGCCTGCTATCATGGTAAACATCAAAAGCAGTGCAATTATTTTTGATAGATGCTTTTTTAACATTATAATGTCTCCGCTGTGCGAAAATGCGCGTAATGTGCGAGTGTTTTGATGTGTTTAGTATTAAAAATTGCACAATTTGACTTCAGTGCGACAACACCAAGACATATCGGAGTTGACAATACCCAACCGTCAACTTGTTCTAAGGTACGGCTCCGGATTAACGGCGGGACCGCCTTGCCTTATCTCAAAGTGCAGATGATGTCCGCTGGAAAAACCGGTATCACCCACATAGGCTATCGTCTGCCCTCTTGTCACCGCCTGCCCCTGCGTTACCGCCAGAGCACTGCAATGCCCGTAAACGGTAATCTGTCCGCCGCCGTGGTCAACCATTGCGTATATGCCGTATCCACTGTTACTGTAGACCGCCTTGGTTACAACGCCGTCGTTTGATGCCACTATCGGTGCGCCGTTTATTGATGCTTGTCCGGCACCCCAATCGGTGGCTATATCTATACCTGTGTGGTTGTCGGAATACCACCCCCACAGCGTTCTCGGGCCAAACGCACTGGATATCCTGTAGTAGCCCGGCACCGGCCATAAAAACTCACCGCCCACGTAGGGGGTTGCACCGCTTGAAACGGTCATTTCACTGATGGCGCGCTCGTATTCCGCCTTTGCGGCCGCATAGCTCTCGGATAGCTGCTGTTGTTCCACAAGCGTCACCGCCTCCTGTGCCGCAAGCTCGGTGAGTGCTGTGTCTGCCTGCTGAAGAGCGTTTGCAAACTCCGCCTTGGACTGTTCCAGCGCTCGTTCTTCCTCCTCGAGGTCGGCAAGCTGTGAGGTGAGCGCTTCTTCCTGCAGTTTTAGCGCTTTCATATCGCTGTCAAGGCGCTCGATAAGCTGTGTATCCGACACTGCCACCCGCTGTAGCGAGTCCGCCGCCGTTAAAAATTCCGACAGCGTGTCAGCGGCGAGTATCATGGTGAGCGAGCCGCTTGTGCGTGTCATGTACATGGTGCGAAGTCGTTGCTTTAGCAGAGCTTGGGAGTCGGCAATACGCAGGTTTGTCTCATCCACCTCCAACTGCTTTGCGGCAATCTCGCCCTGCTTTTGTGTTATAATTTCCAATTGCAACGACAACTTATCCGTCAAGAGTTCCACCTGACGGCTTGCGTTGTCTCTGTTTGCCTGCTGGTTTTGCGTTGCGGCATCTATATTTGCAAGCTGCTCTTCAACCGCTTTCAGCTGAGCATCAATTTGCTCCATCTGTTCTTTCTTTTCCGCAAGATCGCTTGTCGCGGCAACGTTAAAGGTCACTGCCGGCAGTAAAAGCGCACACAGCATTACAAATGCAAGTGATATCGAAACACATTGTAACTTTGACATCTTGGAGCTCCTTAACGGGGTGTACCTGCAAACAAAGCACTTGCAAAAACAATAGCCTACTGTTAAAGAATGCCTTAACGGCAACACACAAGTTTATACCTTAAGATATCTGTTGATGGATATCTGACTGCCAATAACGCCGACAAATACACCACCTGCTAAAAAGCCTGCGCCGAGATATAGAGCAATCTGCTCATAGGGCACGATACTGGGTGCCATCAGTGCCAAAAACGACAGTGCACTGTTGCCAAGGTTATCCAGTAGCAACAGGTAAGCGCCACTGATAAGCCCGAAAGATATGGCGGCGGCAAGCAGGCCTATCACAACCCCCTCAATAAAGAAAGGAAAACGGATAAAGCTGTTTGTCGCGCCGACGTATTTCATAATGTTTATCTCTTTGCGACGTGCAAAGACGGTCAGCCTTATTGTGTTAGCTATGACGACAAGTGATACGCAAGCAAGCACAACAACAAGACCCCAACCGGCTATCATGACGGTGGTTTCCAGACTGACAAGCGCGCTTGCTATATCCGTCGGCGAGGAGATGTAGTCAATGCCCGGCAGTTGGGATATCTTTTCTGTGGTGTCGGCGAGCGACTCCAGTTCAAAGATCTTCACCCTGTATGAGGCGGGAAAAGGGTTTTCATCACCGCGGTAACCCTCCAGTATATAGCCGTATTCACCCACGTAATTTATCTGATCTTCAAGTGCGTCTTCTTTAGAGATAAAAACTGTGTTGGCATAGTCGACGTTTGGTAGTTGCGATAGCGAGGCACCAAACTGTGTCACCTGTTCATCTGATAAACCTTCTTGCAGGTAGACCACTATCTCGTTTTCATCGCCCATCATATCGACAAAGCTGTTTATGTTTGCGGAAATAAGCACCGCTATTCCGGTTATGACAAGCGATGAAGCAAGCACTATTATTGATGCAAAGCTCATAAAACGGTTGCCCTTGCTCGGCATTAAACCCTGCTTTGCAAGGTAGGTAAAGGAGGAAAATCTCATAATTGCCCTCCGTGAATGTACTCCTCGTCGTCAAATACGCCACCGGTGCCGGTGTCGCTGACAATGCCGCCCTTTTCGATGTGTATAACGCGCTCGGAGTACATGCGCACAAGCTCGTGCTCATGTGTTACCACAATGACAGTGGTACCCACCATGTTAATGGCACGTAACAGCTCCAGTATCTCCACCGAAAGCTCGGGGTCGATGTTACCGGTCGGCTCGTCGGCAATAATGAGTGGAGGCGAGTGGACAAGTGCCCTTGCAAGTGCCACACGCTGTTGCTCACCACCCGACATCTGAGCCGGATAGCTTTTTGCTTTGTCGGCAAGCCCGACAAGGTCAAGCACATACGGCACACGCTTTTTTATCAGCCTGTTGGGTATGTTGGTGACGCGCATTGCAAACGCAACATTGTCGTATGCGTTAAGTGTGGGTATCAGCCTGAAATCCTGAAACACCACCCCCATACTGCGGCGCAAAAAAGGTATGTCTCGCTGTTTTATGCGTGAGAGGTCAAAACCGTTTATAGATATTTTGCCCTCGGTTGCCGTCTCCTCGGCGAGCATAAGTTTTAAAAATGTACTTTTACCGGCACCGGAATGTCCTAAGACAAAAACAAACTCGCCTTTGTTGATGTCGATGTTGACATTATGTAGTGCCTCCAGCCCTCCGGGATATACCTTTCGGACGTTTTTGAAATGTATCATGTAAAGTTCCCCTTTAGTTACCGGCTACCGACAGGTAACGTTTCACCATGAGCGCCACACGGAAAAGTATAGCGTCGTCGAATTCGCGCAGGTCAAGACCCGTCAACTTTTTAATTTTTTCAAGACGGTAGACAAGCGTATTACGGTGTACAAACAGTCCACGACTTGTCTCGCTGACGTTTAGGTTGTTTTCAAAAAATCTCTGTATAGTAAATAGTGTCTCATCATCAAGACAGTCGACATCGCCAAGGCTGAACACCTCGCGCAGATACATATCACATAGCGTTGTAGGCAGTTGGTAGATAAGGCGCGCAATGCCGAGTTTGCTGTAGTTAATTATGGTGCGCTCACTCTCAAACACACGGCCTATTTCAAGGGCGGTCTGCGCCTCTTTAAAGCTGTTAGCTAAATCTTTTAGCGCGCTTACCGGTGTACCGATACCCACCGTCGCCTTGATAAAATGTGCGGTGGAAAGGGTGTCGACAATAGAGCTTGCCAGTTTGTCCATATCCGCGCTTTCGATGTTGGCACGCACCTCTTTTACGATAACAGTGTCAAGCTCCGACACGTTAAACACAAAATCTTTCTGCTTTTCGGGGAAAAGCGCTGATATCGCCTCGTAAGGGAAACCGTCATAATTGTTGTGAGTGCGCACGAGCAACACAACCCTAGACACATCGCCCACAAACTGCAGCTCACGTGCTTTTGCGTAGATGTCGCCGGGAAGAATGTTGTCGGTAACGACATTCTTTATAAAATTAGACCTGTCATACTTATCGTCATAAAGCTGTTTTATGTTTGCCACCGACACGGCAACAACACTCACAAGTTGCATTGCCAAGTCGTCTTCTCCCTGAACGAACACTGTGTATTCATCGGAGTTTTTTGTCACCACCGGCAAAAACACACGCCCGGAGGATATCGTCAACTTTGTCAGCGGTACCGGATAGGACATTACACTACCTAAATGCTCGGGAAGTGTGCAGGCTATCACAGCACCTGTGTTATCACATATACCAACCTCGCGGGAAAGACCGGCTTTCATGTTTGTCAAAACGCCTTGAAACAGCTTATGCGCCATAATTCTCCTTTAGCAATTTGTGAAATATGCTTAATTTTAAATACTTTAATATCTATTTTACACAAAGAATGAGAAAAAATCAAGTCTAAAAGGCAAAAAAAAGAGGTTTTTTGTTGCATTTTTTAGAATATTCTACAATGAAATGCCGCCGAACACATAATTAACAAAAATATGTAAATTTTTAACGCTAATAATTGTCACATCTCACAATTGATAAAATACTATATATTGTGTTACAATTTATGACGTAGCACTATTAGTGGAGAATTCAAAAAATGAAGAAAGCAAACATTTCAGAAAACGCTTTGAAAGTTTTGCAAAAGCGATACCTAAATAAAGGTAGCAGCGGCGAACCAATTGAGACTGTAGAAGATTTATTCTTACGTGTGGCCTCCTCCGTTGCAGCTGCGGACAGGCGTTATGATGAGTCTGCGGATGTACAGCGCACGACGGATATTTTCTATGATCTCTTGGCGGAACTTAAATTTTTACCCAACTCACCGACACTTATGAATGCCGGCAGACCTTTGGGTCAGCTCTCGGCATGTTTTGTGTTGCCGATTGAGGACAGCATGGAGGGCATATTTGAGGCGATAAAGCAGGCGGCACTGATACACAAATCCGGCGGCGGCACAGGTTTTTCCTTTTCGCGCCTACGTCCTTGCGGTGCGGCGGTTAACTCAACCGGCGGTGTTGCCTCAGGTCCTATAAGTTTTATGCGTGTTTTTAACATGGCAACGGAGGCGGTAAAGCAGGGCGGCACCCGTCGCGGCGCAAATATGGGTATACTGCGCATCGACCATCCGGATATACTGGAGTTTATCGACTGCAAACAGGACAATGCAGACATAACGAATTTTAACATATCCGTAGGCATAACACAAGACTTTATGGAGCGCGTGGAGAGAAAGGCAAATTACGACCTCATCGACCCCAAGACCAAGGAGGTTGTCGGTCAGCTCAATGCGCGTGAGATATTCGACAAGATTGTGACAAGCGCACACCGCAACGGTGAGCCGGGCATTATCTTCCTTGACAGGTTAAACCGTGATAACATTGTGCCGTCGCAGGGCGAGATTGAGTCGACAAACCCCTGTGGTGAACAGCCGCTTCTCCCCTACGAGAGCTGTAACCTAGGTTCCATAAATCTTGAAAGGATGTTGCGTCGCACCGACAGCGGTTACGAAATTGACTTCAACCTGTTGCAGGAAACGGTTTTTCATGCCGTGCATTTTCTTGACAACGTCATTGACATCAACAACTATCCGCTGAAGCAGATAGGCGAAACCACGCGCAATACCAGAAAAATCGGACTGGGTGTAATGGGTTTTGCCGACATGCTACTGCGCCTTGGCATCCCTTATAACAGCAAAGAAGGTACCGCTATCGGCGAATCGGTGATGAAGTTTATCAACGAGGTCGGCCATAACGCCTCGGCACAACTTGCTGAGATCAGGGGTTCGTTCCCGCTGTTCGGTGAGAGCATCTTCAAGGATGGCAGACCGCTACGCAACGGCACCGTTACTACGATAGCCCCAACCGGCACGCTGTCGATTATAGCCGGATGTTCCTCCGGTGTCGAGCCTGTGTTCGCTTACGTTTACATCCGCAACGTCATGGACGGTACGCGTATGATAGAGGTAAACGACATACTGCGTGAGCGCTTGGAACAGGAGGGCATCTACAGCGAGGCGCTGATGGAGCGTATCGCAAAAGAGGGCACTATAGCGCATATAAATGAGATACCAAAACACATAAGAGACGTTTTCGTCTGCTCTCATGACATCTCCCCCATTCATCACACCGAAATGCAGGCGGCGATACAGCGCCACACCGACAATGCCGTTTCCAAAACCGTAAACTTTAAAAACAGTGCTACCAAAGAGGAAGTGGAAGAGGTTTATTTCTTAGCCTACAAGCTCGGCTGTAAGGGTGTGACCATCTATCGTGATGGAAGTCGTGACTCACAGGTGCTTAATATCGGTGCGGTCAACGACGGTAAAACAGAAGAGCCGACGCAACAACCTGTTATGACAAACATACCCGAGGGCATGGTGCCGGCGGAATACGGCAAACTTTTACCGCGTCCGCGACCGGAAATTACAAGCGGATTTACCGAAAAGGTCAAAATTGGTTGCGGTAACCTTTACATAACCGTCAACTATGATGAGCACGGCATATGTGAGGTGTTCACAGCGACAGGCAAAGCAGGAGGTTGTCCCAGTCAAAGCGCCGCAACTGCGCGCCTAATGTCCGTTGCACTGCGCAGCGGTATGGATATCGGCGAGCTGTACGATCAGCTAAAGGGCATACGTTGCCCCTCGACGGTGCGCCAGTCCGGCATCGCCTGCACAAGTTGCCCCGATGCCATCGCCAAAGTGGTCATGAAGGTTGACCGTTTTATAAAAGAAGGCGTAACGGATACAGTGACACCTCAGCCGGAAAAAAAACCACCGGCAACCATGGGTAACAAAACCGATTCACTTGAGCCAAGCAATATGAAATATTGCCCCGAGTGCGGCGCCCACGTCCAGCATGAGGGTGGATGTGTCCTCTGCCGTGGTTGCGGATTTTCCAAGTGCGGATGATAATTAGTTCATACAAATAAATATCCACCGGCTTAGCCGGTGGTATTTCATATGCGGGCATAGCCCTAT
>CAYJFU010000065.1:0-10559 GCA_964369445.1 uncultured Oscillospiraceae bacterium | reverse complement strand
AGCAATCTGCCGGAAACCTTAATTATCGCGACCGATGGATTTCATCAATACCGATCCGTCTATTACGCTGAGCAGAGCGGCCACGCCGCTTATTCCACCAGCAGTCTTTCCGCATTCGGTCTTGTGCCCGGTTATTATGTGCGTGAAATGCTGGCGATTTTGGAAATTATAGTTAATTAGCATAGAGGAACTAATCAAATTTATTTTATATCCGCCTGTGCAACAACTCACTTTCTAAAGTGTTGACATTGAATAAATTCAGAATTTTCAACAAATTGTAACTACTTTTTTGTTGCAAAATGCCTACTAATTGTGTTATAATCTTATCTGTAATGTTTTTAAGGGTAAGCAATAGTCGATTAATTTGAAAACGATACGGTATCGTCAAGCGGAAATTTTACTGCTTGCAAAACACAAACGTACTATGTGTATTACGATTGTGGACAACGATGGTAGGTGGAATTTATGCCGACAGGGCGTGTTGCTTTTTAGGTAAGTTGACTATCAACAAAAAAGAGGAGAACAAGCGATGAAAAAGTTACTTTCTATGCTACTTGCAGCCTCGATGTTGGTGACATTTGCGGCATGCAGTGCACCGGCAACCGAGAGTGAGACACCGGCTACCAGCGAAGCGCCTGCCGCCGAGACACCGGCAGAAGAAACCGAAGCACCGGCAGAGGGCGACACATTTGATATCGGCATTATACAGCTGGTTCAACATCCGGCACTTGACCTTGCAACACAGGGCTTTCAGGAAGAGCTGACAAAGCTTGCCGGCGAAGCAGGCCACACCATTAATTTTGATGTACAAAACGCATCGGGCGAGGTAGCTAACTGTGCTACCATCGCAACAAAGTTTGTAAACGACGACGTTGACCTTATACTTGCCGTTGCAACACCGGCGGCACAGGCGGCGGCACAGGCAACAACCGAGATACCGATTTTGGTAACCGCGGTAACCGATCCTGCAGACGCTAACCTTGTTGCAAGCAACGAGGCACCGGGTGGCAACGTGTCCGGAACATCCGACATGAACCCCATCGACCTACAGGCTGACCTGCTAAAGCAACTTGTACCGGATGCACAGAAAGTCGGCATCATGTACAGCTCCTCGGAGGACAACTCCATACTTCAAGCCGAGCTTGCACAGGTGGCATTTGAGGCAATGGGAATGGAAGTTGTTGTTGCAACTGCATCTGACTCAAACGACATACAGGCTGTTACAACTAACCTGATACAGGATGTTGATGCTATCTACATCCCGACCGACAACCTTTTTGCATCCTCCATGCCGACCGTTGCGATGATAACCGATCCGGCAAAGATTCCGGTAATCACCGGCGAGGAGAACATGGCAAAAGAGGGTGGACTTGCTACCTACAGCATCAACTACCTCACGCTCGGCAACATGACCGCTGTACAGGCGGCTGACATACTGTTTAACGGTGCCGATATCAGCACAATGCCCATCGGGTACAGCGCTGAAGAAGACCTGAACCTCTACATCAACGAGGAGACAGCGGCTATCATCGAAGTGGAAGTTCCGGCAGACCTGCTGTCCTAACATATACAAATTTGTCGCATTTGACAGATATATTTTAAAGTGTAACCCCCGCCTGCGGCGGGGGTTACACTTTAATTTGGCGTTTGTCCGCTCTACTGTGTAACAAAAATTCACTCAATATCTGCTAATGTCAACCAGTGTTTACATTAGCCAAAGCGTACAGAGACACAAAAGTGTTTTCTATACGCTTTGTTTTGTTTGGCGCAAAAATACTCAATGTTATTTCACTTAAATACGCTTTGCGCAGGCAAAATTACTCTTCCACCATGGAGCTGTCGCTCGCGCTCTCGTCACTTGAAGACATGCTGTCAGAGCCACTTTCGGAGTCATACTCATCGCCGTAAACATAGTCCGGCGCATCCTCTTTGTAGCGCAGTATTATGCGACCGTCCCTAGTGAAGTCGATGTCGGGAAAAATCCAACCGTCGCCGGACTGCTCTTCGTTGTCGTAGGCACGTAGGTTGTACATTGTGCCGTCTTCACCACGCGGAACAGTGATGTTGGCACTGCCACCGTTTGTAAGGGCGCCGTCGGTCAAGGGATCACCATAGTTGTCCTCGCCGGTTATAGAATGTTGCAGACCGTAGATATCCGTGCCGGTCTCGTTGATGATTTCGACGTTGTGGTTGTCGGTGTCTGCCGCATCTGCACTCGACGAAGTGCCGTCGCCCATTGAGCTGCTATCGCCGGACATGCTGCTGTCGGTGCCATCGGACGTTGCCGACTGTGACACCTCACCCTCGGAGGTCACCGCCGAATCGGACGGCACACTGTCCACCATCGGTTCTTCACGACCAAAACAACCTGTCAACAAAAACAGCATCGCCGTGCAGGTAATTATCGCTATTGCTCTTTTCATGTTGTTCATACTCCTCTTATGATTAAAATACTCTGCTTAAAGTAGTTTGCCTACTTCGCATAACAGTATTTTGCTCATAAGAGGTGTAAATATTCACATCAATACATCTAATCCACAAACCTAACCCGTGACGCATCGTAGCGGTCGACATATGTCAGCGCTCCTGAATCCTTGGGGTAGCCAACAGCAATTACGCTGAACGGCAAAAGATTTTCCTCCAATGAAAACAGCTTGCTGATGTAGGCCATTCTGCCTGCATCGGGGGCGGTGCCGTACCATACCGTGCCAAGCCCCATGTCGGCCGCTTGTAGAAGTATGTTTTGCGTTGCAGCAGCTAAATCCTGTTGCCATAACTGCTCAAACTTTAGCCGATTTTTGTTGCCGAGCACCACAATGCCCAGCGCCGCGCCCTTTAACGACGAGGCATAGGGGTTGTACTGCGACAGCTTGTCAAGATTGTCCTTGCCGCGCACGACCAGAAAATCCCACGGCTGCTGGTTGGCGGCGGACGGCGCTTGCATTGCCGCCTTGAGTAGCTTTTCAATTTTGTTGTCCTCCACAGGCTGTTCGGTGAAGCTTCGGACACTGCGCCTTGTAAAAATCGCGTTCATTGATTTCCCTTTCTTAGTGATGTTTACACCATATGTCAAAAAAATGTTCATTGATACACTTAGCATATTGCTTGCGCTTTTTGTTTAATCGGACAAAAATTTTTCTCTTGTTTTTGCAAATAATTTGTTTTTTAAGACACCCTATTGCGGTTCTTTCATCGTCAGTGAAATTCTGTGCTTGTCCGCTACAACCTCGGTGACCCAGACCGTTACGATGTCGCCGGTTTTCACCACTTCCGAGGGGTGTTTTATAAATCTGTTTGCCATGCGCGATATGTGTACGAGTCCGTCGTGGTGCACTCCGATATCGACAAACGCCCCAAAATCCACTACGTTGCGGACGGTGCCCGTCAACTTCATGCCCTCTTTGAGGTCACCCATTGTCAACACGTCACTTCGAAGCAGTGGGGGTGGCAACTCGTCACGAGGGTCACGACCGGGTTTTTGCAGTTCCGACAGGATATCGGTGAGCGTCGGAACACCCATACCGAGTTGTTCGGCGATGCTGTGCACGCCACTTGCCTTGACCGTTTGTGCTATGCTCACAATCGCGTCCTGCTGTGTCAGCGAAAAGCCGGTCAACTTTAACAGTTTTTCCACACCGCCGTAGCTTTCGGGGTGCACACCGGTGTTGTCCAGTGGGTTTTTGCCGTCACGCACACGCAAAAATCCCGCGCACTGCTCGTATGCACGTGCCCCGAGTTTTGGCACCTTTAACAGTTGTCGACGCGCACCGAACGCACCGTTTTGTTCGCGGTAGGTCACGATGTTTTTTGCCACCGTGCCGTTAATGCCTGCCACATAGGACAATAGTGACGGTGACGCGGTGTTGAGGTCGACACCCACGCTGTTTACGCAGTCCTCTACAACGCCGCCAAGCGCCTCTTTTAGCTGTTTTTGCGGCATGTCGTGTTGGTATTGGCCGACCCCGATGCTTTTTGGGTCGATTTTGACAAGCTCGGCAAGCGGATCTTGCAGGCGACGCGCTATCGACACAGCACTGCGCAACGACACGTCAAAATCGGGAAACTCTTTTGCCGCCAGCTCACTTGCGGAATAAACCGACGCGCCTGCCTCGTTGACAATGACATAGCCGACATCCTGCCCCTTGAGCATGTCCGCGACAAAGCTCTCGCTCTCACGCGAGGCAGTGCCGTTGCCGATCGCCACGACCGACACGTCGTGCTTTTTAATCAAGGCGTTCAGCGTTTTTTGTGCCTCAGCCGTCTTGTTGTGCGGTGGGGTGGGGTAGACGATTGCGGTGTCAAGCACGCGCCCGGTCACATCGACGACGGCTATCTTACAGCCGGTGCGGTACGCAGGGTCAAAGCCCATGACGGCGCGCCCTTTGAGCGGCGCCTGCATCAACAGCGCTTTCAGGTTGACGGAAAAAGTGCCGATAGCGCCCGTCGCCGCATTGTCGTATAGCTCGGTGCGCAGTTGACGCTCAATTTTGGGGGCAATCAACCGATCAAGGCTGTCCTGCGCCGCCGCCTCAAGGTACTGCGCGCTGTCACAGTTGTGATTTTTGATCAGCGATGAAGTTATAATGCTCTGTGCGTGCGCTTTGTCGTATGTCAGCGAAAGGCTTAAAAACTCCTCCCTCTCGCCACGGAGCATCGCAAGCACGCGGTGGCCTTGAAGCTTTTTGAGCGGCTCACTGTAGTCGTAATAGTTGCGGTAGACGCTGTCCTCTTTTTTTGCCGCCACCGAGCAGAGTGAGCCCTCCGCGCGTATCTGCTCGCGCAGACGCTTGATGAGCGCCGCATCCTCCGAGAGCTGTTCCGCGATGATGTCCATCGCGCCATTAAGCGCATGTTCTGTGTCCGGCACGTCGTTTTCTTCGCTGACAAAAGCTTGTGCTTCATCCGCTAAAATACAACCGTTTTTTTGAAGCAACATTATCATGGCGAGTGGCTCTAAACCACGCTCGCGTGCGATCATGGCGCGTGTGCGGCGCTTGGGGCGGTACGGCGCATACAGATCGTCCACCTCGGCAAGCGTCACCGCCGAGTCTATGTCCGCGGCAAGCTCGGGTGTCAACTTGTCCTGCGCCGAGATAAGTTCCTTGACCTCCTGCTTTTTGCGCTGTAGATTCTGCAGATACTGCAATCTGTCGCATAGTGCGCGCAGTTGCTGGTCGTCCATACTGCCGGTTTTTTCCTTGCGGTAGCGTGCTATAAAGGGGATGGTGTTGCCCTCCTCAACGAGTTCCATAATATTTTCAACATATTGCGGTGCTGTTTTAAACTCTTCGCTTAATAATTTAATTATACTTTGCATATTATGTCGTCCTAATTAGCTGTTCACTCTTATTTTATCATATTTTAAAGAGACAATCAATAGCATCAACAACCCCCTTAAAAAGTAATTGTTGCCACAGAATAATAAAAGGAAAGAATATGTCGAACGAAAACTCTGGAAATTTATGTAAAAATAATTTATAATGGAATAAGAAAAGGAAAAGGAGGCTCTAAGGTGATACTGGGTTTAAAAACAAGGAACGAGCAAGAAAACGGTTTAAAATACCGCAGCGAAATAACCGAATTGCCGATAGACAAAATAAGACCATCGCCCTATCAAGCGCGCAAAAAGTTTGACGAGGTGGAATTACGGATTTTAAGCGAAAGCATAAAGGAAAGCGGATTGCTTCAGCCGATAAGCGTTGTGCGATCGGGTTTTGAATATACCCTGATAGCAGGAGAGAGGAGATTGCGCGCCTGCAAACTTGCACAGATGGCACGCATCCCTGCTATCATTTACGAGACTGCGCCGCAGGATACGGCAAAGTTGAGCTACATAGAAAACTCTATGCGCAGTGAGCTGTCGCCTTTTGAGCAGGCGGAAGCGATTAGGCACTTTTTGCTAAATTTTGGGTGCACACAGGCAGAGGCGGCGGAGCATCTGCACATGTCACAAAGTGCAATAGCAAACAAACTGCGCCTACTCAACCTTACACGACATCAGCGGCAGATTTGCATGGAACACAAGTTGACCGAGCGCCATGCAAGGGCGGTGTTGCGGCTTAACTCCGAAGCGACACGCACGCAGTTTCTGGAAACAATTGTCGTAAAGGGGTTGAATGTGCAGGACACCGAAAAGATGGTGGAAAAGTACCTTTCGACACCTATACTGCAAAAAAAGAAGTCGGTGCCGGTTGTGCGTGATGTGCGATTGTTTATCAACACAATAAACCGAGCGGTCGACATAATGAAGAACAGTGGCATCGATGCGATGGCAACGCAATCGCAGGATGATAACTTTATACAGTATACAATCAAAATTCCGATACAGAAAAAACACGGTAACATATAAAGCGGCGGCTAGTTAAGCCGTGCAAGCCACATTTATTGCCAATAGAAACAAAACTACACACCTTATATATTGCAATGTCACAGCAACGACGTAAAACATTTGAAACAGTAATTTCATCGGATGCCATTGTTACGACAATAAAAAACGTTCCACGTGGAACGTTTTTTATTGTCGTAAGGGGTTCCACGTGGAACATGCAGCAGTCTCAAAAACTGAAATTTGCTTGAAATATTTACAAAACCCTTTTCAAAAAGCCATTTATGTGGTAAAATAAAACCCATAGACAAAAAGAGGGCAAGTACGAGTATGGGTAAGGTTGTTGCAGTAACAAACCAAAAAGGTGGTGTCGGCAAGACGACAACTGCCATAAATTTGGCGTGCGGTGTAGCTATGCTCAAAAAAAGAGTGCTAGTCATCGACCTTGACCCGCAGGGGAACACTACCAGCGGTCTCGGGGTGAGAAAGGCAGGTATAGAGCACAGCACCTACAGCGTGCTGATGGGCAACTGCACACCGGAAGAGGCGATTATCGTTACACCGTATTATCAGTTGTCGGTAATGCCTTCTAACATCGACCTGTCCGGTGCAGGCATAGAGCTTGTGGAGCTTGAAAGGCGAGAGGCGCGCCTGCGCGATGCGGTTTTGCGTCTGCGCGAGATGTATGACTTCATTTTTATCGACTGTCCGCCGTCGCTTGACCTTTTAACGCTCAACGGTTTGTGTGCCGCTGATACGATACTGGTGCCTATCCAGTGCGAATTTTACGCGCTGGAGGGGTTGTCGGAGCTTATGGCGACGGTTCGTCGAGTAAAGTCCATGTACAATCCTTATCTTGATATCGAGGGTGTGCTGATGACGATGTACGACGGAAGACTTAACCTGACGTTGCAGGTGGCAAAGGAGCTTAAAAAGTACTACAAAACAAAGCTGTACAAGACGACAATACCGCGCAATGTCCGTCTGTCGGAAGCGCCGAGCCACGGTCAACCTATACAGATTTATGACGTTGTGTCCAAGGGCGCGGAGTCATATTGCGATCTTGCAAGAGAATTTTTAAAGAATAACAAATAGTGTCGGGGGAAGTATGAAAAAAAAAGGAGGCCTGGGAAAAGGTCTGGATTCGCTTTTTCTGGACGTGCGCAGTGAGACGAACAGTGAAAAACAGACGATAAAACTGTCACAGATAGAGCCGGAGGCAGGGCAACCGCGCAAAACATTTGAAGAAGATGCGCTGAGCGAGCTCACACAGAGCATTGAACAGCACGGTGTTTTACAACCGATAATAGTGCGACCTGTGGGTATTGACGGCTACAAAATAATAGCAGGGGAGAGACGCTACAGGGCGGCACGACGCGCAGGTCTTGCGGAAATACCGGCGGTGGTGATGGATGCCGGCGAACAGACAGCGATGGAAATAGCGCTTGTGGAAAATCTTCAGCGCAGTGACCTTAATATTGTTGAGGAGGCGCAGGGACTGCACAGCTTGATAGAACGCTTTGAACTGACACAAGAGCAGGTGGCGCAAAGGGTTGGCAAAAGCCGCCCGTCGATAACCAATGCACTGCGACTTCTTGCGCTCAGCGACGATGTGCTCAGCCTACTGCAGGACGGATACTTGAGTGCAGGGCACGGAAAGGTACTGCTGTCACTTGAAACGGCAGACCTGCAACGCATGGCGGCGGATATCATCATCGCGCAGGGTTTAAGTGTGCGACAAACGGAGGTGTTGTGCAAGAGGTTGCAGGTGGGCGAACGACCGGAGAAGGTGCAAAAACCACAAGCACCCATTGCAGTCGAGGCACAACTTGCCCTACAAGAGGTGCTCGGCACAGAGGTAAAGGTGACCTACAAAAAAGGAAAGGGCCGCATCGAGGTCAACTTTTACAGCGATGATCAGTTAAAACAGTTTGCAAATCTGTTAGCAACACAGCACAGTTGAGAGGATAAAAAATGCTTGATATAAGAAGAATAAGAGAAAATCCGCAAGAGGTAAAGGACGGACTTTTGCGCCGTGGCAAGGACTACAGCGCTGACATCGACCGTCTGCTAAATCTTGATGAAAAGCGACGCGAGCTTGTTGCCGCGACTGATGCACTCAAAGCGCAACAAAACAAGTGTTCCAAAGAGATTCCGGCACTTAAAAAGCAGGGTCAGGACGTTGCACCGATTTTTGAGGAGATGAAAAAGCTGTCGGATGACATAAAGTCAAAGGACGGCGAGATATCGGTTTTAAACGATGAGATGAAGCAGATATTGCTTTTCACCCCCAATGTTCCGCAGAGTGACGTGCCGACCGGCAAGAGCGATGAGGACAATGTTGAGGTGCGCAGGTGTGGCGAACCAAAACAGTTTGAGTTTGAGCCACTGCCACATTGGGAGATAGGCAAAAACCTTGATATATTGGACCCTGAGAGGGCGGCAAAGGTCACCGGCGCGCGCTTTCACTTTTACAAGGGCGCCGGCGCGGCTTTAGAACGTGCAATCATCAACTTTTACCTCGACACCCACACGAGAGAAAACGGTTTTACCGAAATGTTGCCACCATTTGTCGTCAATGCCGACAGCATGACCGGCACGGGGCAGCTTCCAAAGTTCAAAGACGATGCGTTCAAGCTCGAGGGGTATGAGTATTATCTTGTACCGACGGCAGAGGTACCGGTTACAAACTACCACCGCGATGAAATCTTAGCAGGCGACAGCTTACCGCTCAGATACTGCGCATACTCGGCATGTTTCCGCAGTGAGGCAGGCGCGGCAGGTCGCGACACACGTGGACTTATCCGTCAGCACGAGTTTAACAAGGTGGAACTTGTCAAGTTTACCGCACCCGAGCAAAGCAATGAGGAGCTTGAATCGCTGACACGTTCCGCAGAACGCTGCCTTGAGCTACTGGGATTGCCGTATCGCACCGTTTTACTTTGTAGCGGAGATATGGGCGCAAGCAGTGCCAAAACATACGACATAGAGGTGTGGTTGCCCTCTTACGGACGCTATGCCGAGATATCCTCCTGCTCCAACTTTGAGGACTATCAGGCACGCAGAATGTCCATACGTTACCGCGGTGAGGACAAAAAAACACAGCTTGTGCACACCCTGAACGGCAGTGGACTGGCAGTCGGCAGAACCACCGCCGCCATACTCGAAAACTATCAAAACGGCGACGGCTCCGTAACGGTACCGGAGGCACTTAGGCGCTATATGGGTACCGATATAATGAAGAAGTGATGACATGGTAAAAGAAATTCAGGATCGCAGTATCGCACTGCTTATTGACGCAGAAAACATTTCACCCAAATACATTCGCGCCATTCTTGAAGAGTTGTCGCGTGAATGGACACCCGCATACAGGCGCATCTACGGAGATTTTACCAGTAGCGACATGGCGGCATGGAAAAAACCGTTGCTGGAACACGGTATCAACCCGGTGCAACAGTTCAGTTACACGCAGGGCAAAAACGCAACCGATAGCACCATGATTATTGATGCGATGGACATATTGTATACCGGCAACGTCGACGGTTTTTGTCTTGTGTCATCGGACAGCGACTTTACGCGTTTGGCACAGCGCCTGCGAGAGTCGGCAATGTACGTACTGGGCATGGGCGAGCAAAAAACTCCGGTAGCATTTCGAAGTGCCTGTAACAAGTTCACGATACTCGAAACGCTTGTAGTTAAGGAGAAACCCGATAAAAACACAGTGAAAACGCTTCCGCTCGAGCTAATAAACGAAATGCGACGCATAATTGATCAGGACGGGGAAGAGGATGGCTACATGATGCTGTCGCGGCTTGGTACAATCATATCTCGCCAGTTTCCGGACTTTGACTCGCGCAACTACGGCTTTGCAAAGCTATATAAGCTGTTGGAACACACAGGGCGTTTTGAAACCACGCTTGAGTTTGACGAAAAGGGAAAGAACCGCAGTATCGTCATGGTAAAAAATAAATGACGGTGAGCTGAAAAAAAGGCACGGTGTCCGTCTCGATAGTCAACTACAATTGCGCTTGCGACACGATGAAAGCGGCGCGCAGCCTGCTTGAGTTGACCAAAGGGCGCGAGTTTACGCTTTATCTGATTGACAATGCCTCAGACAGCGGCGAGGGTGCGCGCCTAAAGTCACTGGAGGACGAGCGCGTACAGGTTATCGTGTCAGAGCAGAATGTGGGGTACGGCAGGGGGCATAATCTTGCAATAATGCGCAGTGAGTGCG
>CAYJFU010000064.1:10105-10735 GCA_964369445.1 uncultured Oscillospiraceae bacterium | reverse complement strand
GTAATCGGCAGGATCATCGGCACGGTTTGCCAGCCTAAAGTCATAAAGGCTTTCATACAGTGCAAAGCGCGGATTGTCCGCCATACCGCCGTCTATCGATACATAGCGCCTTACGCCCTCAATTTCCTTGACGCTACCTACGGTGTATAGTGTCATGCAGGCATCACCCACTATCGAGCGACCGGGTTCTATTACCAGTTTTGGCACGGCAAAATCATTTTCTTTGCAGAAACCTTTGATACACTCACCGATAAGCTTTATGTATTCTGCCTGCGGTTTGGGTTGGTCCTCACTTGTGTAGCGTATACCAAATCCACCGCCGAGGTTAAGTTGTTCTATCGACTCGCCTGTGAGCTTTTTCATCTGTAGCGCAAACTCTAAAAGACGCTCTGCCGCCATGATAAACGGTTTTGTCTCAAATATCTGTGAGCCGATGTGGCAATGTATGCCGACAATATTGAGGTTTTTTGCCGCTACAACGTACTCAAAACCCTTTTGAGCCTCGCCGCCGGACAGCGCAAGTCCGAACTTTGAGTCCAGCTGACCCGTTCTGATAAAATCATGGGTGTGCGCCTCGACTTCCGGCTTTATGCGCAACATGACGTTGCCGGTCTTTTTAGCCGCGCCGGC
>CAYJFU010000064.1:8477-10095 GCA_964369445.1 uncultured Oscillospiraceae bacterium | reverse complement strand
CATTGAGGTTGTCGGCGACAAAACAGCCGATGTTTTGCTCGATGGAGTAGTTTATATCCTCCGGGGTCTTATTATTTCCGTGGAAATAAATCTTCTCTGCCGGAAAACCGGCGCTTATAGCCGTGTACATCTCGCCAATAGATACCACATCCGACTGCATACCGAGCGGCTCGATGATGCGATATATCTCTTTACAGCAAAAAGCTTTACCGGCGTACTGTACGATACCGTCGATATCATACTGTGCAAAAGCATCGGTAAAGGCCTTTATGTTTTCAATAAGTTTGTTTTTGCTGAATACAAAAAGCGGTGTGCCAAACTCTGCCGCAACACTACAGAGATCGACACCGTCAAAATGCAGTCGGTTGTTTTGGCGGCTCAGGTAATTTTCAATCATGATTTTCAATAAACTCCTTTATTCTCTCTCTCAACAACGGATAACCTTCCGCTGATTTTGCACTGGTAAATATCGTCTCGCACTCAAACTGCGACATCTCAACGGTTATATCTCGTTGCAACTGCGCATATTCCGTCTTGTTTAGCTTGTCTGCCTTGGTGACAACCGCAATAAAATACTCATTGTTTTGGTGCATAAAGCTTAGCATTGTAAGGTCATCTTTTGTTGCGCCGCGCCGCGCGTCAATAAGCTGTAAAAACAGTCGTTTTGGTCTTGGATGCAAAACATATGCTTCACAAAGCTCAGAAAAACGCTGTTGTTCAGACCTGCTGCGTTTTGCATAACCGTAACCCGGAAGGTCGACGATATAAGCTTGCTCCAGTGAAAAATAATTGACGGTGATTGTCTTGCCGGGCGCAGAGCTCTCACGCGCCAGCGATTTTTGAAAACACAGCCTGTTCAGCAGTGAAGACTTGCCGACGTTGCTTCGACCGGAAAGCGCTATCTCAGGCAACGAAAACGGTGGCAGTTGCTCCGGTGTGCCATAGGCGCTGTGAAAGTATGCCGATGAAAAAAATTGCTCATAATTCATTGATGTATCGTCGGCCTTGCCGTTTTTTCTTTAGCTTTCTGCTGTGCCACAGGCGCCTGTTTTGCATCTTTTTTAGCCGGCTGTTTTGGCTTTATCAGCACGAGTGACAACACCTCAGACAGCATTTCGACGGGGTAAAATGTCATCTCTTCCTTTATGCTATCGTCGATGAAGTGTAAGTCCGGCATGTTGCTTTTGGGTAATATTATTTTACGAATACCCTCTTTGTGCGCCGCCATCGTCTTTTCTTTAAGACCGCCTATCGCTAGCACAACGCCGTGCAGAGTAATCTCGCCGGTCATTGCAAACTCGGAGCTTACGGGATATCCCGACAGTGCAGACACAAGTGCCGAAGTCAATGTGACACCGGCAGAAGGACCGTCTTTGGGTATAGCACCCTCCGGCGCATGAACGTGAATGTCGACTTTTGTCAAATCGGTATCGGGATAGCCGAACTTTTCGCTCACTACCCTTGCGTAGGTAATGGCAAGCCTTGCAGACTCTTTCATGACAGCGCCAAGCGAACCGGTAAGTTCAAATTTACCGCTTCCCTCACCCAGCACACGCACTTCAATGGGCAGTATTTCACCGCCTAGTTTTGTCCACGCAAGCCCGTTTGCTATGCCGAC
>CAYJFU010000064.1:2822-8467 GCA_964369445.1 uncultured Oscillospiraceae bacterium | reverse complement strand
TAAAAGCTCACGTACAATCTTGGGGTTGACGCTTATTTTTTCCTGTTCGCCGGCGGCAATTTTACGTGCACATTTGCGCTGAACCTCGGTTATTACACGCTGTAGACTGCGAACACCCGCCTCATGCGTATAGTGGTCGATAAGCTCGTAATAGGCGGTATCGGTCAAGCGAACTTTGCCGAAAAGACCGAGTTCCTTTGCAGTTTTTTTGTAGAGATAGTCCTTTGCGATGTGGTATTTTTCCTGCCTTGTGTAGCTGGACAGCGTTATGACATCCATACGGTCAAGTAGTGCGCGCGGTATCGTGTCAAGTGAATTGGCGGTCGTCACAAACAGTACCTTTGACAGGTCAAAAGGTATATCAAGGTAGTGGTCGCGGAACTCAAAGTTCTGCTCGGGATCAAGTGCCTCAAGCAATGCAGCGGCAGGGTCACCACGAAAATCGGATGCCAATTTGTCTATCTCATCAAGCAATATGAGCGGGTTTTGCGATTTTGCAATTGTGACAGCGTTGATAATTTTGCCGGGAAGCGCACCTATGTATGTGCGGCGATGCCCTCTGATTTCAGCCTCGTCACGCACACCTCCAAGCGACATGCGCACATATTTCCTGCCCATAGCTTTCGCGATGGATTTTGCAATGGAGGTTTTACCAACACCGGGAGGGCCGACAAAGCAAAGTATTTGTCCCTTTAAGTCCGGCGCAAGTAAACGTACCGCCAGTATTTCAAGTATGCGCTCCTTGACGGTTTTAAGCCCATAGTGGTCGCCGTCCAGCACCTTTTGTGCGTGCTTTTGGTCGAGATTGTCCTTGGTGAGGACGTTAAACGGAAGATTAATACAGGTATCAAGGTAGGTTCGTATTACCGACGCCTCTTGTGAAGAGCCTGTCATGCGCATCAGTCTGTCCGTCTCACGGAGCAGTTTTTCTTCCGCCTCCTGAACAAGCTTCAAAGACAGGATCTTTTTGCGATAGCGCTCCGATTCCTCTTTTGTGCTCTCCTCGTCGTCAAGCTCACTTGTAATGGCGCGCATCTGCTCTCGCAGATAGTAATCGCGCTGATTTTTCTCCATCTGATCGCTGACTTTATCGTGTATCTCCTGCTCGATGGATATAATGTTATTTTCCCTTTTAAAAAGCGAAATTAGGCGCGTCAAACGTCCGACAAGTGTGCCTTCATTTAACAGCAGCTGCTTATCAGTGTATTTAAACAGTATGTTGCTCGGCACAAAGTCCGCCAAAAACATCGCATCGTCGCCGGTAAATATCGAGTAGACAACGTCCTTTGGCAGACGAGGATTGAGCGAGAGGTATTCCTCAAACACATCCTTTAACGAGCGCACAAGTGCTTCCACCTGCTCAGAGCGGTTTTCCTTAGCAGCTTTGAGCGGTGCTTGCTTTATGCCTGTCAGCAAAAATTTACCCGTTGCATCAACGGTGGATAGTCGTGCACGATATTTACCCTCGACTAGTATTTTAACACTGCCCTCATTACCGCGTAGTACCTGCTTCACATCACAAACAACGCCATAAGAGTAAAGATCATCTTTGCCGGGATGCTCTACGTTCATATCCTTTTGCGTTATTAAAAATATGTTGCTGTTCTTTTCCATTGCCCACTCTATAGCGGCAACGGATTTTTCGCGACCGACTTCAAAATGTATAACATTTCCGGGAAAAACAACAAGACCGCGTAATGCTATGGCCGGAAGCTGTGAAAGACGCAGATTGCGATCAACCTTTATCTTGATTTTTTCAGACAAGTAACACCTCTGGATTAAAATAGACTTATATAATACATACAATTAACGCATTATATAAGTCTATTATAACAACTTTATAAGAAAAATGCAACCACAAATATGCAATAAACGGTTGGTTTGTATCACCTGATACTCCCACAGGTCATTTCAATCACATCTAGACGTTATATCCGTCAAACTTGGGTGGCTTGCGATATTTTGTCGCCTGTTCAAATGCATACGCAGCTTTAATGAGTAGCGGCTCATCAAAAGGGCGTCCTACAAACGTAATGCCAAACGGCATGTTGTCTGCATCGTAGCCGGCAGGCACAATTATCGACGGATAGCCGGAAATTGGCGAGCAATCGGTTATGCCTGGGCAAATAAGTATATCTATTCCCAAATTGTCAAAGATGTCATCCAGTGCCTTTTGTGCCTCTTCATGACTTTTGGTCTTGCCGATTATATACTCGGGATCGGTGCAGGTGCCGGACGTGTTGAACTCCGAGTCAAGCAGGGTGCTCATGCCGTACTTTAAGCCTATTTCCCTGTTGTCGCCGTAAAAGTCTATCATGTCCTTCAGCGTTTTGCATTTAAGCGACGGGTTGGTGGAGAGGTATTTGTTAAGGCACATCTTAAATTCATACAGCAATACGCAGGCATCGCTTTTCTGATGTGGTAAATTTATGCCTTCGACCAGTTGAGCACCACAGGAGGCTATGGCTTGGTAAGCTCGTTGCATCAAAGCGCTTTGTTCCGCTGTAAATTCCGCTTCATATCCCCTGTTTATACCAAGCTTAAGTCCGTTTAAACCGTCACTTTTCAGGTATTGTGTGTAATCTTGCGGTATGTCGATACACCATGTGGAGGGGTCGTGTTCGTCCTCGCCCACAAGCACGTTTAAAAACTCCGCGGCATCCGCGACGGTGCGCGTCATGGGGCCTGCTGTATCCTGACCGGTGCAAATCGGTATTATGCCGTGTCGACTTACAAGCCCTCTTGTAGGTTTTATGCCGACGATGCTGTTCAGGTGCGACGGCCATATTATCGAGCCGTCCGTCTCAGTGCCGACTGCAACGGTGGCAAGGTTTGCCGCCATCGCCACCGCCGAGCCGGAACTTGAACCCCAGACATCGCCGTCCTTGTTGTAAGGGTTGATAACCTGTCCGCCCGCTGAGCTGTGACCGTTGCGCATGGTGTAGGACATCCAGTTTGCAAGCTCGGTCATATTGGTTTTGCCGAGGATAATCATGCCGGCATCACGCATCTTTTTTGTGATGGTAGCGTCATAAGGCGCAAAGTTATCCTGTAAGGCAATGGAGCCGGCACGGGTACGCATCAAGTCGTTTGTGTTGATGTTATCCTTTATAAGTACCGGTATGCCGTGCATGGGGCTACGAATCCTTCCTTTTTTACGCTCCCTGTCCATAGCGTTTGCTATGTGTACAGCGTCGGCATTAAGCTCTATAACGCTGTTTACACACGGGCCTGACTTGTCAATTTTCGCTATTCTATCCATATAGCTGACTACAATCTCATAAGATGTAGTCTCACCTGACTGCAACATCTGCCGCACCTTGGCGACGGTCAGTTCTTCAACATTGATCATTTTGACCTCCTAAAATTTTATCTGTGCAACTAGTCAAAGACTTGTAATTTGAACACGCCTTTCGCGTACAATTTTTGCGCCATACTTCGTTATCCTCATCCGTAATAAGCCAAGTATTACTCAATCGTCTGCCTCGCCTGACACAAAAAATGTGGGTGCAAGGTTCAGAGAATTTTTGATAACGCCAAAAGTCGCGTGACAAGGAAGTGTGTCGAAACAATGCTTTCGCCTTGCGAGATACACTGACGCAGTCACAGGGCTTTTGGCTAAATTAAAAACGGTTCGGATTACAAGACTTTGGCTAGTCAAGCTGTCCCGTTTCGGCAAGATACACACCTAAAAAGCACTCAAGGGCCGTCGCAAGTTGAGCCTCATCCACGTCAAAATTATGGTTGTGCAAAGGATATACACAATCCTTATCCGGGTTATAAATACCTACTCTAAAAAAGCTACCGGGAACTTTGTGCAGATAATAACCGAAATCCTCAGCGACCGGTGTCTTGGTTATTTCGCGCACCGTATGCCCCAATTTTTGCGCCATTGTGGCAACCATCTCGGTCTCAGCAGCGTGGTTGTTTAGAACAGGGTATCCGCGCTCAAACCTGTAGCTGTACCGAACCCCATACATCTCGCAGGCGGATTTTACCATCAAGCCGATTTTTTCTTCTATCAGGTCGGCGGTTTCCTTTTCGTAGGTGCGCACTGTGCCCTCCAAAATTACTTTGCTTGGAATGACGTTGTAAGAATGTCCACCGTGCACATTACATATGCTTATGACCGCCGATTTAATCGGTGAGATAAAACGGCTTATTATGCTATTTATATTGGTTATCGCCGTGCCCATTGCGGCAACGGTGTCGACGGTGTCACCCGGGCGACTGCCGTGACCGCCCTCACCTAAAAGCTCGATAAAAAAGCTGTCTGAAGCCGCCATGTAACTGCCGGATTTAACCCCAATGACACCCGATGGCAACTCATCGGAAACGTGAAAACCGTATATCTTTTCCACGCCATCAAGACAGCCGTCGGCAATCATTGGTGCCGCGCCACCGGGGGGAAGCTCCTCGGCGTACTGGAATATTAGCACAACAGTACCTTTGACAAACTGTGGATTTTCCGTCAAAGCATGTGCAATGCCCAGCAGTGTTGCAGTATGTGCATCGTGTCCGCAGGCATGCATGATGCCGGGCTTTTTGCTGGCATACGTGTGCGTTTTAATCTCTTGGATTCCCAGTGCGTCGATATCTGCACGAAACGCTATGCAAGGACCGGGGTTGCCAGAGGTTATGGTGGCGACAATACCGTTTTCTCCGGCATTTCGGTATGCTATCCCCAAATTGTCAAGCTGTTGTTTTATATATGCCACCGTCTCCTCTTCATGAAAGGACATGCACGGATACATATGCAAGTGTCGCCGATGCTTTATCATATTTTCAAGCTGCTTTGCGGCGGCATCCTTAATTTTTTCTATCATAAAATCTCCTTGAAAAAAGTGCATTTCGGACATGCTCTTTACCGTGGGCAAAAGACATGTCCGAAATATTGTGCTATATTTTTTTGCCTACCAAAGTGACTTGTTCTTCATCTCTTTAAATAGTATCACGAGAAGAAGACCTACGGTCCCTGCAAGTCCTATCATGACAATGTACATGAGTGCGACAAATATCGCCTGTGACATAAATAAGGTGGGTTCCATAATGTTAACCTCCAAAATTATTTTTTATCTGACGTTATAGCGGCCGTTACCTTCTCATTCATAACCGACCACTTGAAGTTGTTATCGGGAGCGATTTTGCTACCTACACCGATGACAACCATGCCTATAAATGCCGAGACAACCGGCGCGGCGTAGGAAGAGATGGTAAAGTATGCGACAAGACCACAGCTGACACTCAGTATCATAGCGAGCAGTACGGCGGTTTTGTTACACTTTTTGTCATACATACCGTATGCTACCGGCCAGATGGTTGCCGCAACGGCAGAACCGGTCAGGTAGAGCACCTGATACATACTTGCCGGCTGATTCCACACAAGTATAACGGTCAGCACCGACATGCCGAGCATGGTGTAACGGACATATTTGACAATTTGATCGTTGGTTGCCTTGGGGTTGATGATGCCTTTGTAGATATCCTGCACAAGCAGGTTAGAGGACGCTGTAAGTACACTGCTGACGGTGGACGCGAGTGCGCTGTAGATGATAATCAACACCAAAACCGCACCGACAGGTCCTAACAGCTGGCTGACAACGATGGGGAAAACCATGTTAACCTGCGGTATTACATATCCGTTT
>CAYJFU010000064.1:0-2812 GCA_964369445.1 uncultured Oscillospiraceae bacterium | reverse complement strand
CAAGTGAACCGGCAAGGATAGGCACTGTAGTCCAGATGAGTCCGCTGAGGATAAACGAGCGAAATGCAACCTTTTCCTTTGCAGCGTATATTCTCTGCCACCAGATGTTGCTGTGGAAAATCTCGCCGGTAGCAAAAAGAAAGTTACTGCCGAGATACATAAGACCCACACCGGAGATGAGGTTCATAAGGTCGGGTTTTGAGTTCATAACGCCTGTGTAAACATCGGCGGGGCTAAATCTGATAAATGCAAGCACAGCGGTTATCAGCAAAACGCCGAGAATAAGCATAGCCATAATAAAATCGGTGGACAGAATTGCTTTAAGACCGCCCTTAAAGGTATAAATCGTACATACTGTCATGATGATAACCATACCGTAAGGTATTCAAGACCCGAAAGAGCCTGAAGCAGTATGCCACCCGCCATTGCCTGTGTCATCAAAAATCCGACAAAATACCATGCGGATATAATGAGGAACACAATCCATACAGGACGACCGAATCTGCAACGTATAAAGTCGCCACTGGTACAGCCGTTTGGCATAATCTTTTTAATTCTCAGTGCAAGCGGTGCAAATATGCAAAGGCTAAGCCCTGCTGTGGCATAGCCAAAACACGCTATGATACCGAGTGTGTAGCCCTGCTCGGGCGCAGACATCGTGGTGTTTCCGGTAACCCATGCTGCAATAAGTGTTGCGGTGCTAAGTGCAAGACCGACATTACGACCGGCATACAAAAAGTCGTTTGAGCTTTTGTTGAGTCGCTTTGCCGCAAAAAAGCCGAATGACAGCAACATGATTGATATGACGCCAACCACAACCAGTGCGATTGGGGCGCTGATAAATGTAGTATCCATTAATGCAATTCCTCCGATGATATTTCGTTAATTACTCGCCCTCAAAAGGATCAACGTCTTTGTACTTGCGGTTGCCGATAAGTATGTAACCAACCGTGCAAAATGTCGTGAAAACACCGATGCCGAATATAATGAGTGCGATGGTATAATCCGTCATTCAATCCACCCCCTTTCACTTTTTAATAAAGGTGACACAAAACAAACGTCCTGTTTTGTATCACCTTTGATAAATAAATTTATATCATGAATTAATGCAATTGTCAATGAAATTTGATGATGTTTTGTTAAATTTGTGAAAACATCTAAATGCATCCTGCGGATTTGTCAATTGTACTAATTTTATACAAAACCTTTTAATTAATAATGCTAAAAAACTATAAATTTGTTGTTGTGGTAAGTCATATTTATTTTAAATAAAAAAAATATACCGATACTGCAAAAAACACTTGCATTTTTTTCAAAGCCATGCTATAATTTCTTGTAGTTTAATGTTCTGTATAAAGTTGAGGTAAGACATGAAAGAGGGCATCCACCCGAAATACGAGGAATCCACAGTGACATGTGCTTGCGGCGAAGTGTTTAAAACACGCTCGACAAAACCGCAAATTCATGTTGAAATTTGTTCAAAATGTCATCCGTTCTACACAGGCAAGCAGAAACTTGTTGATACAGGTGGACGTGTAGATCGTTTCAAAAAGCGTTTTGGTCTGTAAAAATATCGTATTTGTTGAAATTTATGGTTTGTGGCTTTTGTCGCAGGCCATAAATTTTTTACCCAAATTTGCATTGTTGGCTATATAACTGCAAAAAAATCCATGTTAGCTTTTTTTCTTAATAAGGTTTAATATTTAACGATATAAGCTTTGGTGAATATCTATAGCCGGTTAACTTCAAGCATGAAGGACTTGGCGCAGCAACATTATGTAAGCTCGTAGCGGTAGCATTCCCCTATCCAATGGTTGTTATAGTAAGTAGCGGTAGGTAATTTCACAACCTTTATGAAATTTTAGCAAAAAACTATTGACAAGCTAAAAGTTGTGTGGTAAACTACATGCATAGACAGCAAAGGCGCTGTGGGTTATTACTCACAGTGTCTTATTTTTTCTTTTAGGAAAGGGGAAGTCATGGCATCTGTATTTGTTAAAAAGGATTATAGCTCGGCGCTTTCGGTTTATGAAACGCAAAAGGCTATAGGTTTTGTTAAGAGAACGTTTGAGGATAACCTTGCCGGCAATTTAAATCTCACAAGGGTTTCGGCACCGCTTTTTGTACAGCCTAAAACAGGACTTAACGATGACCTTAACGGTACAGAGCGTCCGGTTGCTTTCGATATTAAACAGACCGGCGAAGAGGTGCAGATAGTGCACTCGCTTGCAAAGTGGAAGAGAATGGCGCTTCATAAGTACGGTTTTCCGGTTGGCGAGGGACTTTACACCGACATGAACGCGATAAGACGTGACGAGGAGATGGGCAACCTCCACTCTATATATGTGGATCAATGGGACTGGGAAAAGGTTATCGACAAAGAGACACGCACGCTCGATATGCTCAAAAAGACGGTTATCAGCATAGTTGATGCCGTTTGCGATACGCAGGATAGCGTTGCAGCAAAGTTTCCGGCACTAAAAAGTCCTCTTTCACGTGATGTAAAATTCGTCACAACTCAGGAGCTTGAGGACATGTATCCCGAGCTTTCACCCAAGCAACGTGAAAATGAGTACTTGAAAATTAACAAGACAGCGTTTATAATGCAAATAGGTGATGTTTTAAAATCCGGCATAAAACACGACGGTCGTGCGCCGGACTATGATGACTGGGCGCTGAACGGTGACATCGTATTTTGGAGTGATGTGCTTGAGTGCGCATTTGAAGTGTCCTCTATGGGTATCCGCGTCGATGAAACATCGCTTGCACAACAGCTAAAAAAAGCCGGATGTGAACAACGCAGTGAACTGGA
>CAYJFU010000063.1:0-10913 GCA_964369445.1 uncultured Oscillospiraceae bacterium | reverse complement strand
CAATGTCAATTGTAAATATAAAGTCTTCACTGCTTGCCGCTGCGGATTGACCGTCCTCAGCCACAAATGTGTTTGTAGTTCCGTCCTCTGTCCAACCCATGACAGCCGCTATGGAAGAGATGAATGCGTCTTCTACAGAGCCGGCAGTCGGTGCAGTGTCAAGAGTAAGTCTTTCAGCACCTGCGGCAGTTGTTGTCCACTGCACGGTGTAGGTTGCGTTTGCCGGTGCGCCAACCTGTGGGTCAGCCGCCGCCGCCGTTGCGGCACGCATAATGTTTGTTGCAACCTGTAGGTCATTGGATTCACGCGAGCGCTCGACGTAGCGGATATACTGCGGTGCAAGCACAGCGGCAAGCACGGCGATGATAGCCACAACGATGATAAGCTCGACGAGGGTAAAGCCTTTGTTGTTTTTGCGTTTTGCATTGAGTTTTGCAAGTAATGTCATTTTAATTCCCCTTATTTATTCCTGTTGTTTTTGCTATGGTGTCAAGACAACGTTATTAAAAAACTGTGATATAAGTTTTTTAACGGTTACGGGTTTACGCCAATGGTGGTTTCCCAAGCGGCACTGGCTGTGGCAACTTCAATTTGTCCTGTGGCGACATCAATTGTGAATACAAAATCCACACCTGTACCCGCAGCGGACTGTGCTGCTTCACCGGTGTATACACCAGCAGTTGTGGAAACAGGCCAACCCATTATAGCCGCTACAGCTTCTATCACCTCTGCACTCCGTGCCGGTGGGGTAGTACTGGTGACAGACAGTGTGTTGGCGGCAGGTGAACCGCTTGTATCCCATGTAATTTCATATGTTGCATTCGCCGGTGCCTCCACATGCGGGTCCGCTACTGCCGCCGTTGTGGCACGCATGATGTTTGTTGCAACCTGTAGGTCATTGGACTCACGTGAGCGCTCGACATAGCGGATATATTGCGGGGCAAGCACGGCGGCAAGCACGGCGATAATAGCCACAACGATAATAAGCTCGACGAGAGTAAAGCCCTTGTTGTTTTTGCGCTTTTCATTAAGTTTTGCTAAAAGTTTCATAATATCTCCTTTGTTGTTTGTGTTCGCTGTCTGGATAGTTTCAACTGCTGTCAACACTATCTATATAAAAAATAAAAATATTTTTTAACAAGGTTACGGTGTCGGCGGTAAGCCTATACTGTTAATGCCGATATACTCGTCATGCGTGGAGGTTTCTGCATCGCCCCAAACATCGGCAACGCTCTGCTCATAGAAAAACATCTCGCCGGTTGCGGGAAGTATGCGCAGGCAAAAATCCATATCCTCCGACAGCGCCGATTGAGCGTCGACCATTGCGTATATATAAGCCGGTGATGTGGCGATACGGTTGTCGGATATGCCCATAACCTCCGCAATAGCTAAAGCGAGGTCATCATCATCGCACAGCAGGCGTCCGTCGCCGGTATTGGCTACTGCCGAGGTGGAGGTGGTGCCGGGGTTGTTGGTCGAGGTATCCCAGCGTACCGATACCCAGTTGTTTGGGTTGTCCGGATCTACGTCCGGATCCGCCATAGCAACGGTTGCGGCGCGTGCAATGGACACCGCTATCTGTAAATCGTTGGACTGTCGCGAACGCTCGACATACCTTATATATTGTGGCGCAAGCACGGCAGCAAGCACAGCGATAATCGCCACGACAATTATAAGCTCTACTAGGGTGAAACCTCTGTTTTTATGTCTATTTATGCGTTTCACAGGTCATATCTCCTTTAAAGTGGTATATGTCCACGTGTTAACGTGAGACTACGGACTAAAGGTGAAGGGTGAATGACTGTTTTTTTGTAACTTAAAGCAAAATATCCTGTCAGTGATAGCATTAACCTTTAATTATCAGTTACATGTGTGTCTTGTGCTTGTCCGGCGGTTTGTTTACAGGTTGTCAAGTCCATTATAAATTTCACCGAGCGGCAACATAATCGCCATAACTATGACACCGACAATGGCGGCAAGGAATATGATAATAGCAGGTTCAATAGCTGCCATAATGGACGCAGTGGTGTTTTCCACCTCTTCGTCAAAATAGTCCGCAAGCTTTTCGAGCATTCCGTCAAGGTCGCCGGACTCCTCACCGATTCTAGTCATGTGGGTGACAAGGGGAGGGAATATACCGCTATAGGACAGCGGTTCGGACAGCGGCACACCCATCATAACGTCCTCACGGGCACGAAGCAAGGCTTGCTTGAACAGCTCATTTGTCATGACATCCGCAACAATTTCTATTGCATCAATAAGTGGGATACCGGCTGTGACGAGTGTTGAAAGGGTTCGACACATGCGAGCACTGGCGGTTTTGCTTACAAGCTTGCCAAAAAGCGGCAGTTTTATCTGCAATTGGCTCATAAGCATATGCCCTGTTTCGGTTTTGTCAAACCTAAATACAAATAGTATTGCGGCGACTATGGCACCTACAACAATGTACCAGTTTGCCTGCATAAACTTTCCTGCCGCAAGTATAGCCGCCGAAAATGCCGGCATATCCGTGCCGAGATCTGACAAAATATCCTCAAAACTCGGAACAACAAATGCGAGTAGTGCAATGATAACACCGAGTGCGACAACGCTGACGATGATGGGATAGATGGAGGAGCGCTGTATTAATGCTTTAAGCTTTGCGTCTTTTTCCAGCTGTAAACCCATGCGCTCAAACGCGAGCTCCAGACTGCCGGAGGCCTCACCGGTTGCGACCATTTTGACAAATAGTGTCGAGAATATCTTCGGGTGTTCCGACATAGCGTCGGTGAGTGAGTTACCCTGCTGAATACTGACGCCCAAACTGTATATGGTGCGTGACAGTATGGGGTTTTCCGTCTGTTGTGCGAGCATCTCAAGTGCAGAGATAACCGGCACACCGGCTGAGGAAATACTTACAAATTGGCGACAGAAAACGGCAAGTTCACGAGGTTTCGGTTTACGCTCAAATAGCGTTAAGTTTAAATCTTGCGATAACCGTCCGGCAACCGCGACACTCACGGGTGTTTTGCCGCCGCTTTTTATGATGTTCAAAGCCTGCTGTCGGTCAGGTGCTTCGATTACACCTTTGACGCTTTTGCCGACGCTGTCCACCGCTACATATGAAAAATTCGGCACTTTTGTTTTCTCCCAATTACATTAATCTTTTGCCCATTGCGGCCTTGTCCTGTGCGTAGGACTGTGCATTTGCCTTTGTTATTTCGCCGAACTGGTACAGCTCCATGAGTGAATCGTCCATCGTCTTCATGCCCATCTTGGCATTAGTCAGCATCATGGAGGGCACTTGGTACGTCTTGCCCTCACGAATGGCACTGCGGATGGCGGCGTTTGCAAGCATAACTTCAAATGCGGCAACGCGCCCTTTGCCATCTGCCGTCGGTATCAGCTGTTGTGATACAACGCACTCAATAACCTCAGCAAGCTGTGTGCGTATCTGCTGTTGCTGATGTGGAGGGAAGACGTCAATAATACGGTCGATGGTATTTGCCGCACCAACGGTATGCAGTGTAGAAAATACAAGGTGACCGGTTTCCGCCGCCGTGACTGCGATGGATATCGTTTCAAGGTCGCGCATCTCACCGACAAGAATAACGTCGGGATCCTGCCTTAGTGCGGCGCGCAGTGCGTTTGGAAAACTCTGGGTGTCCGCACCGAGTTCGCGCTGGTTGACAACACTGCGGTTGTGGGTGTGCACGTATTCTATAGGGTCTTCAAGCGTTATAATATGTTTTGAAAAACGGCCGTTTATCTCGTTGATGAGGCTGGCAAGGGTTGTGGATTTACCGCTACCGGTTGCACCGGTGACAAGCACAAGGCCACGCCTTTTGTCGATAAGGTTGACGACGGCGTTAGGCAATTTAAGCTCCAAAGGGGAAGGGATACGCGTATTCAAAAGACGCGCCGCCATAGCGAAGCTGTCCTTTTGCGTAAAAACGTTGAGGCGAAAGCGCCCGACACCCTCGACGGAGTAGGCAAAGTCCACCTCGCCCATCTCGCGTAAAGTGTTATAGTGCGTTGGACTTATTATACCCTTTACGACCTGTTCTATGTCTGCGCCGGTCAACGGCATGTCAGTAATGGGCACAATCTTGCCATCGACACGCCCACATGCAGGGATCCCCACACTTAAATGCAGGTCGGAGGCACGTTTTTGCGCCGCTAATGTTATAAGTTGTACAAAACTTGCCATAGTCTCCCTCTTTTAGCTGTCAAATGAAACCTTTAACATCTCGCTATATGTGGTTATACCGTCCACCACAAGCTCGGAAGCACTTCGGTGCAGTGATTTCATTCCGTTTTTTATAGCACTGCGCTTTATCTGTTCGGTGGAGTTTTTTTGCAGTATCTCTGCCCTTATTTCGGAGGTCATTTCCATTATTTCATACACGCCTATGCGGTCGTAGTAGCCGGTTTCGTTACACAGGTTACATCCAACCGCGTCAAATATGTTAAGATTTGCCTCTTGTCGTATGCCGAGCCCTTTCTTTTCTTCAGGGGTGGCAGGACGCGGTTTGCGGCAGTTGGTGCACAATCGGCGCACAAGGCGCTGTGCTATAATGCCGACGATGGAATCCGCCAAAAGGTAGGGTTCAACCCCCATCGCCAAAAGACGAGATATTGTTGCGGCAGAGCTGTTTGTGTGCAGTGTGCTCACAACAAGGTGGCCGGTGATGGAGGCCTGCACCGCTATGGTTGCCGTCTCACCGTCACGAATCTCACCGACCATAATGATGTCAGGGTCAAGACGCAGTATCGAGCGCAGAGAGCTTGCAAATGTAAGCTCCGCCTTTGTATTGACCTGTATCTGATTGATACCCGGCACCTGCACTTCGACAGGGTCTTCAATGGTCATGATGTTGGAGGATTCACTGTTAAGTTCCGACAGGGCGGCGTACATGGTTGTCGATTTACCACTGCCGGTTGGCCCTGTGACAAGTATGATGCCGTTGGGGTTTGAAAGAATTTTGTCAAAGCGTGCAAGCTCGTCAGGTCTAAAGCCCAGTTCACTTTTGGAACGTATAAGACCGGTGGTCGTTGAGATACGCATAACTATCTTTTCACCGAAAGAGGAGGGGATAATAGCGGTACGCACATCATATTCAGCACGGTCAATGACAATGGAAAAGCGTCCGTCCTGAGGTTTACGCCGCTCGGAGATATCCATGCCCGCCATGATTTTTATACGGGTGATAAGTGCCGGAAGAAGGTTAATGTCGTACAGCATCCTCTCGTAAAGTGTGCCGTCAACGCGGTAACGGATACGCACCTGTTTTTCCAGCGCGTCAAAATGAATGTCACTTGCGCGCATACGAACAGCCTGTTCTATAATAGAACGCACGAGCTGAACAATAGGTGCGTTGCCGAGTTCTTCCTCCGCCGCGGCTTCTGCGGCCTGCGCCTGGCTTATCTGCTCCTCACGCTCGCGCACGTACTGTTCGGCGGCAGACATGGCTTCGCCGGTACCAAAGTACTTGTCGAGTACAGCATTAATTTCACCAACCGTTGCGATACGTGGTTCGACAATACAGTTGGTGATGATGGACAAATCTTCTTGTGCGGCTATATCGAGCGGATTTGACATAGCGACGAGCAACACGTTTGTGTTGTCCGAGGCATAGTGCAAAGGCAAAACGTTATGCTTACGAAGCAGTGTGCCACTGACAAGCCCGATGATGTCGGGATCGATTCTGACACCACGCAAGTTAACACGAGGTATGTCGAGCTGTAACTGCAACATATCGGCTATATCGCTGTCTGTGACATAACCCATTTCGATCAAACAGTCGCCCAGCCACTTGCCTATTTTTTTCTGCAAATCCAAAGCGGCATTAAGCTGCGCTTCGGTTATAACGTTTTTTAAAACAAGCAGGTCACCGAGACGATATTTTTTATACGATTCTTTAGGCATATAATTTCACCTAACATTGATTTTAACTATATTTGCTATGTATCATTATTATAATGTATTTGTGTGAAAAATGCAAGGGTGACAGGAAATTAACATGAAAAAATTCTCACAATGTGTACAAGTTGGTGGTGGTTAGCGTATTTGTGTATTTTTAATGGTTATTTGTATTAATTATATGTCAAAAAATTTAATTATGTATTATACATTAAATCTGAAAAACAAAAAATGACATAATGAATAACACATTATTTTGTATTATTACCCCATCGACACTATTTAGTAATAGTTTTATGAAAATGTGACAACATCACAGAATAAAATTTTTTATGAGGTTATAATAATTCACATAAACTAAAAATAGGAGGTCTATTATGGCTATCACAGAAATTAATAAAGACAACTTTGCAGAATTGGTCACAAACAGTGACAAGCCGGTTCTTGTGGATTTTTTTGCTACATGGTGCGGCCCCTGTAAAATGTTAGGCCCGGTGTTGGAACAGATTGCGACGGAAAACGATTCCTTTACTATATATAAAGTAAACGTTGACGAGCAGCCGGAGCTTGCCGCGAAGTTTGACGTTATGACGATACCCACCCTTATATCCTTTAAAGGCGGTGAAGTTGCCGGCACGACGGTTGGCGTAAAACCCAAGCAAGAAATTATCGCGATGATGGGGTAGTTGTCGACAGCCCACACATTTGTTTCATTTTGGATAGCACCCCCCGCCGCCGGCGAGGGGTGCTATCCAACTAAAAAAGCTTCGACTACACCACCGGAACCTCTCCTTGCGGCAGTTCGCTGTCGTGGTAGCGCAGGGTGTCGCACACCTGTGAGAATACCTCTGCCATCTGCTCTCCCATTGTGTTTTGTCCGTCCTGCATGACCGTAATGGTGTACTTGGGATCGTCCGCCGGATAAAAACCGCTAAACCAACCGACCGTCTCATCCAAAGGGTCACCGTTTTCATCGGTGGCCTCTATTAACGTTCTGCCGGTCTCAGCAGTGCCGGATTTGCCTGCAACGGCGCCGAAGAGCGTGGCAGCCTCATCGGAGGAACCCTCGGTAACCGACATCTCCATTCCGGCAATAACCTCGCGTGCGGTGTTTTCAGAAAACACACGCCTTATGACAGGGTCATAGAAACTTTCCGTCATCTCATCGGTATACCCGTTATAAACACCCTCAACCAGACTCGGAGATATATAAGCTCCGGCGTTGGCAAACGTGTTAATCATGGCGGTTATTTGTATAGGCGTTGCGGTAAACAAACCCTGTCCGAAACTGTAACTTGCGCGCTCGCCGATATTCGACAATTCGGCAATGGACGGCAGTATTCCTGCCTCGCTCACGACAAAGTCATCCGACATAATTTCGGTGCCAAGGCCGACTTCTTGTGCCTTTTGATGTAACACTTCGGGTGATAACTCAATGCCATAGTTAATAAAATAGCCGTTGCAGGACTCGCTTAGGGCGTCGTACATATCTATCTCGCCGTGAGCAATTCCGTTAAAGCAACTGTATGTTTGATCGCTGACATCAATAAACCCGTGACAGGAATACGTTGCATCTGGGTCATGCCCTTGCTCCATAAGCGTGGCAGCGATAAGTGGTTTTATGACCGAACCGACATTGAAAGCGGTCGCGGTACGGTTGATAAAAGCGGTGTCGTTGTCCTCTATGTTCCGCAATATGTCGTTTGGGTAGAGTTGCGGCACGCTGACCGCCGCTTTTATGCGCCCTGTCTGCACCTCCATCACAACTATAGCGCCGCGGTCAAGATGCTGTGCGGCGATCCCCTCGCACACGCGTTGTATCGTTGAGTCTATTGTAAGAACTATACCCTGTCCCGTGCCGTCGCTGCTCTGTACGTTTGGCTCGGTGCTTGCAAGTATCTCTCCCAAGGCGCTTTTACCGTACTCGATGTCCTGTCTTGTGCCCCCTGCCGAGAGTAGGTCGTCGTATGCCTTTTCTATGCCCTGCGCGCCGCTGCCACTGTTGTCAAGATAGCCTATAATTTGTGCGGCAGTTTGGTTATCGACGTAACGTGACGGTGCTGTGAATTCAAACGGGTTTTCATCGTCGCGCTCGCTAACTTCTATAATGTAAGGGGTTTTCTGATCGTAAAGCGCATATGCCTGTGCTATGTCCTCGCTGTCCATGACGCGAAAGTATTCCTCATAAGCCGTATCACCTGTAACAGCAAGAGCATAGTCGCTTGATTCAACACCGGTCAGTGGCATAAAGTTGCAGTCATAAATGTCACCGCGTCCCTGCGAAAGTGTAATGACCGCCTCCGATTGTCGCCTTGCCATGTCTGCGTACTCCATATTAGTGGACAGGAAAAACATCGAAATTAACAACACAAAAAAACCGGCCATAAGCCCGACAAAAACAAAAAGCAGTCGTCCCTCTTTCATATCTGTTCCTTTATACTTTTTATAACGTTTTTTTCAAGTCTACTGACCTGCGCCTGAGAAATACCTATCTCCTTTGACACCTCTATCTGTGTCTTGCCGGATAAAAAGCGCAGGGCGATAATCTTTTTTTCACGGTCGCTTAAATTTTTAACCGCGTCTTTAAATATTATGGAGGATATCCAGTTGTCCTCACACCCCTCGTCCTTGACCTGATCCAGCACAAGCAGTGCATCGGAATCGACACCTGCCACCGGCTCGTACAGCGACACCGGTTCGACAACTGCCTCAAACGCATTTTGCACCAGTCGTTCATTGACACCAAGCTCCTTTGCGATGTCACGGTGCGTTGGCTCGTGGTTAAGTTGTTGCTGCAATCTCTCACGTGCCTGCATTGCCTTGTATGCAATATCCTTGACCGAGCGCGACACGCGCAGGGTGCTGTTGTCGCGCAGATAGCGCTTTATCTCGCCCATAATCATCGGCACCGCGTATGTCGAAAAGCGTACACCGTGCGACATGTCAAAGTTGTCTATCGCCTTGATAAGTCCCATGCAACCTATCTGAAACAGGTCGTCCGCATGTTCGCGTGAGTTTGAAAACCGCTGTATAATGCTCAGCACAAGCTTTAAGTTACCATTTACAAGCGCCTCACGCGCCTGCATGTCGCCGGCTTTGTATTTTTTAAGCAGCTCCATCTTTTCCTTTTCTTTTAATACGACAAGCTCGTTTGTGTTAATACCGCTGACCTCTACCCTTTGAAAATACATGCTTACCTCCGGCGATGTGTATGTAGGTAATAAATGTCAACTGTCTTTCGTAAGTGCTTGTCACACCATCACGCTGTACAATCCAAAACGTTTCAGTCTTACATGGCATTACATTAAGTATCGCACAAAACATGTCGGTTTATTACTATTGCAATGCAAAAACAGGAAATTTGTTTCAGAACCCCACTAATAAAATTTAATTCAACTAATGCGTGTTTTTCTTGCTTGTCTCTAACTTGATATGCTTATACAACAGATTTAAACAAATATATTGGCCTACACCTCCCACCTTTAGCACTCAAAAATAAAAAAATCACAATTTATAAAAAAAATCCGCTAAAACACTTGCATATTTTCTTTTGATGTAGTATACTAGTCAAAGTGACTGCGATAGCTGTGCCTTTTGGCATACATAGAAGACGCGGTCCGGGCGAAAAGACATACTTTGCAAAGGGCGTAAGGAAAGCGCAAGCCTTCCCTCTGGCCACAGCTTAAATGCTGACTTTGTCCCATGTTTCGCCGATGTAACTGACAGGGGTCGGTTCGTCGGTTTTTGCTATGGTAAGAAATGAAACACCGGGCGGCTTGTAAAGATTTTTGTTTTTGGAAGCAATATTTTAACAGGAGGCAGAAACATGGCGACAAAAGATAAGATAAGAGTACGTCTTAAAAGTTATGACCACAGTCTTATCGATACTTCGGCGGAAAAAATTGTCGAGACCGCTAAGCGCACCGGCGCTCGTGTGTGCGGCCCGATACCGCTACCGACCGACAAGGAGATAATCACAATTCTCCGTGCTGTACACAAGTACAAAGACAGTCGTGAGCAGTTTGAAAACAAAACACACAAAAGACTTATCGACATTTTAAAACCATCCGCAAAGACAATAGAGGCACTGATGGGGCTTCAACTTCCGGCAGGCGTTGATATTGAAATTAAGCTCTAGGGCATGTTGAAAAAGTCGACTTTGCTTTTCAACACACCATTTTAATCTCAGTCTTCCACCGGTCATGTTGGCAAAGGCCAACCAATAACTTAAAGGAGGAATAATTCAAATGCAAAAAGGTATTATCGGTAAAAAAATCGGTATGACACAGATCTACGATGAAGCCGGAAAGGTTATACCCGTAACGGTTATAGAAGCGGGTCCTTGCACAGTAACGCAGAAAAAGACGGTCGAGAGCGACGGTTACGAGGCAGTACAGCTCGGTTTCGGTGAGGTATCGGTTAAAAGACTTAACAAACCGGCAAAAGGCCATTTCGCAAAAAACGACGTTGCACCCAAAAGGACACTGCGTGAGTTCCGTCTGGCGGACATATCCGCAGTAAACGTCGGCGACATAGTAAAAGCGGACGCATTCGCTGTGGGCGATCACATCGACGTTGTCGGCACAAGTAAGGGTAAAGGTTTCGCAGGTACAATCAAGCGCTTTAACGGCCATTCACTTCGCGCTTCACACGGTACCGGCCCCGTTGCACGTCACGCCGGCTCCATGGGCGCTTGCTCGACACCCTCAAGGGTTATGAAGGGCAAAAAACTTCCGGGTCACCTCGGTAGCGAACGCGTTACAATCCAAAATCTTTTGGTAGTAAAGATAGATACAGAAAATAATCTCATAGCCGTAAAGGGCGCTGTACCGGGTGCGAAGGGTTCAATAGTAACTCTGTCCGACAGCGTCAAGGCATAAGGGGGAGGGATAGCATAATGGCAAAATTTGACGTACTAGATAAAAACGGCAAGACGGTCAGTGCACTTGAACTTTCCGATGGAATTTTCGGCATTGAGCCCAATACGGTTGCAATGCACGCGGCAGTTGTC
>CAYJFU010000062.1:0-11033 GCA_964369445.1 uncultured Oscillospiraceae bacterium | reverse complement strand
AATTCAAGCTACCTATCATTGAAGAAGATATAAGTATAAGTTTGGACAACGAAACACACGTTGAAACGGTAGTGCATTTATCCCACAAAGACCTATAAACTGCTCACCCGTTAAACAAATATGTTTGACTGCCCACACGGAAAAGCTCTATTACTTCAATCAATGAAGTTATCTAAAAAAATTATTGTGACAAAACTTAAATATGCGCGAAAAAAACATTGAAGATTTAATAGTACTATGCTATAATCATTTAATTTAAAAACCTTACTGTGTTTTTTCATCTGAGTTTAGTATACTTCACCGTAGTAATCAATACCGATTGTCGGTGGAAACAAGCGAAAAAAAGGAGTTGCTATGGGCAAAAAAGTTGTACTGTTAATGACCGATATGACGAGAAAAGACATGGTGTCGTGTTACGGCAACCCTGTTATGCGCACGCCAAACATTGATAAGTTGGCAAAAAAAGGAATACGCTATGAAAATGCTTATACCTGTCAACCGGTGTGCGGTCCTGCGCGCGCGGCACTGTTTACCGGCACGTTCCCCCATTCAAACGGCATGATTACCAACAGTGTGGCGCTGTCACGCAATGCGAAAACTATCGGCGAACGATTTCACAAGGAGGGTATCCACTGCGGCTATATCGGCAAATGGCACCTCGACGGTTCGGACTATTTTGGCAACGGTAAGTGCGCCGAGGGATACGACCCCGACTACTGGTATGATATGCGCTGCTACCTTGAGGAGCTGTCGCCGGAGGACAGGTTACGCTCGCGCAAGTTGAGCACTTCTTTTGACGAGGACATGTCACAGGAATTTACTTTTGCGCACCGTTGCTCAAACAGAGCGATAGATTTTATAAATAAGTTTTCCGATGGGGACGAGGACTTTTTCCTGACCGTCTCTTATGACGAACCGCACGGTCCTTGCGTGTGCCCTGCACCTTTTAACAAAATGTTTGAAAACTTTAAGTTTGAGGACAGCGCCGTCTTTACAGACGATTTGCAAAACAAGCCGTTTATGCAACAGCTTTGGGCAGGGGATTTACTGGATGCGCCCATTGAGCAGGTTAACAAATCATCACTGGTCTTGTCAGCATTTTTGGGTTGCAACTCCTTTGTTGACTACGAAATCGGCAGGGTTTTGGACGTTATATACGATAAGATACCGGATGCGCTTGTCATATTCACCTCCGACCATGGTGACATGCTGTGTGCACATCGTCTGGACGGCAAAAATGCGACAGCATACAAGGAAATCGCAAACATACCGCTTATAATAATGGGTGGCGAGAGCGACACGGTGGTAAACGAAGTTGCATCGCATATTGACATTGTGCCGACGATAATGGAATACATGGGAGTCAAATTAGAGCCGACACTGGAAGGTAAAAGCATTCTGCCACAGATATATGATACATCGGTCAGCATTAACGAATATGCACACATAGAGTTCACGCGTTACGAGGTCGACCACGACGGTTTTGGTGGGCTTCAAATGATGCGCGCCATCGTTACCGACAGGTACAAACTTGTCATTAACCTGCTTGATACCGACGAGTTTTACGATCTGCAAACCGACCCTCACGAGGTTAAAAACCTCATTAGCGTCGAGGGTTATGCAGACATTCGTAACAGGATGCATGACGCGCTCTTACAACACATGAACGATACGCGCGACCCCTACCGCGGATACCAGTGGGCGACAAGGACTTTTCGTCCGGACAAAAAACCCACATGGGAAAATGACGGTTACACCCGACAACGTGAAAACGAGACAGGCGAAAACCGTCAACTGGACTATGATACGGGCCTTGAAATGGAGTCCGCAACAAGAAACAAGAATGCCGTTAAAGTGATTTTTTAGGGGGCGCTCTATAGTTCCTCGGCAGGAGATGCGACACTGCACGCAAGTCCGACCGCTATTATACAGCTCATCATGGCGGTGCCGCCTGCGGAAAAAAACGGAAGCACTATGCCCACGACGGGAATAAGCGCTAAGTTCATCGCCACATTTATCAGCGTCTGACCGGCTATAAGCGCAAACACACCCACCGGCACCAAACGGTGCAGGCTGTTTTCCTGTCGAAATGCATTTCGCAAAACCTTGACACAGATCACCGTCAAAAGTGCGATGGCCAAAACCATGCCGGCAAGTCCGAGCACCTGACCAATGTAGGAAAAGATAAAGTCGTTGTGAGAGTTTGGCACATAGTAGGGGTCATAAGAAAAAAGGCCGTTGCCCAAAAGCCGACCGCTCCCAATTGCGGTAACACTGCGCGTCTGCTGAAACATTATGTCAGGGTAATCCTGTGGATTTAACAGACCGAGTATGCGTTGCTGTTGGTACGGTTGCAACATGTCAAAACCGACAGTGACAAAAAACAATACCCCAACGATAAATGCACCTAGAATGTAAAATATGTTAAGACCGGCCGCCACAAGCATGACAAGTCCGATAAGGGCAAAGATCATCGCCGCACCATCATCGCCTTGAAAGTGGGTTATAACCGCTATTACAGCAATGTGCGCAAGGCTGAGCAGTAGCGGTATTGGTCGGTTTATGCTGTCTTTAAAGTGAGAGAGCTGCATCGCGAACGTCACGATAAACACAAGTTTGTACAGCTCGGTCGGCTGAAAGCTCAAGCCAAACAAAAGCGGCAACCACGCTTGTGCCTGCGTACCCTGTGGGGCATACCCGACAAAAAACGTCGCGCCGACCAAAAGGGCGCACAGCACAAGTGGTATAATGATAAACTTTTTTATCCTGTCAAGCCCAAGACGCATCAACACGGCGGCACATGCTATGCCTACCGCCGTTGCCGCCGTCTGCACAAAAACCATGCGATAGTCGGTAAAAAATGCTCGACTGACCGACAGCAACAACAACACGGAATAACCGCATGTGGCGAGCACACACAGCCATAAAACCGCATCAAACCGCTGTTTTCTGTCCTGCATTATGTTTCCTTTTCATTGGTATTTTGTTGCTAATAAACAAAAATCGCCACACATAAATAGTGCAGTATAGTGCCGGCAAACACGAACAGGTGCCATATCGAGTGCATGTATTTCACCCTTATGCTGTAAAACACTATGCCGACCGTGTAGCACAGTCCACCGGCAAGCAACAGCCAAAATCCCCCTAGCGACAGTGCCTCTATTATGTCGGACAGCAACAATACCACCGCCCAACCCATACAGATATAAAGCACAAGACCCAATTTTTCAAACCTTTTCAGTGCAAGTACTTTTAGTACAATGCCTGCTGCAACCAGCCCCCACAGAGCGCAAAACACAATGCTTGCCCTAGTATTGCCACGAAGCAGCACCAGTAAAAACGGCGTGTACGTAGCAGCTATCAGTATAAAAATACTGCTGTGGTCAAGTATCCGAAAGACGTACTTAGCACGCGGAAAAGGTATCGCGTGGTACAACGTACTCATGGTGTAAAGGAGTATCATTCCGATACCAAACACCACCGCGCTCAACACACCTATCGCGTCACTCTCGTAGGTGGCGATGGTGACAAGCACACTGCCACCCATAATGGCAGTTATTGCCCCGACTCCGTGCGAAACGCTGTTAAATATCTCCTCACCGAGTGAGTAAGGCTTTTTAGGCTTTTTCACTTTTTTTCCCTTAAATTCACTTCAATTATCCTATGTTTTCAGCAACGGCTGCGTATATTGGTTGGCCGCTCTGTCGAAACTTTTTCTCATATTCCGTTTGTATGCAAAGTAGGGGAAACTGTTCTTCTTGCACAAAATTTTCGCTATTGTAAAGCAAGGTACAATTACACTCATTAATGTATTTCAGTGTAGCTTCGTACAGGCCGCGGTCATCGGTTTTAAAATAAATGCGCCCGCCCGGCTTTAAAAACCTTTTGTACTGCCGGATTTGTCTTGTGTGTGTCAGTCGCCTTATGTTGTGTGTGCGTTTTGGCCAGGGGTTGCAGAAAAACACAAATATGTCCTCGATGCATGGTTCTTGCCCTATCACATCGCCGATGTAAAATATATTTATATCCGATAACAATAGGTTGCCGGGCCACGGTTGTCCCGACTGCTCCACCTCGCGGACAAAGCGAGAGAGCACATCGCGGCTTACATCCACCGCAAGTATGTTTTTATCAGGATGTTTGGCGGCAAAGGTGCGTGAAAAGGTACCGAAACCGCACCCCAGTTCAAGAAACAACGGTGCATTTTGCGAAAAAATGTTGCCAATCCCCTCCTTTTTTATGCGCTCGGGCAACACATACGCGCTGTGCTGTAACAGCTGTGCCACCAGTGTTTTGTTGTGTCTTAGTCTCATTTTTACCTGCTATTTTGTCAGTATCTGTAGCAACGGTTCTAGTTTCTTTTTGGAGAGCTACCCCGCCGGAGGCGGGGGGTGGATCTCCAAAACACATCACTATGTTGCGCAAACTTAAAGGTATCCGGCTTAAAACCACCGCATCTTACCGGCAGAAACACCACCTATCTTCGTTGAGATTGATCAGAATAGATATTTCATTCCGTGGGTCTTGGCACTATAGGCGAATTCTTCTCTTGACAATCTTGTGGCGTTCTTTTAATTTAAAAACAATACAGTAATTCTCACAAGTGCGACAACCCACTGCAAAAACTTTTCTTTGTGTTGACATTGATTATTTAACGGTGATTAATTCATACTGCTGTGTGCCAAGACCGATTTTTTCAGCATGTTCAAGACATACCTCCCATTTTGTGTTGGAGTGCACCGTCGCAAAGTGGTCGTGGCAATCGTGGCTGTGCTCATCGCCCTCAAGCACGTCACCAAGACGGCTGTTGACATATGGCGGTTGTTTGTTTGCCGCATCGGCGCAGGCTTTGTCCAGCGCCACCGGGTCAAAGGACGCAAACATTCCGACATCGGGTATTATGCCGGTATCGTTGTTCGGATGGCAGTCGCAGTAAGGGGATACATCAATGACAAGGCTGATGTGAAAATGCGGGCGCCCCTTGACGACAGCAAGCGAGTATTCTGCCATCTTCTTATTTAGGTTGTCCTCGGAACTGCCGTCTGTTGGGTGTATTGCATCAAACACGCAGGAACCAAGACATCGTCCGCAACCCATGCATTTTTCGTGGTTTATAACTGCAAGAGCGCTTGCATCAAACTCTATTGCACCGTGTGCACAGTTTTTTGCACATTGTTTGCACTTCTTACATAGCGATGCCTCTACGACAGGTTTGCCGTCATTGTGCTGTTCCATCTTACCGGCGCGGCTTCCGCAACCCATGCCGATGTTTTTCAGCGCACCGCCAAAGCCGGTAAGCTCATGACCTTTAAAATGTGTCAATGATATAAAAATGTCAGCATCCATAATGGCCGCGCCGATTTTCGCTTCCTTGACATACTCTCCGTCCAGCTTGACAAGCGTCTCGTCCGTACCTTTAAGCCCGTCGCCTATTACAACGTGGCAACCGGTGGAAAAGGGTGTAAACCCGTTTTCATACGCCGAGTCGATGTGCTCGAGAGCATGTTTTCTTCTTCCGACATAAAGTGTGTTGCAGTCGGTCAAAACCACAGCCTTTCACAACATCCGCCACTACCTTTGCGTAGTTGGGGCGCAAAAACGACAAGTTGCCCGGCTCGCCGAAGTGCATCTTGATGGCGCTGAATTTGCCCTCAAAATCTATATTCTCAATACCGGCTGTTTTTATCAGCCTTTCCAGTTTTTTAAGTAAGTTACCACCCGAGACGGTGCGCATGTCGGTGTAATAAACCTTGCTCTTTTCCATATTTTTTCTTCTCCTTTTGTTTTAGATTTTTCGCAAAATCAGGTGGTTAAAATATGCTATTTTGACAAAATCGGGGTTGCTGTAAAGTGATTTTTCTGTCTGCAACATTTTTTGTGCCCAATCCGGTTGCTCGTTGATGTCTGAGCCATGCAAACTGGCGAGAACCCGCACGCCGTATACCTTTTCGGCGGTAAGGTTATTGCCTGCCCACGCGAGTAGGTCGCTGTCCTCATAGTAACTTATGTTGCCGAAAGCACTGGAAAAAGACGGTTCGCCCCGCAACACTCTTTTCGCCTCGTCAAGGTCAAAGTCCTGAACAACCGCCTGCACAATGCGCCCGTTGCGATTGTGACGCACAACGGATATAAATCCGTCATTTTTTACGACGCGACACAGCTGTGACATTATTTCCTCTCGGTTTTGCGTAAACTCCAGTACCAAGTGACATATGACAACATCGAACGTTCCATCTGCAAAGTCCGTCAGTTTTGTTACATCACCGCACAACTGGGTAAATTTACCTGTCTGCACCGAGGATTTAATAATACTCTCGTCAATTTCAAGCGCCGTAACATCGTTTTGCTCTGCCAAGTGGTTTGTTGTAAAACAAAACCCACTGCCGAAGTCCAATATTTTTTTGCCGGACAGCACACCGAGTTGTGCCCACACCGAATCATAAAACAACCGTCCCAGTGGCGACACTGTGTAATCATAATAAAGTTGCATACCACTATCCATAGCATCCCCTCAAAAACGCATTCCGATTACATTTTACCACAAAAAAATATATAAGGCAACCTCACCCCGTGATAACGATGTGAAAATTCTCTTCCATACCCTTTTATAGTGATAACCTGTCAACACAAAAATTTTGCGTTTTGTTTGTTTGTTTTTTGTCAACTTATTGTTGCAAGGCACCGCTAATTTTGCTATAATAAAAGGGACGTATAAAATAAAAGGATTAAAATTATGGATGTTCTGGTTATCAACTGCGGCTCTTCATCGCTGAAATATCAACTTCTCGACATGAATACCGAGAACGTTATCGCCAAAGGCCTTTGTGATCGTATCGGCATTGAAGGCTCCACGATAAAGCACTCATTGCCCGACGGTAGAAGCTGTTTTCTTGAAGACTACGTAAAAAATCACTCCGATGCATTTGACCACGTTTTAAAGCTGCTCACCGAGGGCGAGCTTGCCGTTATCAAGGACGTAAGTGAAATCAATGCTGTCGGTCACCGTGTTGTGCACGGCGGTTCTAAGTTTACCCAGTCCTGCCTTATCACCGAAGAGGTTATCAAGGGTATCGAAGACGTCAGCAAGTTTGCACCGCTTCACAATCCGGCGCACATCATGGGTATACGCAGTGCTATTGAAATTATGGGTGACAGTATACCGCAGGTGGCTGTTTTTGACACGGCTTTTCACCAGACTATGCCGGAAAAAGCCTACATGTACGGCACACCCTACGAATTTTATGAGGAATACGGTGTCCGCCGTTATGGTTTTCACGGCTCTTCACACCGCATTGTTTCACAAAAAACCGCTGAAATGCTCGGCAAGAATATAGAGGATCTGAAAATTGTTATCTGCCACCTTGGCAACGGTTCCTCAATATGTGCCGTCGACGGTGGCAAGAGTGTAGACACATCAATGGGTTTTTCACCGCTCCCCGGCCTTTTGATGGGCACACGTTGCGGTGATGTCGACCCGACCGTTGTTGGTTATATGAGTGACACCCTGGGCAAAACCGGACACGAGATTGTCGACATGCTAAACAAGCAGGCAGGTCTTTTGAGCATATCCGGTCTGTCCAGTGACAACCGCGATGTTCAAGATGCGGCAGAAAAAGGCAACAAGCGCGCACAGCTTGCAATGGACATGTTGGACTATCAAATTGTAAAATACATAGGTGCTTATGCGGCGGCTATGTGTGGTCTTGATGCCATCGTCTTTACCGGCGGTATCGGCGAAAATGACAATATACATCGTGCCAATGTCGCAAAGCACTTTGAGTTTATGGGTGTCAAAATCGACGAGGCTAAAAACAACAGCCGCGGCACAATGGATCTGACTGCCGAGGGCGCGCGCGTGCACACACTTGTCATCGAGACAAACGAGGAGCTTATGATAGCACGTGACACATTACAGCTTGCAGTAAAAAAATAACCTTTTGGAGAGATAATGGGACAGAATATCGCTGAAAAAATTCTTGCCGCACACACATTGCCGGGCGGCGAAGTGGGGGAAACTCCTTTAAAAATCGACCAGACGCTGACGCAGGATGCAACCGGCACAATGGCGTATCTACAACTTGAGGCGCTTGGCATCGACAGGGTCAAGACGGAGCTTTCTGTCGCGTACATCGACCACAACACGTTGCAGGGCGACTTTAAAAATGCCGACGACCACGAGTATATACGCACCGTTGCAAAAAAGTACGGTGTGTTGTACTCACGCCCGGGCAACGGTATATGCCACCAGCTGCACCTTGAGCGCTTTGCCAAACCCGGAAAGACGCTTATCGGTAGTGACAGCCACACTCCGACAGCCGGTGGTGTAGGATGCCTTGGTTTTGGCGCGGGCGGTCTTGATGTGGCACTTGCTATGGCAGGTCAGCCGTACAACATCCCGACCCCAAAGGTGGTAAAGGTCAACCTTGTCGGCACGTTGAAGGACGGCGTTTCGGCTAAGGACGTTATACTCAAAGTTCTTTCGATACTGTCCGTCAAGGGCGGTGTTGGACGCATCATCGAGTACGGTGGCGAGGGTGTTAACGGTCTAACGGTGCCGCAACGTGCCACCATAACCAACATGGGCGCTGAGCTTGGCGCAACCACCTCGGTGTTCCCAAGTGACGAGCGCACACGTGAATTTTTACGTCAGTTCGGCAGAGAAGAGGACTACATTCCGCTTACCGCCGATGCTGATGCGACATATGAAAAGATTGTCGACGTCGATATGTCCGAGCTTGTACCGCTTGCGGCATGTCCGCACAGCCCCGATGCCATTAAGACGGTCAAAGAGCTTGACGGCATAAAGGTTTCGCAGGTCTGCATCGGTAGCTGTACCAACTCCAGCCTTGCCGACCTCACCGCCGCCGCAAGGATACTTGACGGCAAGACACTGCCCGAGCACGTCAGCCTTTCAATATCCCCCGGCTCGCGCACCGTTTTGCAGGAACTTACCAAAAGCGGCGCGCTGACAAAACTGCTTGATGCAGGCGCACGTCTGCTTGAGTGTGCATGCGGTCCTTGCATCGGTATGGGCTTTGCGCCAAAGGGTGCCGGCGTTTCGCTACGCACATTTAACCGCAACTTTTTGGGACGCTCCGGCACAAAGGATGCCGACGTCTATCTTGTCAGCCCCGAGACAGCCGCCGCCTCAGCGCTTGCCGGCTACATAACACCGGCGAGTTCTGCCGATTTCGGCGCTGAAATAGCCATGCCGGACATCTACACCGTAAACGACAACATGTTCATAAAGCCGTCCGACATAGGCGAGGACGTTGAGGTCGTGCGTGGCAAAAACATACAGCCACTGCCGGTATGTCCGCCGATGGACGACAGCCTTGCACTGCCGGTGTCGCTAAAGGTCGGCGATGACATAACCACCGATCACATCATGCCTGCCGGTGCGGAGATATTGCCTTACCGCTCCAACGTGCCGTACCTGTCGCGCTACTGCTTCAAAGTGTGCGATGAACAGTTTGCCGAACGCGCTAAAAGTCACGGTTATAGTGTCATTGTCGGCGGCTCCAACTACGGACAGGGTTCATCGCGTGAGCATGCCGCGCTTGTACCACTCTACCTCGGTGTGCGCGCTGTTGTGGCAAAAAGCTTTGCACGCATACATACCGCCAACCTCATCAACAACGGAATATTGCCACTTACCTTTAAAAACCCCGACGACTACGAGGCTATCAACGAGGGCGACACCATCGTTCTGCACTCGATACACGACAGCCTTGCAAGCGGTGTCATCAAAGCCACTGCGGGCGGTAAAGACATCGAGCTCAACTGCGATCTCTCCTCGCGCGGACGCGATATTATACTGCGTGGCGGCGTGTTGAGGACATAAAAATCAGGTTATATAAATTCCGCCCACCCGGCGGTGTTACCGAATGAACAGGAGGATAATTTTGGATATCAAAAGTGCATCACAGAAATTTGAACAGCTTGTGACGGAACAGTTACAGCGCATTGAGCGCATCAGCAAGGATGAGTTTGTGGATTTTGCAACACTTCCGCAGGTCACTATCGGCATTTGCGGCGGCGATGGCATCGGCCCCGTCATCACTTCACAGGCAGCGGATGTTTTAAAGTTCCTTTTAAAGGACGAGATGTCGGCAGGCAAGGTGACTTTTAAAGACATCGAGGGTTTGACCATTGAAAACCGCATTGCAAAAAACGCACCTATCCCCGACGATGTGCTGGCGGAACTTAAAAGCTGTAACGTCATACTCAAAGGACCAACAACGACACCGCGCAAGGGTGATGGTATGCCCAACATCGAGAGTGCCAATGTCGCAATGAGAAAGCATCTTGACCTTTTCGCCAATGTGCGTCCCGTTAAGGTGCCGGAAAAGGGCATCGACTGGACATTTTTCCGTGAGAACACCGAGGGCGCTTACGCTGTAGGTTCTAACGGTGTTGCCGTTGACGGCGGTCTTTATGTCGACTTTACCGTAACCACCGACGAGGGCACGCGCCGCATCGCAAAGGCGGCGTTTGACTATGCCGCAAAAAACGGCAAACAGAGGGTTTCGGTTGTCACCAAGGCAAACGTAATCAAGACGACGGACGGCAGATTTTTAGAGCTGTGCGGCGAGGTTGCTAAAGACTACCCGAGCGTCACAATGGACGACTGGTACATCGACATCATGACGGCAAAGCTGGTCGATGAAAAGCGTCGCACCGACTTTCAGGTGTTTGTACTGCCAAACCTCTACGGCGATATCATCACCGACGAGGCGGCGGAGTTCCAAGGTGGCGTCGGCACAGCCGGCAGTGCCAATATCGGCAAGCGTTATGCCATGTTTGAAGCCATCCACGGCAGTGCACCGCGCATGATGTCAGAGGGTCGCGGAATTTATGCCGATCCCTGCTCCATGCTTCGCGCCGCTGTACTGCTTCTGTCCCACATCGGTTACGCCGACAAGGCCGCAAAGCTTGAGGCGGCACTGGACGAGTGCATGTACACCGAGGCAAAGATAAAAATAACAGGACGCGACACCGGTTGCACATGCGTCGAGTTCGGTGACTATGTG
>CAYJFU010000061.1:0-11267 GCA_964369445.1 uncultured Oscillospiraceae bacterium | reverse complement strand
CAATGAAACCTACGTACTTTCTTTTGTGGCAAATTCCAACAAGTTTACAAACCTTAACCTCGAGCTTTCCGGCAGTGCGTTGCTCGCTTCAAGTTACACCTCTGAGTTCACCTCAGCACCCGAAGTTTCAATGCCCAATGGGGACATTACTTTTTACTTATCCCCTAAAGACAGTTTAACTTTCCTTGACGGAACATTTAGCCTTATGGAAAAAGGTTCGACAACAGTTCTCGCAAGCGAAACCGTCAACTACGGCGCTACCTATACTTCTTTAAGTCTCCTAAATGATAAAATCCCCACTGCCGACACAGAATATGAAATAAAATTTTCTCCGACCTTAACTGCTTTCCCACCTCAAACTCTGCCTGCCGGCACACTATACGGCTCGTTGTATTCGCCGTCATCGACTTCACCCTCGGGTGGTTCGGTTGATTTTCAAAATGCATCTATATCCCCTGCCGCAGTCGGTGATTTTTCAACCCTTAAAGTTATAGAGATGCCGTCTACATTCACCGCTGCTTATCGCCGATTAGGCCAACTGCTCGGTGAAGAAATTGCAAAGAAAGGGCTTGATATCAAAGATTTTGCTAACATGGTTGCCGGCTTTGATATGACTTTAGTGGATACAACCGGTGACCCCTATTCAGGCACCGATAAATTCACCGTCACGATACCTGTAAGCGGTGTACCGGATGGCACTGAGTTTAATGTAGTGCACTTTATCGGATTGACTTTTGTTGACGGTACATTACAGCCGTCTGAGGAAGAGATATCGGTTGAAATTTTGCCTGCAACCGTTAAAAATGGCGAATTAAGCATTATAACAACCGGTCTTTCGCCTTTCTATTCTTTTGAGAAAGTGTTTGTTCCGACACCGGCCCCGTCTTCGTCTTCATCTTCGTCCTCAACTTCAATATCATCTTCAACTTCGACTTCATCCTCGTCCTCGTCTTCCTCCTCCTCATCGTCTTCCTCGTCGTCATCGACAACGACACCATCGGTAACCACCACGGTACTGAGTCCACAAACCAGTGTGTATGAAACCGTTGAATAAAGCTGTTTAATTTTAATAAAAAAGGCGGATATATGCGGTGTGCTCACCTGACATATCCGCCTTTTTTTTATGTTTATAATCATCCTCCTCAAAACATTAAACCCATTGACATTTTATCAACTTGTGATATACTTTCGGTGAGAATACATCATACTTTAGAGGTGTTATATGATAAAGTACCACGAGCAGAGCAAGACGTTTCACCTGTACAATGACAAAATAAGTTACATAATTAAGATAATGAGAAACGGTCAGCCGGGGCAGTTGTACTTTGGCAAGCGGGTGCGTGACAGGGAAAGTTTTGACAGCCTTTATGTCGAGCGCAGTGTTGTGCTTGCGCCATGTGAGTTCGAGGGTGACCTGTCTTTTTCTGCCGAGGTGTTAAAGCAGGAGTATCCGGCATATGGCAAGGGGGATTTTCGCTCCCCTGCGTATCAGTTGAAGCTTAATAACGGCAGTCGCATAACCGAGTTCGTCTATGAAAAGCACGAGATTTTAAATGGCAAGCCGCATCTCGACGGTCTGCCGCAGACGCATGGCGAGCAGGTCGAGACACTGCTCATCACGCTGTACGACAAGCTGATTGACTGTCGCATCGTGTTAAAGTATCATCTTTTTGACAAACTTTCACTGGTGGTGCGAGGTGTCGAGTTTGCCAACGCATCGCAAGAGACGGTGGTGATTAACCGTTGCATGTCCGCTTGCCTTGACCTTTATGACAGCCGATACGAAATGGTAACGCTGGACGGCGCATGGAGTCGTGAGCGCCATGTTCACACCCGACCGCTTGTAAGCGGTGTGCAGGCTGTGTCCAGTGCGCGCGGTGCAAGCAGTGCCATGCACAATCCTTTTTTGGCGTTAAAGCGCCCTGAGACGACAGAGAACATCGGTGAAGCTTACGGTTTTACGCTGATCTACAGCGGCAACTTTTTAGCGCAGGCCGAGGTGGACGCTTACGATGTAACACGCGTAACTATCGGTATAAACCCGTTTGAGTTTGCATGGAACCTTCGCAGTGGCGAGGTTTTCCAAACTCCGGAGGCGGTGCTGGTCTACAGTGACGAGGGACTTAACGGCATGAGCCGTAACTTCCACCGACTTTTTCGGGAAAACCTCATGCGTGGGCGGTACAAGGACAAAACACGTCCGGTGCTCCTCAACAACTGGGAGGCAACATATTTTGACTTTGACGAGGAGAGCATATTGAAGATAGCCGCCACCGGCAAAGAACTGGGCGTTGACCTTTTTGTGCTTGATGACGGCTGGTTTGGCAAACGCGACAACGACTATACCTCGCTCGGCGATTGGAGCGTATACCTGAAAAAATTGCCCGAGGGTATTGAGGGACTGTCGAAAAAAATTACCGCTATGGGTCTTTCATTCGGTCTGTGGTTCGAGCCGGAGATGACAAACGAGATAAGCGAGCTGTACAGCACCCATCCCGACTACGTGATAAAAACCCCCGGTAGAAAAATGTCCTATGGTCGCAACCAGTTTGTGCTGGACTTTTCGCGCGACGATGTCGTCGAGTATGTATTTGATGTCATGTGCAAAACGCTTGACACCGCCGAAATATCCTACATAAAGTGGGATATGAACCGCAACATCACCGAGGCCTACAGCCTTAAACTTGACACAGACGCTCAGGAGGAGTTTTTCCATCGCTATATTTTGGGTGTCTATCGCCTTTATGAAAAACTCATAACGCGCTATCCCGACATCCTGTTTGAATCCTGCGCCTCGGGTGGCAACCGTTTTGACGCCGGTATGCTGTACTATGCACCACAGGCATGGTGTTCCGACAACACCGATGCGGTGGAGCGACTGCACATACAGTATGGCACATCATACGTTTACCCCATTGTCAGCATAGGCAGTCACGTGGCAGCGGTGCCAAACCACCAGGTTGACAGGATTACAAACTTAAAGATGCGCGGTGATGTGGCAATGTTCGGCACATTCGGATACGAACTGGATTTTAACAAACTGAGCGCGGCGGAAAAGCAAGAGATAACACAGCAGATACAGTTTTTCAACCTGCACAAAGAGACGATACAGTTCGGCGACTTTTACCGCCTGCACAGCGGCAATATATACAGTTGGATGGCAGTGTCACAGGATAAAAAGAAAGCCGTGCTGGGTTACTACAAAATTCTCGCAACCCCCAACCCGTCGCTTAAAAAAGTTAATCTCGTAGGGTTGTGCGCGGACTATGAGTACACCTGCAACGGCATAAATTATTTTGGCGATGAGCTGATGAACATAGGATTTTTGCCACACACCGAGTACACCGGCCTGCTGCAAAGCGATAACTTTAACGGCCGATATCATTCCGGCCTGGATAAAGGGGATTTTACATCGCAGGTATATGTGTTTGAAGCTGTTAAATAGTAATGGCCTAAGGTGAAATAAATACATAAAAGGCTATCTCCCCCCACCGATGGCAGGGGGAGATAGCCTTATCTGTTAGCTGTAATAAATTTACCTTTTAAACACTGCCACACAGGCGCATCAATGCCAATATGTAACCGTCCGTTCCAAGCCCTGTTATCTGACCCAGGCAGACCGGCGCTGTCAGTGACTTGTGCCTAAACTCCTCACGAGCATAGACGTTTGAAATATGCACCTCTATCGTCGGCAGGTTTGCGGTCTTTATCGCATCACGAATGGCGACACTTGTGTGTGTATAAGCCGCCGGATTGATTATTATGCCGTCATATTGTGTGCCGGCGCGATTGATAGCACTGCACAACTCGCCCTCAATGTCGCTTGCAAAAAAGTCCGTCTTTGCACCCAAAGCCTTCGCCTTGTCACTTATCCTGTTGCAGACATCCTGAAGCGTCTCGTTGCCGTACACTGAAGCCTCGCGCTTACCGAGCATCTGTAGATTGGGTCCGTTGACCACTAAAATTTTTTTCATCAGCTAAACACCACCGTCTGTTCTTTTGACTTTGCAATTATTCCTATATAGCTCTTGCCGGTTGCAACGGTAAGCTCATCCCCGTTTGCATCAAACAATTTTAATTGTTCGTCGGGGTTGCCCTTTTGACATGTCACAGGAGTGTACCGACCACCGTTGAGATAGTAGCCTGTCCCCTGTGTTAGCGCAAACTTTGTACAAAGCCCGTCCGGTTGCAGTGATACTTCACTGAACAGCAAAAACACATTGTCAAATGCAAGTGGTTCGCCGTCTAAGGAATCAATGTGCGGCTGACCGTTGTACTGTTTTTCAAACAGCGCTGTCTCCGCGTTATAGGTAAAACCTACATTTGCCACGCCGGAAAAGTCAAAGTTGACGGCTGTCATGTCAGTGAAATCTCCGTCCACCGTCTCCCCTGCCGGCGCAAACGCAAACAGCGGATAGTAGCCGCCGGTGGGCAGTATGTTATTCATTTGTATGCCGGTTGAAATCATTGCGCTGTCGGTATACCATGCGTGTTCATTGCCACGTTCGCGTGCACGTGCAACATCGTGTTTAAATGCATTCTGACCCAGATACATGCCATCTACAGTCTGGTATCCAAAATAGTTTAAAAGGTCGTTTGCGTATATGCTGGTGCCGATGTTGACTATAATGGCGTTTTGAGCCATCGCAAGCTCACAAAACTGATCCCTTGTCGAGCGCACAGGACCGACACCGACTATTGCCTCAGGATCGGAATACATCGCCATAAGGCGCGTTATGCCACCCTCTGTCTCGGTCTCGTAAATGACATCGGCAAGCGACAACCCTGTCTGCGGCAGTGCGGCATCAATGTTATCCACCATGACCGCTATCGGACGCGTGCCGGTTTCAAGGTGCACGTGTGGGGTCTCTCCCGTGAGAGGGTTTATGTCGATATTTGTTATTTCAGGCACATCAAGTGAGGCGGATGCGGCCACCGGCGGTTCCGGTGGCACTTCCGTCTCTTGTTGCTGTTCACCAAAACATGCGGTAGCAAAGAGTAGCATCGCTGTTACACAAAGCAGTGCAATAATTTTCAAGTGTTGCCTTTTGAAAAACATGATTAGTCGGCCTCTACAAGTTCATCGGGATTTTCCACCGTCTCCTGCATAATATTTTCGCCATCTTCACCGCTGATGGTAAATGTGGTGTCGTGCCACTCAAGACCTACAACAGCAACATATGTCTTACCTGTGTTGAGCAGAACCGGTGTCTCGGTACCGTCATCGTTTAATATTCTGAGCGGGGTTGTCGGAGCACCCTTTCTCCAGACTATCTCTTGGTATTCGCCACCGTAGAAGTAGTAACCTACACCACCATAGTCAAGGTCGATATCCATAAGCACGGTGTTGCCATAAGGAACAATGTTGGTAAACAGTACCAGCAGGTTTTCATAAGAAAACGGCTCGTCGTTGTTTGCATCGGTAAGCTTTATGCCAAACTGGCTTTTTTCATATTGGTTTGTATCTGAGTTGTACTCAAAGTACCCGTCGTAGGACTGTGAGAAGCTCCAGGATACCTGATGTGCGCTTCCGTCGGTGGGTAGAACGGGATCTTCGTCGTAACGTACAAAACCGTCAAGTGTGATGGGTGCAATCGGCTCACCCTCGGTTATGTACTTCGGGTCTTCAGCTGCTGCCATCAAGGACTCAGCGTTGACATATTCCGTTTCATCGGAACTATAACCGGGGCGAGATTTACGGTATCCTGCACCATCCGGTCCAAAGTCGCCGTTTTCCCAGTCCAACACAACATCCAACAGCTCCATTGCCATCGTGCTTCCGCCATCATGGACATAAAGCGCGTTCAATGGTGCCATAAACTGTACGTGTGGGTCACGCGCACTGCGGATAGGACCAACTTCGGGTATTGTTGTATAATCTTCATAGACCAGCATGTAACGTGTGATACCGCCCTCGGTGACCATCTCGTAACATACGCTTGCTTCACTCACGCCGGAGTGTGGCAGACCGTCTATACGGTTGTTAACCATAATTGCGACAGGGCGCTGATTTATCGGGTAATCTTCATCCTTTTCAAGACCTGTTAACATACTGGGGTAGATGGTGGGTTTTTCCTCCTCTTCCGGCTCAGTCGGTTCTTCATCGCCTGTGGAGGGGGTTTGTGATGCTGAAGATACCTCTTCTTCCTGCGAGCAAGATGTTACTGTAAAAACCAACATCAACATACATAATAAAATAATTAGCGTTTTTTTCATTTGTCTCTCCCAATTTCATTGTGGGCACTGTTTAGCTCAAGCAAAAAAATCTTCATAATTGTTAAAATTATTAAAGCTTTATCAGTTATTAATCTTTGCTTACCCTATTATAGGGTAGCAAAACAATAAAAACCACTGTAAACTAACATTGCCTCATGGTGTTTTTGACTGCACCGATTGCTTGATTGTGCAGCCTTAAAAGTAGTTGAACTTTGAATATTGATCAAGGCCCACCACCGCAATATAGCTTTTGCCCGCATTAAGTTCTATCGGCGTTTCCGTGCCATCGGTAGAAACTATCCTCAACGGTTGCTCGGGGCTTCCCTTGCGCCAGTGTATTTCCTCGCATCCGCCATTTGTGAAATAGTATCCTACGCCGCCAAAGTTGTAACTTACCTTGGCAAGCATCTCATCGGGATATGTTGCTATATCTGTAAAAAGTACAATTACATTTTTAAAATTCAGTTGAACTCCGTCATTAGCGTCAATCTGCGGCTCTCCGTACATTGACTTGTAGTATAGCTGTAATTCGTCATCATACTCAAAGGTGGTTTGTCCGTAATCACTGAATGAAATCTCCACGCTACCGGCTTTTTCCGTAGGGATTTTTTGTTCTGTTTGCGGTAAAAAATCAAATATAGGTTCGTACACAGCAGGGTACGGTGTCAAACCTAAATTATCGACTGTCGCGCTGATACTGTCACCATCGGTGAACCAACAGTGCTCATCAACATCGTTTCGCTCCAATGATAGCACAGCCGCACGTTCCTCGTCGAAAAAAACTGCCGAGTTAGTGTACATACCGTCTATATCTCGTAGGTCGTATTTGTACAACTCTAACATATCGGTGGCATAAATGCTGGATCCGATGTGCATAAAAAGCGGAACATAAGGCAACATCAGCTGGATATGCTGATCGCGCGCACTGCGCACAGGGCCAACTTTCGAAAGGCTGTAACCATCTAGATAAACAGCCATTAAACGAGAAATACCGCCTTCTGTCACAATTTCATAAACTAGATCCGCCCCTGAAATCCCACTTTGCGGCAACGACTGCTTAACGTTGTTTATCATTATTGCTGTTGGATAAACCGTCGATAAATCCACATCGGTAGCGAGGCCGGTAAAGGGGTTGACAGGCGCACTGCTATCTGCGACCGTAGGGGGTGGCTCTATGTCAATTTGCTGCGAAGATGTTTGGTCTTGACTTGATGACAGTGAGGTATTAAGGGGTGAACTACTTAAGCTGTCCTGCGGTTGGCTACAACCACCCAAGACCGCACATAAAGCAACAACAAATATTAAAACAAGTGTTTTAACCCTCAAAAGCTCCACCGAATGAATTATCTATATTATTATAGTAGAATTTGCGTTTTTTGTCAACAACACTATTCTTTCAATTCCATTACAATACCGTGATTAATTTGTGTAGGAACTGTGTAAACCGTTATTATTTTCTCTCATTTTCACGCCTTAAACAAAATACATATATTTACAGTTGACATTTACTAATATTTAGTAGTATAATGGATGTAAAGTATACAGTTGCTTTTGTTTTAATAATAACACTAATAACGACCCCCTAAGAAATATAGTATATATACAATTATATTTTATATTCACAACATACACAGCAAATGAAATACGCCGTTTCATCGTAGTATAGGGCATTTACGTTGAAAATTTAAAAAAGTGATGGTGAAACATGTTAAAGATTGCTATTTGTGACCGCTCGACATCCGACAGGCACTCCCTCAAAGAAGAAATCCGTGTAATAATGGAACAGGAGTACTTTGAGGTACTGGAATTTGAGTCCGGCGACGGACTTATTAACTATCTTAATAATGGACAAAACGTAAACGTTGTCTTTTTGGAGGCTTCGGGTGTGGATAATGACGCACTTGAAACCGGCCACATACTTAACAGAAAATATCCCGATATATCTGTTGTCTACATAGCCCTCAGCTTTTTTGAGGGTGTTTATGAGACACAGCATGAGTATGTGTTATTAAAACCTATTCATCCCGTGCTGTTGCGACGCGCCATGAACAAAATCAACGCGCACCGGGCGGCTAGGATATCGCTCGCCGTCAAGGAGCGCGGAAGCACATCGGTCATATCCCCCGACGAGATAATCTACTGTGAGCGTCGTAACCGGCGTACCTGTATCATCACCACCGACAGCGAAAAGATGTGCAACACGCCTATAAAAATGTTACACGACAACCTTGGCAATGATTTTGTCATAACACATAACAGCTTTATCGTCAATATGAAGTACATAAAAAAGATTTACAACAACTATGTTGAGCTTAAAACCGGAATGATTATCCCTGTCAGCCGCAGTAAGGTTGCCGAGGTTAAATCACGGATAAACGAGTTTTTTATTGACAGTTAGAATGTCGGTAACTTAAATAAATACACAAGCTTACCTCCATTTGCCATCGGCAGATGGAGGTAAGCTTAAATTCCCACACTATCCTGACAACTACAAAACCTTAAACGGCAAAAACCGGAGTGCGTCGGCTGAAATAAGTTTATAGTTCACTCCGTCATGGCAGTCATTGTATGCGTGGTTGATAGTATGCCCGTGCAGATGACCGTAAAAGCAGTGTTCAACCTCATATTCTCGCATGACCTGTAAAATAGTGTCGGAGCGCTCCTGCCTGTAGATGGGCGGATAGTGCAAAAACACTATTTTTTTGTGCTGTGTTGCGGTTTTGAGAGACGCTTGCAACCGTCCTGTCTCGCGTGCTATAAGTTTTTGATCTTTTTCCTCGCCGCGCTCGAACATCCAGCCGCGTGTGCCGCAAACCGACACCCCCATCACCTCAAAACTGTTGTTGTGCATTATGTCCAGTGTTGCAAAGCTACAGTTTGCAAAAAAATCTTTCATCTTTTTTAAGGATGTCCACCAATAATCGTGATTACCTTTTAGTATTATTTTTTTTCCGGGCAGGTTGTCAATAAATTCAAAGTCAGCGCGTGACTGCTCCAAACTCATACCCCACGACGTATCACCGGCAAGCACAACTGTGTCCTCGGCTTTTACTACATCACACCAGCCGGATTGCAGACGTTTTATATGATCCTGCCAACCGTAAAAGCCGTCCATAGGCTTTTGGGCGGTAAAGGACAGATGTAAATCTCCGATAACAAATAAAGACATGATGTGTATAAACCTTTTGCATGTGGAAACAATATTTTAGTCATATAACATAGATGTTATAGTTGACAGTAAATGGCTTTGTTAATTTAATACGGAAAGAAAAGCATTTTATTTTCAAGTTTTCTATGATATTTCGTTCATTTTAAATTAACAGTGCCCGGTATATTTTAAGGAGGTATCCAAAATGGACAAAGCAGATTGCAAACCTATTAACGGTGTATGTTGTGAAGTTGACAAATGTGTTCACAATAACGGTTGTGGCAGTTGTATAGCCAACGATATACTTGTCAAAACCAAGATGTCGATGCTCGGACCGCAGACAGAATGTGCAACATTTGAACAGACAGACGCATAATTTCATCCCCCTTGTCGAACCTATTTCTTTTGGAGTACTACCCCCGCCTTTGGCGGGGGTAGTACTCCAAAATACATCAGATTTCGTGCAAGATTATGGTTTATATGGCAATAATTATACTTATTTTACAAACTCAAACAGGTTATCCGCCACAGCTTCAACCGCTATTACTGTCTTTTCATTGTCGTGAGCGCTGATATTCTGCAAGCAGCTTGGCACGCGTTGTTGTGGAAAACAGGAAAGCAGATGCGCACTTGCATCCTTTTCGCTTAGATACCGTTCCGACTCGGTGAGGGCGGCAAATGTCACGGCGGAAAATTTATAAGCCGAGGCAGTGGAGAGCACTATCACCTGCTGTGACGTCTCTTTTTGCGCCGCCATGTAACGCTGTGCCACGCTGTAGGCAACGGCTGTGTGCGTGTCGATAAGATAGTGATAGCGTTTGTTACAGTCGGCAATTGCCGCCTTTGTGGCCTTGGCGTCGGCGCAGTCGACATGTATCAGCGCCTGCAACTCGCTGAGCAGGTCACCCTCGACGACAAAGCGCCGATGTTTTGCAAGGAATTGCATAAGTTCGCGCACCGTCTCACAGTCACCGCTGACGTGGTAGAGCAACCTTTCAAGGTTGGAGGATATGAGGATATCCATCGACGGCGAGTCGGTTTTGTAAAACTCACGGTTGGCATCGTACACGCCGGTTGTAAAGAAATCGGTCAGTATTCTGTTTTGATTTGAGGCGCAGACAAGCTTTCCGACAGGCAGTCCCATCATCTTAGCGTAGTATCCTGCCAGTATGTCCCCGAAGTTGCCGGTCGGCACAACAAAATCCACTGTCTCACCGGATGAAACACTCCCCTCGACAAGCATCTCGACATAGCTTGAATAGTAGTAGCAGATCTGCGGCAACAGTCTGCCGAGGTTCATGCTGTTGGCGCTGGAGAGCACCACATCGGATTGCGCCAGTCGCTGGGCTATATCTGCGTCGTTAAATATGTTTTTTACCGCTGTTTGCGCCATGTCAAAGTTGCCGGTTACAGCAAAGGCGCGCAGGTTATCGTCGTTCACATTCAGCATCTGGTGCTCCTGCACCTCACTTGTACCGCCGTCGGGGTAAAGCACCATGACCTTTGTGCCATCAACGCCTTTAAAGCCCTCAAGCGCCGCGGCACCGGTGTCGCCGGATGTCGCAACAAGTATCAGTGTTGTGTTGCTGTCGCCACTCAGACGTTTTGCTTCCACCAAAAGCAGTGGTAACATCTGCAATGCGTAGTCCTTAAATGCCGCCGTGGGTCCGTGCCACAGCTCCAGCACCGTCAACTGCTCGTCCAGTCGGGTCATTCTGCCCTCACAACCGCCAAAACGTGACGCACCGTATGCGGCTGTCGTCGATTGTTTTATAAAGTCAGCGGAAAACTCCGGCAGATAAAGCGAAAGTATACGTGCCGCAATATCCGAGTAGGTCATGTCGCGCAACTGTTCCGCATCTAGGCTCGGAAAGGTTTGCGGCACAAAAAGACCGCCGTCGGG
>CAYJFU010000060.1:0-11683 GCA_964369445.1 uncultured Oscillospiraceae bacterium | reverse complement strand
ACGATTATTTTTCTTGCATTTTCCGCATGTTTGGCGGTAAATGTTTGGTCGCTCAGACCATTCAAAACCGCTTGCAGGCTGCTTTTGACGGCAGTAAGCTCTGTGGAATCCCTTGCTGTTCTTTGCAACCTATTCAGATTTCTAAGTAAAGCACCATATCTTTCTGTGGCAGGCGTTTCCTCTGTTCCTCTTGCAATGGGTAATGTCGACGCGGCAGTCAGTCCGCCGGCCGCCGGTGCTGCTGCCGCTGTTACTGCAGCAGGATCCATTAACGGTAAAGGTGCCGGTGCAGCTGCAACTGCCGGCACAGGCGCACCACCGCCCGCATCTGGCACAGCTACCGGCATAGGTGCAGGCATAGGTGCACCCATGCCACCGCCGCCGACCACAGGAGCAGGCGCAGGAATACCAACGTCGTCGACCTCGGGTACAACATCAGCATCAAGTCCGCCGCCGCCGATAACATCAGGCTCGACTTGTGGAGCAGGCGCAGGAACACCACCACCACCGACCACAGGCGCAGGTGCCGCACCTGCGCCGGAAGCGATAACCGGCAGGGTGTCAGCGTTTAAATGGGGAGGGATAGCAGCACTATCGTTATCACAATACTTGTTGACAAACCTAATTGTACCGGCTTCGTCTTTATAGTAAAGGGGTACCCCGTCCCAAAATATTGCACTTACATCAATAGATGCATTCCACTGCCCCAATGACATCAAGGCGGTGACAACAGCAATATATTTGTCCTTAATCTCCTGTGAGGGTTCTGCGGTTGCTAGCGGCACGGCAGGTACAGCCGCACCGCCATCACCGGGCACAGGCATGGGAGCAGGAATTGGCACAGGCGCACCGCCACCGACCGCCGCGGAAAGCGCATCTTCGTCGAGTGCGGGTATAGCATCTTCGTCAAGCCCACCACCGCCAATAACAACAGGCGCACCGCCATCATCGGGCACAGGCATGGGTGCAGGTGCACCAGCGCCACCACCGGGTGCATGTGCGTGCATTGCTAGAACTTGTTGCCTTGCCGCCAAGAGCATAATATCATTCTCATGTCCTTCCGTTATTGGAACAAGTTCAATACCACCACCGGGCGCACCGCCACCGGGCACACCATCACCGGGCACAGCCGCCGCCGGTACGTCAGGAACACCGCCACCGGGCACAGCCGCCGCCGGTACGTCAGGAACACCGCCACCGGGCACAGCCGCCGCTAAGGGGGCATGAGCAATTGACGGTATTCCGCCTAGTCCTAAAGGAAGACGACCAACTTCTTCAGGTGTCAAAGGCGCTATACCTTCTTTGCTGACGGTTTGACTTTGACCGGTATTGCCCTCGATGTATATAAGGCGAATGCCATTGTTGAACGCATCTAATATGCTACCGTTAGCAACATTCCAAATCTGTTGCTGCATCAACGCCACAGCAACCTTTTGATAAATATTTGCCACCTCTTTGGGCACGCCATCCGAGACCTGATCCTCCATTTTTCCGAGGCCTGAAGCCAGTATGAGCGTTAGTCTGGCGTTTTGTCGCAGTTCATCATAAGTACCCATTCCGCTGGCTTGACACACAGCGTTAACAACTACTCCCGGCAGGCTGCTAGGATTAAGTAAACTTTTTCCGGCATCTGCATGAGCTATAAGCGCTGTTCTGGCTAAAGGAGCCATTTCGTTAAGTCTTGAACAAACGTTACGTATAATATCTTCTCTTTGTGTTGCACCGTTTACATAGTCACTGTAAATTCTCGCAAGCTCCATATTAACCAACACATATACTGCATTATCTGACGGCATATCAGTTGTTGACATTGTTTCAAAACTGTGCATAAATCTTAATTTACTGGAATGATCGTCCTCACCTTCACTGGCGTCGCTAAAGTCTTGTGCAACATCAAAAGTCCAGTCCTCGGTATCATCAACCAAAAACTTGCTAGTTCTGCCGTATTCTCCTTTAAGGCTTGCTGTCACATCTTCTCTTTGTTCCGGATTGCTGTAGTCTACATCCCGCTCTTTCTCGAGTTCGGCAGATATAGCCAACTGTAAGACATAGATTCGATCCCAACACTCATCAATGTACTCCTGTTCCAAAAGATCACACAAAACATACTGAATATCATCTTTGGTCAGCGAATTGATGGTGTAAGCAAGACTTGCACCCATATGCGGCACATTACTCATGCCAACAACCTGCTCCTTGCCCCTTTCGTCGGCACGTGTAGCCACTATATCACTTAAGTGCGTTCCGAACATTTTCCCGCTGTTTAGTCCGAAAGAAGCATCGCTGTCGATGGCTTGCAAGCTGTCCATTCTGCCGCTGTCATCCTTGACAACCCTAAAGTTATTATAGTGTCTGTCGACCTGTGAGGTTATATAGTCAAGTATCTGCAGATCAACCAACTGTTTACGAAATTGTGGTGTCATCATCGACCCGACATCCGCTTTTTCCCCTATTGCTTTGCGAACCATGTCTTCACGCGCGGTTAACATGGCCGTAACACCACCCTCGCCCTGTGCTTTAGACATAAGCATACCACTTATTGCCTGCCCCTTACCGGTCTCAAGCGTTGCAAGCTGCGACTTAACAACAATTTCTCCAATACCGAGCAAGGTGGCAATACGTGATGTAGCCACATTTCTTTTCATTAAATCATATTTTTCAGCATTAAAACTATCGACGTCAGCGTTTTCGCTTATCACGTTTCCGATACCAAGTACCATCATTTGAGAATGAACCATGTCATAGGATTCAAGCATTACATTCCAACGTCTGTGCAGTTCACGCAAGAACTCTTGGTTTTCCGCAGTTTCATCATCGTATATATCTAAGAGTGTACCGTCAGCGCCTGCAATGCCATAGGGAACCGTTATTCCTCTCTCTGCCACAAGTAAGCGTTGCTCATCCGTTGCACGCATCATTGTCAAAACAGAATTAAGAGATGTTGTGTACCTTATTGATGTTGTACGTCTTCTGGGGTTGGGGTCAAGCCCCTGGCTAACCCGTTCTCTGTCCGCATCAGTATATGCGCTTTCAGTGGGATTATAAAACGGTTCGGCCACAAATCCGCTGTCCATTTTAAATATTCCCTCTTCGCCGCCCTGTGCCGCACCGGGTGTTATTTCGACAAGTGAGCTGGACTGACCGCCCAGTGTAGGCAACTGGTCAAATGTATCGGCATTTTGCAACGTGATAACGGTGTTGCGACTGGATGCCATGATGCTTTGCCATGTGGTGGTAGGCAGTGCGGCGGAATCGCCCAGCGCATCTTTGATGGCGACAGCATCATGATGTGCATATGTTTGAATTTCTGTAACAATTCGAAGTCGCTCAGCACCTGCCGTTGTATGACGCTTTTGCCGATTTTTAACATAATCGACACATGCCACATTTAACTTTTCCAGTTGTTTTCCGGCAGCAACAAGCCCTTTTATTTTGTTTGGAACATCAGTCGGCAGTGGCACACTCATACGATTAACAACGCCGGTTAAAGCGGATTTTACTTTATTGAAGCGCGCAGAATCAAAGCCCAGACCACCTTTTTTGAGGGGGTCAAGAGCACCTTTAAGCGTCGAATAACGGGTTTCATCCTGTGGTATAGCAGCCTGAGCGGCGACAGCCGGTGCATCGGCATCGGGTGCCGGAGCATCAACACCGGCAGCAGGTGCCGCAACACCGCCACCGACAGCAGCAGGCGCACCACCACCACCGACAGGGCCGAACATAGCTTCGAGCTCAGCATCATCAAGTTGAGGTGGCTCAGGCGCTCTAACGGCGGCGGCAGGCGCACCACCGGCGCCGACCATAGCGCCGGCATCGGCAACATCGGGCTGAACCATGCCACCACCACCGGGACCGTCAAACATAGCGTCTGCCTCGGCATCGCGGAGCTGTTGTGGTGCCATGCCGTCAGGAGCGGCAGCTGCTTGCTGTGCCGGTTCGGCGGCAGGTGGCGCATTGTTACGTGAACGACGACGAAATAATCTAGACATGCTAGGCATAATAACCTCTTGTACATTTGTAGTTATGGGTATGGACAAGAATGTTGGTTATACTTCCCGTATACGGGTTACCGTTAAATAAAGCTTTTATGTCCACTCCCACAGTTATTATTATACTATTGTTTTATTAACATTTAAACTGTACTTTAGGATAGGATATCGTTTTTTTTGTCAAAAATTTATGCCTCAAACACCGTGTGTTTGGCTTTCCACTTTTCCAGTGCAATAAACACCCAAAAGCCGTAGATGCCAAGCGTGATTATTGTGAGTAAAAGCCATTTTATCCAGTTGCCGAACAGTCCCATTGCCGTGCCGGTGAAGCGCAGGCGTCTGCCACCGACAACGGTGTGTTTGGCTTTCCATCCATATATCATGCACACCGCCCACGGATAGCAGATGCCGAATGTTATTGTCGTCACAAATGTACCCAAAATAACCCAACCCCAATATTGCAATAATCCGCCGTCGAAATAAGAATCACCTTGCATAAAACCCTCCTTCAATTTTTGCTGGCATTGTTAGCTTAAATAAATGAAATGCAATAATACACAAGAAAATACATCTGTTTTTCTTTCTGTCACTCCTGTTAAGGCAACAAAGCCATGTTTGTTGGCTATATAATGTATATTATAACATTTTATTGAACTTTGTAAAGCTTTTTAGTGTGTTCCCACCACTACCTCGGATGGTAAACGATATTTGACATCACGCTACATTTGCGGTACAATTATAGTCAAAGTAAAATATGGGAAAATATAATGTTTTATGAGTTTTGTATCAGATTAGCCTATGTGTTACTGCATGTGCTTTATCGAATAGAGGTTAAAGGTCGCGAAAACCTGCAAAAGTGCGAGGGCACCAGGTTTATTATCTGCCCGAATCACGTGCACATTTTCGATCCGGCTTTTGTGGCGATAACACGTGTGGGGCGAAAAGGTTTACTTATCATGGCAAAGGCAGAGCTGTTCAAAAATCGTTTTGCATCAGCTGTGTTGCGTGGTGTGGGGGCACTACCGGTTGAGCGCGGTAAGGGTGATACCGGCACCATCGACTACATGAAAAATGAGCTGATTGCTGGTCGCCCGTTATTGCTGTTCCCGGAGGGTACGCGCGGAGACGACGACAAAATGTTACCGCTAAAGTCCGGTGCTTTTTTTATAGCGGAGTCGACAAAGGCGACGATATTGCCGTGCCACATCAAGTACCAAAAACGCAAGGGCATACGCGCTTTTGGCAAGGTACGTCTTGTATTCGGGGAGCCTATGACGGCAAAGGACATGGGACTTTCACTTGAAAACAAGGCTACTATAAGAGCGGCAAAAAAAGAGTTGACCGCACGTATACAGCGCTTATCGGAGGTTTAACATGTGCGTAACGGTTGCAAAACACGCCGGATTTTGTTACGGTGTCGCTAAAGCGGTGCGTCTTGCCGAAGAACTTGTTGCTCAGGGCAAACACATAGCAACTTTGGGCCCGCTCATACACAATCCGCAGTGGATGGCAATGATGGAGCAAAAGGGTCTTTTGTGCATTAGTGACCCGCAACAACTGCCGCAGGGTTATGAACTTATCATCAGAAGCCACGGCATCACAAAACAGATGTATGAAAAGCTGGACAAGCTGGGCATAATATACCACGATGCCACCTGTACACATGTGCGCAGAATAGCACTGCTCGCTCAGCAGGCAAAAGACGAACAAAAACTGTTTGTCATGGCAGGGGATGAACACCATCCGGAGGTAGAGGGCATAATAAGTCACTGTGATGAGGCTGTAGTTTTTGACGAAGTTGAGGATTTACAACAAAAATTATCTGTCATTTCTGACAAAAAACCTCTTTTCTGTGCCGCACAAACCACCTTTATGCTAAAAAAATGGGAAAAATCAAGAGAGTTTATAAAAAAAGGCTATACAAATGCAATAATTTTTGATACAATATGTAATGCGACGTGGAAAAGACAACGCGAGGCTGAGGAGCTGTCGCGGTCAAACGAGCTTATAGTTGTTGTGGGGGGGAGAAGTTCCTCCAATACGCAAAAGCTGTTAAGCGTTGCTGCCGCCAATACAAAGGCAGTGGCAGTTGAAACCGCAGACGAGCTTACACCGGATATGTTTTATGGCATAAAAAGTGCCGCTGTCACCGCAGGTGCTTCCACACCGTCGCATATTATTGAGGAGGTTATCAGAGTAATGAACGAACAACTGGAAAAGCAAGAGCCCGTAATCGAGGATGGTATGACATTTGAGGAGATGCTTGAAGCGTCTTTGAAACCCATCTTCCGCGGAAAAGTACTGAAAGGAGTGGTCACCGGTATCGCGCCAAGCGAGATATCCGTTGACATCGGGACAAAGCACACCGGTTTCGTTCCGCTTGATGAATTAACGGATGACCCTGCGCTTAAACCCGCAGACATCGTCAGCAAGGGCGACGAAATCGAGCTGATGGTCATACAGGTTAATGATCAGGACGGCATTGCACTCTTATCCAAAAAGCGCCTTGAAGCTCGTGAGGGCAACAGCCTGCTGTTACAGGCGGCCGAGGACGGCTCCACCGTTGAAGCTTATATCAGCGAAGTGGTTAAAGGCGGTCTTGTTGCGCTTGTCAAGGGCACAAAGGTGTTTATACCGGCATCACAGGCAACACTTCGCCGTGGCGAGGACTTTGCCGGTCTTGTCAAGACAAAGGTAGGTCTTAAAATCTTAGAAGCAAACGGCAACCGTGTTATCGGTTCGGTACGTGCTGTTTTGGCTGAGGCCGCTAACAAAGCACGTGACGAGTTCTGGAGCAAAGCTAAAGTCGGCGATGTTTACAACGGCGTTGTAAAAAGCCTTGCAAGCTACGGTGCGTTTGTCGACATCGGTGGCGTGGACGGTCTTGTTCACATTTCCGAGCTGTCATGGAATCGCATTAAGCACCCGAGCGACATCTTAAAGGTCGACGACAAAATTGAGGTGTATGTAAAAGAGCTTGATCCGCTCAGCAAAAAGATATCCCTGGGTTACCGCAAAGAAGAGGACAACCCGTGGACACGTCTTGCCGGCAGCTTCAATGTTGGCGACAAATTCACAGGTCAGGTTGTATCTCTCACAAAGTTTGGTGCTTTCGTACAGGTGCTGCCGGGTATCGACGGTCTTGTGCACATCAGCGAAATCTCCCACGAGCGTGTTGACCGCGTAGCGGACGCATTGCAGATAGGCGAGATGGTTGATGTTGTCATCACCGAACTCGACAGTGTGAAAAAGCGTATCAGCCTTTCTATCAAAGCGCTGTTAGCTCCGCCTGAGCTTGCTGCTAAAGAAGAGGTAGTTGAGGAAGTTGCTCCTGTCGCAGAAACTGCTCCGGCAGCGGAAGAGGCAACTGAGGAAGCAGCAGAGTAATTTAGTTTAGACATTATAAAAACGGACATATTCCATGCTTAAAGCAGGGGATATGTCCGTTTTTTGTGGTCTGGTCAAATAGCTTAAAACGACACAGCGTTACTGGGAAGAAGTTTTGCCGGTAGTCGCGTTGGGTAACGGGTTAACGAACGATACTTTAATCACTCATGCCGGAGCGCAGGTCCGAAAGTTCAGGTACACTAAATTCCACCATGCCCGGCAGTGTGAAATCACCGTTGAAGTTGTTGCTTTTCACACATTCATTGCACAGGCGTGGGTTGTTTTTGCCGTTTGTCGCTTTGTCTTCGGTGTATCCCATTGGCAGTCCGCAACTGTAACAATATTTTTGCTCCACTTTTAGCCTCCATCTTTGTTATGCTATGAAATAGTGTTGCCATTTTGAATATTAAAATGTACATAATAAGTTGTTCTTTAAATAATATTGTAATCTTTAATATGCAATGTTGACAATCATCAAATACGACTTTGTGCAACTTCACCAAATAAATTACAATACACAAAAAAGTATTGACATATAAGGATTATAGAGCTATAATTATCACAGAAAACGAGTTTACTAAAATTGTTTCACAACACACGTCGATGTTAATTGCTAATATTTAAGTAGACATTTCATTTGACAGCTTTTATAGGGGTTTTGTATGAAGATAATAAATTTTGGCTCTTTAAACTACGACAAGGTATACGGCTTAAAAAAATTTGTCTCTAAGGGCGAAACTCTTCTCTCAGAAAGCTACGACGGTTTTTTGGGTGGCAAAGGACTAAATCAGTCGGTGGCAGCTTCGCGTGCCGGGGCAAAGGTTTACCACTTCGGTGCGGTCGGTTCCGATGGCGATGCACTTATAAAATGCTTGCAAGACAGTGGTGTTGATACCACTTATCTCAAAAAATTGGACGGTGTCAGCGGGCACGCGATAATACAGGTTGTCAACGGCCAAAACTGCATCATAGTGCACGGAGGTACCAACCAAGAGCTGACAAAGCAGGATATAGACACGGCACTTGATAACTTTGGCAAAGGTGATCTATTACTGCTGCAAAACGAGGTTTCTAACGTAGATTATGCCATACGCTCGGCGCATGAGCGCGGTCTGAAAGTTGCACTTAATGTCTCACCGATAAATGATGCACTGCTGAGTGCGCCTTTGGAACTTGTCGATTGCTTTTTAGTTAACGAAGTGGAGGCTATGGCGGTTGCGGACTGCGACGACGAGGACTACGAGGTTGTATTAACTAAGATGAAACAACGTTACCCAAACGCGATGATAGTGCTGACACTTGGAAAAAAAGGCGTGTTATTCTGCAAAGGGGACGAAAGATACAAATACGGCATCTATGATCTGCCGGTCGCGGATACTACCGGTGCCGGAGACACATTTTGCGGTTACTTCATCGCTTCACTCGCCAAAGGTCTCGATTTTGAAGAGTGCCTGAGATATGCAAGCGTTGCAAGCAGTATATCCGTCAGTCGCATGGGTGCGGCGAACAGCATACCGACATTTAACCAGGTTGTTGAGTTTGACAAAATTAATACTGCATTGCCCTGCGGCATTTAATGCGGAATACCACCTTAGGGTGTGTTCAATACCGACTTTGTGAGGACAGGTCGGTGAAATAAACAAAAAAAGGAGATAACGATGAAAAACATTTCTAAAAAACGTGTTCTCGGTCTACTGCTTGCACTTACAATGCTACTGGTGTTGTTTGCTGCGTGTGGTGGAACAACAGATGCACCTGCGGATGGCGATGCCCCTGCAACAACCGACGAACCTGCGGCAGAAGAGCCTGCCGGCGAGGACGCTGAAGGTGGCGCATCCATCAAATTTTCAAGCTTTGCAACGCTTGAAAGCCACTACGAACTCTACAACACATACTACGCTGAGCCGATAAAAGAACAACTCGGTATAGATGTTGAGTTTGTACCGTATCCAGACAGACAGGTTTTACTTGTTGAGGTTGCCGGTGGCGCAGGCCCCGACGTTCTTGACCTTGACGGTCCGACAGACGTTGTTGAGTTTGTAAAAGGCGAGCGCGCTATTGCTCTTGACGACTACGCTGCACAGTACGGCTGGTCTGATGTGTTCATGGATTGGGCTTACAATGCCTCCATGTATGACGGCAAACTCTACTCACTGCCGACAGTTTACGAAGGCCTTGGTATATTCTACAACAAAACCGTTATGGAAGAAAACGGCTGGGAATATCCGCAGTCGTTAGAAGAACTTGAAGCACTTAGTGAAGAAATTTTAGCCGCAGGCCTTGTACCTATTTCTTTTGGTAATGCAAACTACCAGGGCGCTGTAGACTGGCTGTACTCCACATTCCTTAGCAATTATGTTGGCGGTATCGACAACATGAAAGCAGTGCTTGAAGGCAATGAAAAAGCACAGGATAACGCAGGCGTAGTTGCCGGCATGACACTGCTTGAAGAGTTCTGGCAGAAAGGCTATATCGACAACAACTCTCAGGCTATAACTTCTGATGACGCCACAGCTCGTTTTGCAAGCGGCGAAGCCGTTATGCAGATGACCGGCACATGGAACTCCGGTAGCCTTACCACAGACTATGCTGACACCGACTGGGTATTTGAGCTTATGCCGGCAGAGGTTGCAGGCGAAGAGCCGCTGTTCCCGATAGCACTTGGTGGTAGCTATGTTATCAACTCCAGCTCCGAAAATCCGGATGCAGCTGCAGAAGTTTTAAACTTTATCTTCACCGGAAATATTGACAACCATTACCTGTCCATCAACGAGTCCGGCTTCCAACCGTACCCGACAAAATGGTTTGACACAGCAATGCTCACAGAAATGGATCCCAAAGTAAACGATATGTACGCAAAACTTGACACAGCATTTGACAGCAACAGCGTAGGTTACTGCTCATGGACATTCTACCCGGCAGAGATGAGGGTTTACATGAATGAAAACACCGACGCAGTATTCCTTGACACACTGTCGGTAGAGGATTACCTTGCCGCATCGCAGGATATTCTTGATGCAGCAATAGCTGAGGGTTGGACAGCACAACTGCCCTAAATCCTGACGAAATAATTAATCGGTTGTGGCACCGTGGACTTAGAGCCCGGTGCCACCTTACCGAAACATACGGGGGTTTTACTAAAATGACGAACGAAAGCGTAGTAAAAAATGATGTTGCCATATCTGCCGTAACACCGGAAGTGGTAGCTGCCAGCGCAACGCCACCCAAAAAGAAAAAGAAAGAAAACTGGCTTTTATACCTGTTTGTACTACCGGCTTTTCTTATACATTTTTGTGTTGTGGCAATACCGGCACTCAGCTCATTTAGAATGTCGCTGTACGACTGGAATCTTTTAGGTTCTATGGAATATGTGGGGCTTGATAACTTTATCAAGATCTTCACCGACGATCCGCAGGTGTTCCCGGCAATAATGAACAACCTCAAATGGCTCGCTTTCTTTATCACCGTACCTATAATAATGGGTTTTACCATTGCGATATTGGTCTCGTCAATAAAACGATTTCAACTGGTACTGCGCACCGTGTATTTTTTACCGTATGTGGTTGCCGCCGTTGTTGCAGGTAAAATTTGGACGGCACTTATGAATCCGTATTACGGACTTAATGCCATTCTGGGCATGTTGGGCTTTGAATCCCTTGCCGAAATAAAATGGCTAGGCAACCCGGACATAGCGCTTTTTTCCGTTGCTTTTGTCGACAACTGGCACTGGTGGGGATTTATCATGGTGCTTTTCCTCGGTGCACTGCAACAGGTTGACCCGTCGCTTTATGATGCCGCCAAGGTGGACGGCGCCACAAAGATCGGAGAGATTATTCATGTTGCAATACCCGGTATTCGCCACACAATAGCATTTGTGTTTATCATGACGGTTATGTGGTCATTCCTTGCGTTTGACTATGTATGGGTTATGACAAACGGTGGTCCTGCCGGTTCGACGGAAATTCTCTCGATACTTATCTACAAAAACGCATTTGTCAAGTACAATGCCGGTTATGCAAGCGCGCTGACGATTATGCAGTGCGGTATATGTATAGTCTTACATTTCATAAATCAATATGTTAGCAAAAAGGGAGGACTTAACGATGACTAGTAAAAAGGTTGTAGCAAAAATCCTCTCGATTGTAAAATGGATTGTACTTGTAGCACTTGCAATTTTTCAAATAGGCCCCCTTATCATAGTTCTTTTCAACTCTTTCCGCGAAAACTCCGCTGTTAAGGCGATGCCGCTCGGACTGCCGGATTTGACCTAGCTTGAAAACTACAAAGACGTGTGGGAGATAGGCGGT
>CAYJFU010000059.1:0-11763 GCA_964369445.1 uncultured Oscillospiraceae bacterium | reverse complement strand
ATATGGTGCTCACAGTTTTCGGTGCCTTACTTGGAGTTTTTCTTGGCATATGGGCACATAACTTTATAATTACGCAAGTTGAAATGGGCTTTATAATGTTTGTTCGCACTGTTTCATTTTTAAGCATAGTATACTCGGTGCTTTTAACTTTTGTATTCTCTGTTATTATTAATAGGTTAATGCTATCAAGGCTTCGCAAGATAGACATGATTGAATCGTTAAAAAGTGTTGAATAAAAAACGGTGTGTAAATAATGGCGTTACTAGCTGAAAAAATTAGTATAATATATAATTGGTTTATTATATTGCTATATGTTGCGATTTTATAAAGGACTTCATTTTCGGATGGTATATACACGTCGCAATGGACTTCGCTCCATTTAAAAATCTCGTCCGGTAGGGCGGGATTTTCTCATAACGCTGCGTCATTTCTCCATTCTGCCCAAAGGCGTTCACTCACACAGGGCGACTTGTAAACGCGCCGCTTTACCTGTGTTCACTCTCTTTATCCTTTGTGCAGTTTGCCGTTCGTTCCCGGTCGGACAGTATTGAATTAAGGTGAAAATATCCCTTTTTATTAAGCAACACACTTGCCACGGGCTTCATTTGAGAGGGGTTTAGTAGGTAGCAGTCTTTGCTGCTTCTGAACATTAGTCAATATCTACATGTGTAAAGCACCCACCACCGCCGCTGACGGCGGAGGATGGGTGCTTTAGAGATACAGCACACATTAATACAAAGTATCCTTTCGTGGACAAGTTTTCGAAAAAACAAATCACTTCCACCCTCACAAATATTTGCAAAAATCACCGCTTTGTGTTACAATAAATATATCCATATAATAATTGAATGACTACAACAAAAAGGAGCGGGTTTTTGAGAATTCTCGGCATCGACCCCGGATACGCCACCGTTGGCACCGCCGTCGCGGACTACGACGGCAACAGGTTTGTCGCTGTCGACTACCGCGCGGTGACCACCGCGGCATCGTTGCCGTTTTCGGTGCGACTGCAAGCTGTCCATACCGACATCAAGGCACTCATCACTGAGTTTCGTCCGGAGTGCATGGCGATAGAAGAGCTGTTCTTTACAAAAAATCTTAAAACCGGCATCGCCGTTGCACAGGCGCGCGGTGTTATACTGCTTGCCGCGCGTGAGGCAGGTCTTGCCATTCATGAGTACACACCGTTACAGATAAAACAGGGTGTCACCGGCTACGGCAAGGCTACAAAAAAGCAGGTGCAGGAGATGACGCGCATTATCTACGGACTGCCGTCGGTGCCTAGACCCGACGACGTGGCAGACGCACTTGCCGTCGCCATATGCCACGGGCACTGCGCGCGCGGTCGACGACTAAACAGTGAGGGGGAGCTATGATATATTCTCTGTCTGGCAAACTTATCCACAGGGGTGTTGACGATGCCGTTGTGGAATGCGGTGGTGTTGGGTTTCACGTCATTATGCCAACCTCTGCCGTTGCCGCGTTGCCACCGTCTGGCGATGTCACGGTGTACACACACCTGCATGTCCGTGAGGATGCAATGGAACTGTTCGGCTTTGAAACGGTTGATCAAAAGGACATGTTTGTACTGTTGACCTCTGTGTCGGGTGTAGGACCCAAGGTCGGAATAGCGATACTCAATGCGCTTAACCCTTCCTCGATACTGCTTGCAATCTCCGCCGCCGACCACAAGGTGTTTACCGCCGCAAACGGTGTGGGACCTAAACTTGCTCAGCGCATTGTGCTGGAGCTTAAAGACAAGGTCAAAGGGCTTGATATCAGCGATGGCTCGGGTCGCGTGGCGGTCACCGGCGGCAACAGCACACAGGCGCTGGCGGCACTTATCGCGCTCGGCTATAACCGCACCGAGGCGGCAGGCGCACTATCCGGATGTGACGAGACACTGCCCACACAGGAACTTATAAAACTCGCACTTCGCAACATAAGCAAGAGGTAAGCTTTTAATGACAAACGCTGAAGAAAACACAAGACTGGTATCGCCGGGCGTGATACAGGACGACAGCGAGTACGAGCGCTCACTGCGCCCAAAGCGCCTTGACGAGTACATCGGACAGGACAAAATCAAGGAAAACCTTTCCGTGTACATTGCGGCCGCCAAAAAGCGCGGCGAGTGCATCGACCACCTGCTGTTGTACGGTCCGCCCGGCCTTGGCAAGACGACACTTGCCGGCATCATCGCCGCCGAGATGGGGGTCAACATACGCGTGACAAGCGGCCCCGCCATCGAAAAACCCGGCGACCTTGCCGCCCTGCTCACCAACCTGCAAGAGGGCGACATACTGTTCATCGACGAAATTCACCGCCTGTCACGGCAGGTGGAGGAGGTGCTTTATCCGGCGCTAGAGGACTTCGCGCTCGACATCATCATCGGCAAAGGCCCGTCGGCGCAATCCATCCGCATCAACCTGCCGCCGTTCACCCTCATCGGCGCCACGACACGCGCCGGTCAACTCACAGGCCCCCTGCGCGACCGCTTTGGCGTATTGCTCAAACTCAACCTGTACACGCCCAAGGACATCGCAATGATAATAAAGCGCAGTGCGTCTATACTCGGCATCCCTTGTGACGACGACGGCGCTTCGACGCTCGCGATAGCTTCAAGAGGTACGCCGCGTGTTGCAAATCGACTGCTTCGCCGCGTCAGAGATTTTGCCGACATACTGGGAGACGGTGTTATCGACAAACGCATGGCAAAGGATGCATTTAAACGTTTGGAAATAGACGAAGAGGGGCTTGATAGCCTTGACCGCAGTCTTTTACGTGCTATAATAGAGTTGTACGGCGGTGGACCTGTCGGACTGCCGACTTTGGCGGCGGCACTCGGCGAGGAGGCAGTGACACTTGAGGACGTGTGCGAGCCGTATCTGATGCAACAAGGGTTACTGTCGCGGACACAGCGCGGACGTGTGGCAACAGCGGCGGCATACGAACATCTCGGCATGGAACAAAAATGCAGTGTTCAGGCAAATAATGACGAACAGCTGAGTATTCTTTAATAAGGTTGCTCTAGACTGTTGCAAAAGCCGGCAGACTCCTAAAGTGGGCATATGTCGCTGAATTTTGTATTTTAAGTCATTTAGTGTCGTTTTTGCACTTCGGAGCATTCTTTAATCGAATTGCTCCATCAACTAAAATCGTAGAATTTTGACAGTTTTTTGCCGTATTTCGTTGTCAAAGAGTCTTTTTTGTACTACGGACAAAACCTCTCGTCAATCTTTGTCCACTGTTTAATTGGCGAAGCAATAAGTTTTGTAGACCAACATTTTAAGAGGTATTTCATGGGTAAATTATTCGGAACCGACGGCGTTAGGGGCGTAGCGGGCGCACAGCTGTCTATTGAACTTGCGATGAACATCGGGCGCGCCACAGCGGCGGTGCTTTCCAAAACTAAAAAAGACAAACCGCTATATGTTATCGGTTGCGACACGCGCATAAGCGGTGACATGCTTGCAAGCGCACTTGCCGCCGGCATATGCTCCACCGGCTGTGATGTCATGATGCTCGGTGTTGTGCCGACACCGGCGGTAGCCTATCTCACCCGTCAGTACCATGCAAGCGCTGGCTTTGTCATAAGCGCATCGCACAATCCGGCGGAGTACAACGGTATTAAAATCTTTAACTATGACGGCTACAAACTGCCGGACGATGTGGAGTATGAGATAGAAAGTCTTATCCTTGACGAGCAGAAGTCAGCAATGATACCGCTTGCGGCAGGGGATGCCGGCGGTCGTATTATCCACAAGGAAAACGCCGAGCGCGACTACATCGATTACATCTGCTCCTGCACCGACGTGAGGTTTGACGGCCTAAATGTGCTTATCGACTGCGCAAACGGTGCGTCATACCACACTGCGCCGGACATATTCTCGATGCTGGGCGCAAAGGTGGATATCATAGCAAACAACCCCGACGGTGTCAACATCAATAAAGATTGCGGCTCGACACATGTCGAGAATCTAAAAGAGAAGGTCAAAAAAGGCGGCTACGACATCGGCATAGCGTTTGACGGTGATGCAGACCGCTGCCTGTGTGTCGACAACGTCGGCGGCGACATGGACGGCGACAGGATTATAGCCCTACTTGCCAAAAACATGAAGGACAGCGGTGAACTTGCGCAGGATACGGCGGTTGTGACGGTTATGTCCAACCTCGGGTTTATGAAATACATGAAAAGTGTCGGCATAAAATGTGCCACGACGGCTGTCGGCGACAGGTACGTTTTGGAAGAGATGCGCGAACAGGGTTACAGCATCGGCGGCGAGCAGAGCGGCCACGTCATCCTGCTTAAACACTCCACCACCGGTGACGGACAGCTCACAGCGGTAAAAATCCTCGAGACGATGGTGAAATCCGGCAAGACAAGTGCCGAGCTGTCACAGGTCTACGACAAATTTCCGCAGGTGCTGGTCAACCTGCGCACCACCGACAACGGCAAGGCTTACTTTAAAACAGACGAGTATATCGAGGGCTTTATCGAGGCAGAACAGCAGGCGCTCATGGGCGACGGTCGTGTGCTTGTGCGTGTGTCCGGCACCGAACCGCTCATAAGGGTTATGGTTGAGGGCAGAGACATGGATCAAATTAACGCCAGTGCAGGCAGGATATCCAAAAAGATAACACAGCGACTGGAGAACAAATGAGGGTTGCTACAGGTTGGCAGGATTACGAGCTTATAGATGCCGGTGATGGCGAGCGGCTGGAGCGCTGGGGAGAGTATACTCTGCGCCGTCCCGATCCGGCGGCGATATTTCCAAAGGGCAAAAACGCATCGGTTTGGAACGGTGCACACGCCGTTTATCACCGCTCCGACAAGGGGGGCGGCCGGTGGGAGTACAAGCGCACCTTGCCGGAGTTTTGGCGCATAGGTTACGGCGAGTTGACCTTTAAAGTGTCGCCGACAGGTTTTAAGCACACGGGGGTTTTCCCCGAACAGGCGGTAAACTGGGATTTTTACCGCGACATCATAACGCAAAGCGGTCGTGAGATATCGGTGCTCAACCTGTTTGGTTATACGGGCGGCGCGTCGATAGCCTGTCTTGCCGCCGGCGCAAAGGTTGTGCACCTTGATGCCTCCAAGCGTATTGTGGCATGGGCAAAGGAAAACGCACAGCTGTCGGATCTTGCCGACAAACACTGCCGGTACATCATCGACGATGCACAGAAGTTTTTACAGCGTGAGGCGCGACGCGGCAATAGTTACGATGCCATCATAATGGATCCGCCGAGCTACGGCCGTGGGCCGTCGGGGGAGGTTTGGCAGCTGGAAAAGCAACTTCCGCACCTGTTACGTGACGCGGTGGCGGTGCTGTCACCAAAGCCGCTGTTTTTGGCGATAAACGGTTACACCGCAGGCATAGCGCCCGGTGTGTTCGCCGCAACGATATCGCGCTGTCTTGACAGGGAGGGAGCAACTATAACGGCAGGCGAGATAGGTCTGCCAATAGCCGATTGTGACACGGTTTTGCCATGTGGCGGCACCGCAATAGCACAATGGAGAAACGGTTGTTCCTCAAAATAAATACCGGACAGTATTGGCGGTTATTTTGCCGTGTTTCGGCGTCAAAGAACCTTTTCCTTGAACTACACTACCTTAACCTTTGTCCACTATTTAATTGGGGGAGCAATTAATTGATAACATTAAAGCATGTAAGTTACAGCTATCCGGGTACGGAGGTGCCTGCCTTAAAGGACGTTTGCCTTGACATAAACCCCGGCGAACAGCTGTGCATACTCGGTGCTAACGGCAGTGGCAAGTCAACGCTTGCAAAACTGCTATGCGGCATCATTATACCCGACGAGGGCAGTGTGACGGTACACGGACTTGACACAAAGCAGGAGGAAAATCTTCTGCCGGTGCGCCAAAAGGTGGGCATGGTGTTTCAAAACCCCGACAACCAACTGGTGGCGACGATAGTGGAGGAGGACGTGGCATTTGCCCTTGAAAACCTCGGTGTGCCGCGTGCAGAGATGCGCGAGAGGATAACGGCGGCAATGCAGGCGACCGACACACTAAAATTTGCAAAGAGTGAACCGCACAAGCTGTCCGGCGGTCAAAAACAGCGCGTGGCGATAGCAGGGGTGCTTGCCATGCAACCGCAGTACCTCGTGCTGGACGAGGCGACAGCTATGCTTGACCCAAAAGGACGCGCCTCGGTGCTAAAAACGGCACACACCCTCGGACGCGAAAAGGGCATGGCTGTCATACAGATAACCCACTACATGGAGGAGGCACTGCTGTCCGACAGGGTGGCGGTCATGTCCGGCGGCGAGATAGTGCTTATCGGCACACCGTCGCAGGTGTTCAGTGACAGCGAAACGCTACTGCGTTATAAGCTTCGTCCGCCCCCAATAAAGCACCTGTTTGACCTGCTGAATGACAAAGGGCACAGCCTGCCTCAGGCACTCTCGGTTCAAGATGCGTGCGAAGTGTTGTCGGGTCGCGGAGGTGCACTATGCTGAGCATTAAGGATTTGCACTTTGGATATGCTAACATAAAAGGCGAAAAAACACCCATCATAAAAGGCCTGTCGGCGCAGATAGGCGAGGGGGAATTTGTCGGACTTATCGGCGCGACCGGCAGTGGTAAATCGACGCTCGTATCGCTGATAGCAGGTCTGCAAAAACCCGACAGCGGCACGGTGGAGGTGGACGGACGGGTGCTGTGGGATAAAGGTGTCTCGATGCGCGACATTCGCTTTGATGTCGGTCTGTGCTTTCAGTATCCCGAATATCAGCTGTTTGAAGAAACGGTTTTTAAGGACATAGCTTTCGGACCCAAAAACCTCGGACTTGATGAGAGCGATGTAAAGGAGCGCGTGCACTATGCCGCCGAGGCGGTCGGTCTTACGACGGCGCAATTGGAAAAAAGTCCTTTTGAACTGTCCGGTGGTCAAAAACGCCGCGCGGCACTTGCCGGAATACTTGCCATGCGCCCTAAATACCTCATTCTCGACGAGCCGGCGGCAGGTCTTGACCCCGACGGACGGGAAAATATGCTACAGCTCATCGAGCGCTACCACAGCGATGCCGGCTGCTCCGTCCTGCTGGTTTCTCACTCAATGGACGACATAGCGCAGTACGCGCAAAAGGTCATGGTGCTGTCGCAGGGCGAGATTGTGCTGTACGACGACATGCCGACCGTATTTGCGAACGCCGAACAGCTGTCACACCTACAGCTAAACGTGCCACAGGTCACCGAGCTATTTTTACAGCGTAACAAGCAAGGACACAACCTACCGACCGATGTCTATACCACAGAGTATGCGGTGGGCAAACTGCACGAGTATCTGTGCAGGCAAAAGTGGAACGAGAGAATTGATTAAGACATATCTCTATTTGCAACTGTAGCGTTTGTGAAAATCAATGTCACCTCGCACAAAGAGTTTATGTGTTTTGGATTGCTTCCGCCACCTGTAGCCAAGGAAGCCAAAGTCTTGTAATTCGAACACGCCTTACGCGTACAATTTTTGCGCCATGCTTCGTTATCCTTATTCGCAATACGGCAAGTATTACTCAATCGTCTGCTTCGCCTGACACAAAAATTGCGGGCGTAAGGTTCAGAGAATGTTTGATAACGCCAAAAGTCGTGTGACAAGGAAGTGTGGCAAAACTATGCTTTCGCCTTGTGAGATACACTGACGCAGGCACAGGGCTTTTGGCTAACTCAAAAACGGTTGGATTGCAAGGCTTTGGCTAAGCAATCCAAGATGAAACAATAACCCACATGAAAAAAAGCAACCCACTTAAGGAAGTTAATGCTCAAAGATATTACTATAGGACAACATATAAAAGGTGACTCCGCAGTGCACAACCTCAACGCCGGTGTCAAGCTTGTACTGACGTTTTTGTTTGCAATAGTGCTGTTTATCGACACAAACCTCTACAGCCTGTTGCTTGCCGCACTGCTGTGTGTGCTGTGTTACGGGGCGGCGCGTATACCGCTAAAGGTCATACTGCGCAGTCTAAAGCCGGTGGTGCCGATTATCATCTTTACGGTGGTGCTCAACAGCTTTTTAGTGGAGGGCGAGGAGCTCTTTCGGATCTTCACGCTGTCCGTGTCGGTGGAGGGGGTGCAGTTTGCCGCTATACTCGGCGCAAGGATAATACTGCTTATTTCGGGGACGTCACTGCTCACCTACACAACATCGCCCATTATGTTTACGGCGGCGATGGAAAAGGTACTCTCTCCGCTCAAGGTCTTTAAAGTGCCGGTGCACGAACTCGCCATGATGATGAGCATTGCACTGCGCTTTATACCGACACTGCTGGAAGAGACGGAAAAGATTATGAACGCGCAAAAGGCGCGCGGTGCCTTTATCGAGGATGGCAACGTCACACAGCGCGTCAAAGCGATGATACCGATACTTGTGCCGTTGTTTGTCAGTGCGTTTCGCCGTGCGGACGAGCTTGCAATGGCGATGGAATGTCGCTGTTACAACGGCGGTGAGGGCAGAACACGACTGCACAGCATGGCGCTTGTGCGCAAGGATATCGTCATAGCGGTGATTTTTTGCCTGTACATCGCCCTGATGGGTTTTTCGGGGACAATAGCCGATTACATTCACACTAACATCTTAACAGGAGGGTTATCATGAGAATTATACTTGATGCGTTTGGGGGCGACAATGCGCCGGACTGTGTTATAGCCGGCGCGGACATGGCGGCAAAGGAACTGGGGGTCGACATAACGCTGTGCGGTGACACACAAAAGATACAGCAGTGTGCACAGCGACTTTCGGTGGACATTTCCGGCTTTGAGATTATAGATGCCCCTGAGGTTTTTGCTATGGACGACGATGCCGCCACCATCGTCAAACGCAAGGACACCTCCATGTATGCCGCACTAAATGCCTTAAAAGAGCAAAAGGGTGATGCGCTAGTGTCGGCAGGCTCCACCGGCGGTCTGCTTGCCGGTGCCACCCTCATCGTCAAGAGGATAAAAGGCGTTAATCGCGGCGCTATAGCCACCGTTATACCGGGGTACGAAAACCCGTTTTTACTGCTCGACACCGGCGCAAATGCCGAGTGCCGCCCCGAGATGCTGGCGCAGTTTGCAAGGATGGGCGACAGCTATGCAAAAGGGGTTATGGGTGTTGCAAATCCGCGTATCGCTCTGCTGTGCAACGGCACAGAACAGCACAAGGGCAGAGAACTTGAGCAGGCGACCGATAAGCTGTTGCGCGCGAGTAACCTCAACTATATCGGATATGCCGAGTCCAGCTCGGTGCCGGTGGGTGGTGTCGATGTGTTTGTCGCGGACGGTTTTTCCGGCAACGTGTTTTTAAAGACGGCGGAGGGGTTTGCAAAGATGATGACCAAAAGTCTGAAAGACACCATGCTTTCCTCCACTAAGACCAAGATAGGCGCACTACTACTTAAAAGCGCCCTCGGTGACTTTAAAAAGAAACTCGACCCGTCGGAGCACGGCGGCGCGCCGATACTGGGCATTCGTGCGCCGGTTATCAAAGCGCAAGGATCTTCCGACGCAAAGTCGATAAAAAATGCTATACGGCAGGCAAAGTCCTGCGTGGAAAACGGCGTGTGCAAGCGCATAGAAACAGGCATAGCCGCAAAGGAGACGGATGGAACAAATTGAGCGCATTATAAACTATAAATTTAAGGACAAGGAACTGCTGAAAAGGGCGCTGACACATTCAAGTTTTGCCAACGAGCGCCACGACAGAAGTTGTTGCAACGAGCGATTGGAATTTCTGGGCGATAGCGTTTTATCAATAATCGTGTCGGAAAAACTGTACTCCGACAAGGCACAACTGCCGGAGGGTGAGCTGACACGTAGGCGCGCCATGCTTGTATGCGAGAGCAGTCTTTTTGAGATGGCAGGCGAAATATCGCTCGGTGAGCACCTAAAACTCGGCAAAGGGGAAAAGGCAAGCGGTGGCAAAGAGCGCCCGTCCATACTTGCCGATGCAATGGAGGCGCTTATAGCTGCCATCTATCTCGACGGCGGTATGGAGGCGGCAAGAGAATTCGTACTGTCACGAGTATCACAGATAAACGAGACGGACGACTACAAGACAAGGTTGCAGGAACTCACGCAAAGCCACGGCGGCAAACAGCCGGTTTATGTCATAAAAGACCGCTCGGGACCCGACCACAAGGCGGTGTTTACGGTGCAGGTCAGCCTTGACGGCAACGTGCTCGGCGAGGGTGTCGCCAACAGCAAAAAAGCCGCGCAACAGACAGCGGCAAAACTGGCGCTTAAAGCATTAACGGAAAAAGAAAACACATGATACTTAAATCTCTTGACATACAAGGTTTTAAATCCTTCCCCGACCGCACAAGCATAAAGGTCGAGGAGGGAATTACGACGGTTGTCGGGCCAAACGGTAGCGGTAAGTCCAACATCTCCGACGCGATACGCTGGGTTATGGGTGAGACAAGCGCAAAACAGCTCCGCGGCGGCAGTAAAATGGAGGATGTTATCTTCAACGGCACCCAAAACAGGGGTGCAATGGGTTACGCGTCGGTATCGCTGACACTTAACAACGATGCGGGGCGTCTGGATGTCGAGGCAAAAGAGGTTACCATCGGGCGCAAAGCGTACCGAAGTGGCGATAGCGAGTACACCATCAACGGCAAACAGGTGCGCTTAAAGGATATCTACGAGCTGTTTTTGGATACCGGACTTGGTAAAAACGGCTACTCCATGATAGGTCAGGGCAGGATAGCAGAGATTGTCGGCGCAAAGTCCGCCGAGCGACGCGAGATTTTTGAGGAGGCTTCCGGCATTTCAAAATACCGTTATCGCAAAAAAGAGGCGGAAAAAAAGCTGGGTCAAACGGCGGAAAACCTTGTGCGACTTACCGACATTCTAGGGGAGCTTGCCGCGCGTGTCGAGCCGCTTCGCCGTGAGTCGGAAAAGGCGAAAAAGTTTTTGGTGCTTGCCGAAAAGAAAAAATGCAACGAGATAACCTTGTTTTTGAGCACCATAGACAGCTCGCTGTCGCAGATGAGGGAGACGGCGAAGAGCATAGAAGTAGTGACAGCTGACTATAACGCCAACCACAGCCTAATAGAGCAAGCAGAGGAAGGCATTGAGGCACTGCGGCGCTCGGCAAATGACATACTGCGCACCATTGACGAGAAAAACTCACAGATAATGGCGGCGAACGAGCAGGCGGCGGACGGTGACAGCCGTGTTGCGGTGCTTAAAAATGACAACCTACACAATAAAGGCAGGCGCGACGCACTGCAAGAAGAACTGCAAAATGAACAGCAAAAGCGCGAGGGCGAGAGCACAAAACAGGTACAGCTTTCAGCGCGTGAGGCGGAACTGTCGGGCATGTTGCGCGATATCAACGCAAAGGTAGAGCAGTACCGTCAAGAGATAGAAGCGTTGGCACAGGCGGCACAGCAAGCCGGCGAAAAGCAGAGCGCCGCGCAATATCGGCGCATGTCACTGTCACAAAAGCTGTCACAGACCGAGCTTGCCTCGGCGACGGTCGGAGCGGAACTTACGGCACTGCGCACCCAAAACACACAGCGCAAAGAGGAACAGGACGCCAACGAACAGCGCATGAATGACGCAAAAAGCAACCTTCGCAACAGCAAGTATGCCGAGGAGGATGCAAGCGATGCGGCACAGCGACTGCAAAACGTCATAGACGGACTTTCCCTCAAAGCGGCGGCAAAGGAACAGGCGGTCACCGCGGCGGTGCAAAGGCATGACGAATTACAAAGAGGGATTGACAAACACACACAGCGCCTGCATATTTTAGAGGA
>CAYJFU010000058.1:827-12009 GCA_964369445.1 uncultured Oscillospiraceae bacterium | reverse complement strand
GAGCAGCGGTCTCCAAAACCGCGTGCCGAGGGTTCAAATCCTTCTGCCCCTGCCATACGCCGACACATACTTGTGTCGGTATGCTGTTGTAGCTCAGTCGGCAGAGCACTTCCTTGGTAAGGAAGAGGTCGGCAGTTCGAATCTGCTCAACAGCTCCAAAAAATCCTTATAGCACAAGCTATGAGGATTTTTTACTTTTCCGCTAGCCTTTGGCATAATTTGCCGAGGGATAAACGGGATCTAAATTTACACAAAAAGCGACATGAAATATGCCACCAAAGCCTACCGTTGTCGATGGCACGCTCACTTTTAGTTAGTTAGCTCGGCACCCACGCCAACACACAATTGCAGGGGCTTTGTCGGATAGGATAATCAGCACTATACATTTCACAATTTAAGTGGTATAATATTATTAGGCGTGCTTAACACTACTGCTCAAAGCACATTTATTGGCATTTTGTCCGCCTGTCTTCGTTACAAAACTCACATTACGCAAAGTAGTGTATTAATTTTGTGCCTTGCCGGTCAAAAGATTTGCTCAAAATGCGCACAATTTAAATAGTGTCAACACGCTCTAAAAACTTTCAAAATCTCAATTGAGGTTACCATTTGGAAAAACATAACAAACTGGATGTGGCGGCCAAAATGTTTCCGTCGGTGTCGGGCAAAAATAACTCATCGGTGTTTCGGGTAAGCGTCATTTTGACCGAGGAGGTTGACCCACATACCCTGCAACTTGCCGTTAATATAATATATGAACGTTATGCACTGTTTTTTTACAGGTTGCGACGCGGTGTCTTTTGGAATTATTTTGACACAAACCACATACATTTTAACATTGAAAAGGAGAGCAACTCCCCCTGCGATACCATCATATCGCACGAAAATAAAGGCTACATCATAAAGGTGCTCTACCATGCAAACAGGATATCCGTTGAGGCTTTTCACGCCGTGACGGACGGCAGTGGCGTTGCGGAATTTATAAAATCGCTTGTCTATTACTATATCTGCATAAAACACGAGCAGATTGATGCCGAGGGCAAGGTTTTATTGTTCGACCAGACGGAAAAAAATGACGATGACAGCTTTACCGAGCACTTCGTCCACCTTGAAAACCCAAAGCGTAACGTGCAAAAGCGCCCGCCAAACGCCTTTAAAATTAAGGGCGACCGCTACAAAAAGCGCGGCAACTGCGTTGTTGTCGGAACATTATCCATATCTGCATTAAAAGCGCAATGCAAGCAAAGAGGGTGCACGATAACCGCCTATCTTATAGCTACAATGATCATGTCGATTTACGAGCAAAATCAGCGCCATACCTTTGATAAAAAGCCAATTGTCGTTTCAGTACCTGTTAACCTGCGCAAGATATTCACCTCACGTACACTGCGCAACTTTTTCGGTGTTGTAAGCGTTGACTACGCCGTGACCGCCGACACCACCTTTGATGACGTACTCTCCTCCGCTACCGAACAGTTGAAAAGTGCTGTCGACCAGCAAAATCTGCAAGCGCTATCGGTCAACAATGTCAAGATGTCAAAGAACATACTTTCGACCTACACACCGCTTGCATTTAAAAATATTGTCATGCCGCTGGGATATCATTATATCGGCGAGGTAAAAAGAAGCCTTACCATCTCCAACATCGGCAAACTGGACTTTCCGAGCGGACTTGTACCCTATATTGTGCACACCGAGGTGTTGCTTTACCCTACTGCCAAAAGTCCGATGAACTGCGGTGTTTGCTCTTTTGAGGATAAACTTGCCATAAGCTTTACGCGCTCGATAAAGGATAGTGCTATAGTCAGGGGCTATTTTTCACTGCTTGCCGACCTGCTGTGCACCGAGATAGCCGTCTATTCCAACAACTGGGGGGAGGAATATGAAAAGGTGTGATAGCTGCAACGTAAGTGTTTACGATAGCGAACCTGTATGTCCACTCTGTTACCGCGATATGGGTGAGGTTCAAAAAACTTCCGTCGAGTACCCAAAATACCGTGACATAATCAGCGGGAAAACACCGCTGAGAAATCTGCCGCTGTTTATTGCCGCAACCGCCATTATCGTCTGCATTTATATTAACCTGTTCACCTACGACAGCGGCGACATTCTATGGTCACTTATCGTGAGCGCAGGTGTGCTGTACGGTCTTGCAATGTACTATATTATACGAACACCCAACCGATACGGTGCGAGGGTGCTTTACGGTTACCTTTCGCTGTCGGCACTGCTTGTTATACTTGACTTTTCCACAGGGCGCCACTACTGGTCGACGGATTTTGCTTTTCCGTTTTTGACAATTGCGGTTATACTTTACCTTACGGTGCTTGCACTGCGCAGCAAACGTCTTTTTTCAGAGTATTTCGGCTATATTCTTGTGGTTACGCTTTTAAGCTTCTTGTCGGTTTTTTCCTACATTTTAGGGTTTTATAACTATTCGTGGGGCGCGTTTGTCACAGTGGTTGCGTGCGTGATTATAGCGCTCGGTCTTTACCTTTTTGCCGACAAAGCGCTCAAAGCAGAGCTTAAAAAAAGGTTTCACCGCGGCTGATCACCAAACGTCAACAGCTTAATAAAGTATTCCATTAAAGGACTTTTGCATTAACAGCTTTATTGTTAACCTGCCATAAAAACATGATGCCATCCAAAATGAAACAGTAGTTGTACAGTTTGACTTTAGAGCGACAGCTACCTACGAAAAAACATTTGTCCGCTTGACTTGTGAACATTTGTTCACCATCACCGCCCACGGAGGTCGTAGCTATGAAAAATATTCTTTTTATCAATGCATGTGTCAGGGGCGGCTTTTCGCGCACACTAAAGGTCGCACAGGAGTTTATTAAAAAGTGCTACGATACACAGTCGGTAAATATTATTCACAGGGATTTGACAGGCGGCGAGGTTGAGTTTTACACCAATGCAAGCTTTGATGCACAAACGGGCGAAACGCGCCCGACATTCAGCGCCGACTATGCGATGGAGTTTGCAAACGCCGATGAAATTGTCGTTGCCGCGCCGTTTTGGGAGTTTGTTTTCCCTGCTGTGCTCAGCTGTTATTTTGAGATGGTGTCGGTGCCAAATATAACATTCCGCTATACACAAAGTGGAAGCGCCGGCCTGTGCAAAGCGCAGCGCTTGACGTATATCTACACCGCCGGCGACGCTTTGCAACCCGATGACAGGATAGGCGAACAACTGCTACAGGCGCTGTGTAACCTTTACGGTATAAAGCAGTACAGTGCAATATCCGCGGTCGGACTTGATATTGACGGCAACTCGCCGGAGGATATTTTGCGTGAGGTGTGTGACGATATAACTCGTTAAAGTTTATAGGCCTCCGTTTATAAAAATAAAATACATAACCGCTCATCAGGCTTTTTGTTGCCTTTTGAGCGGTTTTTTGTGTCTATATTAGTTTAGGCCGCAGGTGGGGTTTCTCCACCTGTTTCGCCGCCCGTTTCGCCGCCTGTTTCGCCGCCTGTTTCACCACCTGTGTCACCACCTTCTGCCGGTGTAGATGATGAGGGGGCCGGCTCTACCGACGAAGATGGGGGTGGCTCTACTGACGAGGATGAGGGCGGTTCCACCGACGAAGATGGTGGTGGCTCCACAGACGAGGATGAGTACGGCGGTGTCGAAGAGGACGGTACCGATGCGGGTTTTTTACCCGGCTGTGAACCTCGCTGTGCAAGGAATGTCGCCGTTGCAGCTACAAGTGTGTCTTTAGCGGCTGTAAGCTCTGTGGCGCTTGCGCTACCATTGTTGTGGACGTTAACAGCATTGTTACGAGCGGCACTGTAGGTGCTCATCTGTGCCGCTGTGACGTAATAGGCCGTTGGGTCGATATCAAGTCCGTCGTTGCTCTGTGTTGTGGAGGATATGTTGTTGTCCGCTGTGGCTATGGCGGCGTTGAGCAGGCTTCTCGCGTCGTCTATCTGCTTTTCGCTGTCCGTTTTGCCTGTACCTGCCACCGGCACATAGTTACTTATAGCGCTGTCTAGGTTCGCTTTCGCCTCGATAAGCTGTGATGGTGTGGCATTTGTGTCAAGCACAAGCGCGTTAGCTGTCGCGACGGCATTGTTTAGGCGCTCCTGTGCGGCGGAGGTCACCCATGTGCTCTCACTGGAGACATCTGAGCCGTCGCCTACGGCACTGAGAACAACTCCCACCATCTCTTTGTTTGCATTGTTTATCGAGACTTTCAGACGCTCACGCTCAGCGGCGGCCTCGTCCTCATCTTCGGAAGAGGATGAGGAGCTGCTTGAGGTTACCTGAGACTGCTCTTCGGGAGGGTTGGTTCGCTTGGGTTGCTCTGCGAGCGGTTGGGGACGTGTGTCCTCGGTGACATGTGCGTGTGTTCTTGCGTATTCAAGAATAGCTTCATGTGCCGCCGACACAAGGTGCAGTCCGTCGGAAGTCGTGACATATTGTGACTGAATATAACCGTCGTTGCCCTTTAACAGCTCCGCTGTGTTGAGCAGTTTCCAGTCCATCTCCTCTGCCATTGCGGCAAGCTCTGCATTGAACTCATCTATCGTAGACTGCTTGACGTTGTAGGTTGTGTTTTGTGCGATTGGAGGTATCGTAACAATGATTATATCGCAGTAGGGCCACTCTTCAAGTATGGCTTCTACGGATGACTTATACGAGCCGACAAACTGTGTTGGTGATGTATTTTCAAGGTTGTTTGTTCCAAAAGTCATGAACACCCTGCGCGGTTGCTGTGCCGCTACAGCATATGGGATGGTTTTAGGCGAACTGCCGTCGGCATAGTAAACAACGGGACTTGACGGTACCGACTGGATACCCATGCCCTCGACACCGATGACATTTTCAAGCGGCAATAGATTGTTGAGTGCAAAACCCACCGTGTTGCTGTCACCTATAAACATGCTGTCCAGCAGGTAATCCTGTCCGGCATCCTCCGTTTCGGCAAGGACAACCGGCGAATCCTCGTTTATCTCAAACTCATTGGGGTCGTAATCGTCCTGAGCGCCCTGTGATGTACTGCCGGAGATGTCAGCCGGCTGTTGCGTGTCCGATTCACCACCGCCGGAATACATGCCTATAATGATGGCACCACCGACAACAGAGACCAAAAAAACACCTGCGACTGCTGATACAATAACCTTTTGTGGTGTGCTCAGCAGTAAAAATTCACTTTTTAAATTGGATAGATATGCTTTAACCTTTTCTATAAACGGCGTGCCGGAGGACGCGCCCGGCTTTTTCTTTTTTCTGTTCAAAATAATCTCTCCACGGATACACTATTGTGAGTATTATAACATAGCAATTGTGAAAATTCAAATAAAAAATTAAATTGTAATATTTTGGATGTGCAGCCAACAATTTTAGGTTGCCGTATTTGTGGGAGCTCTTGTCACTTGACACAAAGAAATGATGTTTGATGCACCATTGAACATACCTATAACTGTTACAAACTTGCAAATATTTTAACTATCTGCTAAAATACAAAGTGATTACCATAATCGGTATTGTTTCTCAACAACGCTTATTAATATAAAAAGGAGGGTAAAAATGCAACACGGTATATTTTCATTCTCGGCTGTTTCGCCGGAAATAGAGCTCGGTCAACCATTACAAAACGCGGCAACAATGGCAAAACAGGTAGAGTTGAGCAACCGCTCAATTGTGGTGTTTCCGGCACTGGGGCTCAGTGGTTCCACCGTCGGGGAGCTGTTTTTCGAGAACAAGCTGCTGAGCGAGTCACAAAACGCGTTGGCGGCGCTGTGCCGCAAGACAGCGGACATAGACAGGCTTATACTTGTGGGTTTGGCACTGGACGTGCAGTCAAGCGTCTGCAATGTGCAGGCTGTTATTTATAAAGGTAAGCCGCTTTGTTTTGTCACACAGCAGGCTCTGCCGATGGACAGTGTTATCTGTTATGGCGAGCGTGTGCCGGTGGGGCAAAATCTCGTTGTCAGCGTGAACGGTGGGGACATAAGCTTTGCGCCGGTGGTTGCCACCGACTTTTATGAAGGGCTTTCGCGCGTGAGGCAGGCGGCAAAATCCGGTGCGGCAATTGTGTGTTACAGCTGTGCCGCCGGCTATTACATGGGTGCGGAGGTAGAGCGCAAACAGGCGCTTTCCGCAATTTCCAAAGAATACAATATAACGGTAATTTTCAGCAACGCCGGTGCAGGTGAGAGCACCGGTGAGTGCGCGTTTGCCGCCGACAACTTCGCCGTGCAGTGCGGTGAGCTTTTAGCCGAAGCTCCACTGTTCGGTGATGGGCTTATAAAGGGCGAAGCGGATGCCGGATGGACAGCATTTCAGCGCAGAAGAAACGGTTTTACAGCACAGAGCGCCACCACGATAAGCGTATCAATGGGCGAAACAAAAACAGAGCTTGTCGGCAACTACAGCCGGCACCCCCTCTCCCCTGCCGCCGATTACCCTGTTGCAAAGAACATTATCGCCGCACAGGCGGCCGGCCTCAGACAGCGCATAAAAAGCAGTGGGTGCAAGGCATTGTTGCTCGGACTTTCCGGCGGCCTTGACAGCGCAATGTCCGCCATCGCTAGCAAAGCCGCAACCGAGCACCTCGATGACGTTGAGGTGTACGTGTACTCGTTGCCGTGCTTTGGCACAGGCAAGCGCACAAGGGGCAATTCCGCGCGCCTTGCCGAGTGTCTGGGGCTTAACTTTCAAGAGGTGGATATCAGCGCCGCCGTCAAGCAGATGCTCGCCGATATGGGACACGACGGCGTAACACCCGACCTTGCGTTTGAAAACGCTCAGGCACGCGTGCGCGCCATGTTTTTACTCAACAAGGCAAACAGCCTTGGCGGTATAGTCGTCGGCACAGGTGACCTGTCGGAGGAGGCACTGGGCTTTTGCACCTTTGGCGGCGACAGCCTTTTCAACTACGGTGTCAACGCAAGTGTATCAAAGACACTGATAAGACATCTGCTTACGCAGTATATAGAGCAGGTTGAACCACAGCTTGCCGAGGTGATAAAGGATATACTCGACACACCCGTCAGCCCTGAGCTACTGCCGGTCAAGGAGGGCGACTTCGCCCAAAAGACCGAGGATATCGTCGGCCCGTATGAACTGCACGACTTCTTTATATACCACAAGCTGAAAAGGGGATCAGATCAGGATAAAATTCTCCGCGTGGCATTAAAAGCCTTTGACGGTGTTTACGACGAGCAGACGCTTACAAAGTGGCTGAATGTGTTTGGACGCAGGTTTTATGTGCAGCAGTTTAAGCGCAGTGCCGCACCCGAGGGTGTCGCCGTCACCGACATATCGCTGTCACAACGCACCGGCGGCTACAATCTGCCGGGCGATATACCGCAAGGTTACTCGGTGACGGTGTAATACGGAGGTGTTGACAAACAAAGACTTTGCAAAAGCAAGAGCAAAATTTTTGTCAGATTAAACAAAAAGCGCAAGCAATACTTTGTGTATTAATGAGCATTTTTGTGACATATGACGGAAATTTTGCCACCGCTTTTTGTGAAGCCGACTTTGTCAACAGCTCCAACATCGCCCCTACCGCACCAACTTTTCCAGTGCCGTCACCGCGGCGGCACCGATGACAACCGCCAACACAGATGTTATAATTGTTGTCACGTCAAAGGTCGCGTTAAAGGGGATAATCATAATACAGCTGGCTATCACAAGCCCCAAAATAAGGCTCATGGTGGCGCTGTGGTTTGCCTTTAGCGCCCATGCCGTCGCCTTGGAGCTGAGCACGATGCCTGCCATAATGCCCACACCCATAAAGCCGAGCGGTATGAGGATATCAAGCCTAAAGGTGGTCACGTTGGCTATAAGTGAGTTAAACAGGTAGTAGTCGCCGATTATCAGCAGTAGCATACTGCCGCTGACACCCGGCACAAACATAGCCGCGCCGGCGACAATGCCCAAAAACACGAGGTTTGCAATGTAGAGCGGCGATATTGCCGGAAACTCTGTTATAATTGTGTCCGTCTCGGCAGGTGCAAGCAGTACCATTGTTACAATTATGGCGCACCCGATTAAAAACGGTAGAATTTTAAACTTGTCCTCACTCATTTCCTTTTTGCGCAGTATCGGTATGGAAAATGCTATCATGCCGACAAAGCAAAATTTCGTCTGTGTCGGTACGTACAGCAGTGCAAGCTCCATGAGGTTGGCAAACACGACAAGACCTATGCCCACGCCTACGAGCAGGACGGCAAGGTATTTTATATGTTTTATCTTGTCCTTGCCCTTTGGCGAGAGCAGTTCGCTTATCGCGGTCATGACGGGACCGAATATCCCGAAAATCGCCATCATAGTGCCGCCGCTGACACCGGGTATGATGTTCGCCATGCCGACAATAACACCGCCCAAAATAAGTTTTATCATGTAACACCTTACTATTTAAATCTGCATATGTGTTTCATTTTAACACAGTGGTTCGCAAAACACAAGCAAAAATAGTCGAGGAAAATGGACATGAGATAGTTAATTTAGCGGTAACCCGTGTTTTTATCCCCCCGCCACCGGCGGGGGGATAAAAACATAGAAAGTCAAATCAACGCTTTTTGACTATACAGTAATGTGACATTACTGTGAGTAAAGCCGTCAATTTATTGACAAAAACTCAACCGCACGTTATACTGTAATGTAATAATGCCAACAACATAGGCCGGCGAACGTTTTATTCTACACAGGAATGTTCCCCCCGGTTGTTGACATAGACAGGCAGTTTAAACTCATGCTAAACACAACTATTAAAAAGGAAGGCTTTACGTGTCAATACTGGATAAATTATTTGGGGATTTCTCAAAAAAGGAACTTAAAAAATTAGCGCCGCTGGTCGACAGTGTTGCAAAGCTTGCGGATAAATATTCCGCCATGTCGACAAAGGAGCTACAGTCGCAAACGCAGGTATTGCGCGACAGGCTAGCCGCCGGCGAGACGACACAGGACATCATGCCGGACGCTTTCGCTGTCTGCCGTGAGGCGGCGGACAGGGTGCTGTTTATGCGCCACTTTGACGTTCAGCTTATCGGTGGTGCGGTGCTAAATAACCGCATGATCGCCGAGATGAAAACCGGTGAGGGTAAGACGCTTGTCGCAACGCTCGCCGCCTATCTCAACGCACTGCCCGGCAAGGGTGTGCACGTTGTCACTGTCAACGACTATCTTGCGCGCCGCGACAGCGAGTGGATGGGTAAACTTTACCGCTATCTAGGTCTTACGGTCGGGGTTATCGTGCACGGCATGACCGCCGAACAGCGCCGCGCCGCATACGCTGCTGACATCACCTACGGCACAAACAACGAGTTCGGCTTTGACTATCTGCGCGACAATATGGTCACATATAAGGAACATCAGGTTCAGCGCGGACACAACTTTGCCATCGTCGACGAGGTGGACAGCATACTCATCGACGAAGCGCGCACACCGCTTATCATTTCCGGCGCTGGTGAGAAGTCCAGCGAGCTTTACTCGATGGCAAACAGCTTTGCGCGCGGTCTTAAAGGGGAGCGCATCGCCGAGATGGACACCAAAGAGGAGTACGACGACTCGGTCACTGCCGACTACATCGTCGACGAAAAACACAAGACGGTCAGCCTGACAAAGCACGGTATCGGCAAAGCAGAACGCTTTTTCAACGTTGAAAACCTCGCCGAGGGCGAGAGCGCCGAAATTTACCACCACATAAATCAGGCAGTGCGTGCCTACGGTATCATGAAGCGCGACGTTGACTATGTCGTCAAGGACGGCGAGGTCGTTATCGTGGACGAGTTTACCGGTCGTCTCATGCTCGGTCGGCGCTACAGTGAGGGTCTGCATCAGGCAATCGAGGCAAAGGAAAACGTTAAAATCGCCAACGAGAACAAGACGCTTGCAACGATAACATTTCAGAACTACTTCCGCCTTTACTCGGGGCTGTCCGGCATGACCGGCACCGCCAAGACGGAGGTTACGGAGTTTTCCGATATCTACGGTCTACAGGTGGTGGAGATCCCCTCCAACCGCCCCAATCAGCGCCACGACCACCACGACAGCGTTTACAAAACCGAAAACGGCAAGTACTCCGCCGTCGTCGAGCAGGTCGCCGAGTGCCACGCCAAGGGTCAGCCTGTGCTTGTCGGCACCATCTCCATCGACAAATCCGAGCACCTGTCCGCTATGCTAAAGCGCAAGGGCATCAAACACAACGTCCTTAACGCAAAGTTCCACGAGCAGGAGGCCGGCATCGTTGCGCAGGCAGGTAAATACAATAGCGTCACCATTGCAACAAATATGGCAGGACGCGGCACCGACATTATGCTCGGTGGTAACGTCGAGTTTTTGGCAAAGGACGAGATGGCCAAAAAAGGCATTGAACCGCATCTTATAGCTGAGGCAAACGGTCACGGCGAGACGGAGGACGAGGAGATACTCGCCGCGCGCGCCATGTATGAAGAGCTGTCGCAAAAGCACAGGCAGAGCGTCGCCGACGAGGCGGAAAAGGTCAGGGCGGCAGGCGGTCTGTTCATCATCGGTACCGAGCGCCACGAGAGCCGACGCATCGACAACCAGTTGCGAGGACGAAGCGGTCGTCAGGGCGACATCGGTGAGACGCGCTTTTTCCTGTCCCTTGAGGATGACATAATACGGCTGTTCGGCGGCGATCGCGTGCAGTCGCTCATGGATACCCTCGGCGTTGACGAGGATATGCCTATCGAAAACCGCATACTGACAAACACCATCGAGGGCGCGCAGAAAAAACTCGAGACGCGCAACTATTCCATACGTAAAAACGTTTTGGACTACGATGATGTCATGAACTCACAGCGTGAGATTATCTACACCCAAAGGGGCAAGGTGCTCAGCGGTCAGGACGTGGGCGAAAACGTCCGCACCATGATAAGGGAAAACATCGACGCGCAGGTTGCACAGTGCCTGTCGGGTGACAGTGTCGACGACTACAACTTCTCGGCACTGCGCAGTTACTATCTGGGCTGGCTGTGCGGCGAGGATGACCTGCACTACACCGAGGAGCAACTGGAGACGTTGCAACCGCAGGACGTGTCGGACATGCTGTACGACCGTGCAATGATACTGTACAACAAACGCACCGAACAGCTCACCGAAAAGAACATGCGCGAGTTTGAGCGGTTTGTACTGCTCAAGAGCGTCGATAAAAAGTGGATCGATCACATTGATGCAATGGATGAGCTCCGCCGCGGCA
>CAYJFU010000058.1:0-817 GCA_964369445.1 uncultured Oscillospiraceae bacterium | reverse complement strand
CGGCATACACCTGCGCAGTTACGGTCAGCGCAACCCCGTCATCGAGTACCGTATCGAGGGTTTTGATATGTTCGACGACATGATCGAGGGCATAAAAGAGGAAACCGCGCGCATAGTGCTGACAGCAAAACTTGTGCAAAATCAACCCATCGTGCGCCAACAGGTGGCAAAGGTCACCGGCGAGTCCGGCGCGCAGAGCGGTGCAATAAAACAGCGCCCCGACGTAAAAAAGGTCAAGGTCGGCAGAAATGATCCCTGTCCGTGCGGCAGTGGTAAAAAATACAAAAAGTGCTGTGCACTTAAAGAGGGATAACGGTATAATATGTCACAAAACACAGAGCGCATTATAATGGGTTACGAGGGCGAGGTCGCCTTAAAGGGTCTCAACAGGAGGTCGTTCGAGGACGCTATCGCCAGAAATATTCGCAAAAAAATAGCCGCCTTTGGTGAGTTTAATGTCAGCTGTTCGCAGTCGACGTTCTACGTAAAGCCGTCGGGCGATGCCGATGTCGACGCGGCTTACAGGGCGGTGCAAAATACGTTCGGTCTTGCGAACGTGGCGCAGGCTTACGTCGTAAAGCGTGACTTTGAGGAGATATCTCGCCGCGCCGTCACGCTGTTTGCCGACAGACTAAAAGCGGCGGCTACCTTTAAAGTGCAGGCAAAACGCGCCGATAAGGACTTTCCGATGGACTCGATGAAGATAGGCAGGGAGCTGGGCGGTGTTATCCTCGACAGCTTCCCCCACCTGCGCGTCAAGATGGACGAGCCGGATGTCGTTGTTTTTGTCGAGATCCGTGACGGACTTGCGTTTTTG
>CAYJFU010000057.1:11535-12045 GCA_964369445.1 uncultured Oscillospiraceae bacterium | reverse complement strand
ATGTCGGAGATGCCCTCGATGCGCTTGTCTTTTATTAGGTCGGCGATGCCCACCTGCATACGCGCCTTGTTGACCATGTAGGGGATCTCGGTGATGATGATGTTTGTGCGGCCGTTTTTCGTCTCTTCAAAGTGGGTTTTACCGCGCAGTATGATTTTACCGCGCCCTGTGGAGTAGGCGGCACGTATGCCACTGCGCCCCATGATTGTGCCACCTGTCGGGAAATCGGGGCCTTTTACGTGTTCCATCAGGTCGACAAGCTCGCACTCCGGCTCGTCGAGGACACACAGTGCCGCGTCGATAACCTCGCCCATGTTGTGCGGTGGTATGTTTGTCGCCATGCCGACGGCAATACCTGTCGAACCGTTAGCAAGCAGGTTTGGTATACGTGCCGGCAACACCGACGGCTCGGTCGTTGTGTCATCGTAGTTGGGCACAAAGTCAACAGTTTCCTTGTGAAGTTCGCTCAGCAGGTCGTCAGAGGTACGGCTCATACGTGCCTCGGAGTAC
>CAYJFU010000057.1:7276-11525 GCA_964369445.1 uncultured Oscillospiraceae bacterium | reverse complement strand
AGCGCAAGGAGAAGTCCTGCGCCATACGTACAAGTGCATCGTAAACCGAGCTGTCACCGTGAGGGTGATAGCTACCGAGCACGGCACCGACCGTCTCGGCGGATTTTCTAAAACCTTTGGAATGTTCCAGTCCGCGCTCCGACATGGTGTACAGTATACGGCGGTGCACCGGTTTTAAGCCGTCGCGCACATCCGGCAGTGCACGGCTGACAATAACAGACATAGCATAATCACGAAAAGAGTCTTTCATCTCCTTTTCGATGTCGCGTATAATTACCTTTGTTTTGTTTTCATCCATATTTTTCAACTTTCGTTAGGTGGTTTGTTTTTTTACAACCTTTACAGGTAGTGTATTTCCGAAAACCTCCCCCTCCCGCGTGGAGAGGTTTTCGGGGTGTTTGCTGTCCTTTTGCTCCCTTGTTCGAGGGGTTTTTTTGACTAATGGCAAAGGATAAATGGCTAAGAGCTAAGGGTTACGGTATCACCTACGGCGATGGCATAGTCCTCCACCACTAGTCATTAGCCTTTAGTCTATTATATATCTAAGTTTTTAACATACTTTGCGTTTTGCTCGATGAACTCTTTGCGCGGCTCGACCTTGTCGCCCATCAGTATCGTGAAGGTCTCGTCTGCAGAGGCGGCATCGTCCAACGTTATCTGCACAATCATTCTGTTTTCGGGGTTCATTGTGGTTTCCCACAGCTGCTCGGGGTTCATCTCACCGAGACCTTTGTAACGGTTGATTTTGGGATTGCCGCCCATCTCCTGTGACATCACGTCACGCTCCTCGTCGCTGAACGCATAGCGCACGTCTTTGCCCTTTGCAATCTTGTAGAGCGGTGGCATGGCGATGTAGATGTGCCCTGCCTCGATGACGGGGCGCATAAAGCGGAAAAAGAATGTCAAAAGCAGTGTCCGAATATGACTTCCGTCGACATCGGCATCCGCCATGATGAATATTTTATTGTAGCGAATTTTGGTAACATCCAGTTCCTCGCCGATACCACAGCCGAGCGCCGTCACGACCGGCATGAGCTTTTCATTACCGTACACCTTGTCAAGGCGTGACTTTTCGACGTTGAGCATCTTGCCCCACAGCGGCAAAATCGCTTGATAAAGGCTGTCGCGACCCTCTTTCGCCGAACCGCCCGCCGAATCACCCTCGACGATGTAAAGCTCGGTGCGTGTGTTGTCCTTTTCGCGACAGTCTGCAAGTTTGCCCGGCATACGTTGGCTTTCCAGTGCCGTTTTACGGCGCACAAGTTCCCTTGCCTTTTTTGCCGCCTCACGTGCACGCGCGGCACTGAGTGCCTTTTCGTATACCGCTTTTGCGACACCGGGATTTTCCTCAAAAAACTCCGTCAACTTTTCAAACACAAGTGTTTCGATAAGTCCCCTTATTTCGGTATTGCCAAGCTTTGCTTTTGTCTGTCCCTCAAACTGCGCCTCCTGCAACTTCACCGATATAATTGCCGTCAAACCCTCACGGACGTCGTTGCCCTGTAGGTTGTCGTCTTTTTCCTTGATAAAACCTTTTTTGCGCCCAAAATCGTTGAACGCGCGCGTCATTGCCGTTTTAAAACCCTGCTCATGTGTACCGCCGTCCGGCGTGTTAATGTTGTTGGCAAAGGACAACAGAAGTTCGTTGTAGCTGTTGTTGTATTGCAGTGCGACTTCGGCATGTGCCGTGCCCTGTTCCGCCGTCAGGTAGATAACCTGCGGATGTAAAACGTTTAACTGTTTGCGCTTATGTATGTGCTCGACAAAACTGCGGATACCGCCCTCGTAACACATGGACTTTTCCACAACCTCTTCACTGCGGCTGTCGGTTATCGTTATCCTGACACCTGCGTTTAAAAACGCCTGCTCTCTCAGACGTGTCAGCAGAACATCATACTCATATTCCAGCGTCTCAAATATCTCATCGTCCGCCATAAACGTAACGGTTGTGCCGCGCTGTTCACTGCCGATGTCACTCACGCGCTTAAGCGGTGCGTCCTCGTTACCGCGCTTGAAACTTTGATAGTAGACACCCTCGTCGGTGCACACCGTTACCTGTAGCCACTCGGACAGAGCATTAACAACACTCGCGCCGACACCGTGTAGACCGCCGGAAACCTTGTATCCGCTGTTTTCGCCGCCAAACTTACCGCCTGCGTGCAAAATGGTGAAAACTACGGTGACCGCCGGTATGCCGAGTTTTGGCTGTATGCCCACAGGAATACCGCGACCGTTGTCCTTTACTTCGATGATGTTGCCCGGTTTTAAGTTGACCTCAATGTGGGTGCAAAAACCGGCGAGCGCCTCATCGATGGCGTTGTCGACAATCTCGTACACAAGGTGGTGCAGACCGCGACTGCCGGTACTTCCGATGTACATACCGGGGCGTTTGCGCACGGCCTCCAGACCCTCTAAAACTTGAATTTGACTTCCGTCATAATTGTTTGCTTCGTTCATTTTATCCCTTTCATACTATTGTTGCCGTATTGTAATCGGATAGATATACTGTGTTGTCCGCAAGGACAATAAAAGATTTTGGTATATCAAAACCTGTTTCAATCAACCGTTTTTCGCGCTGTGCACTATACAAAAAGTCCTTACCTCTCTTTGAGACTGTACACCTGTCGGTATCAAATATGCCGATAACATTTGCCGCCGCGACATAATGTCCGCTCCCCACATGAAAATAATGTGGCAATTTGTTGTATTTTTTCAACATTTTAACCCACCGTTTTCAATACGAAAAAACTTCATTTCATCGCTGTTTTTGAATGCCCTTTCATCACATGCCGTGAAAAATGTCTGGCAGTTGAGCGCATCCTTTAGTAAAAACCCTTGCCGATGCTCATCAAGCTCGCTTAAAACATCGTCAAAAAGTAGTATCGGTCGCTTGCCTGTAACCTCGAAATAATATTCCGCCTCGGCCTTTTTAAGGCTTAAAACAATGCTTCGCTGTTGCCCTTGACTTGCGTATGTCTTAGCAACAAGTCCGTTTAGCGTTATGTCTATATCATCGCGGTGCACGCCGCTGTTGCTGTGTCCATAGCGTAAATCGGTGTCGCGATGCCTCATAAAAAACTGTATAAAATCCTCCTTTTGCTCGGCAGGGGGGCGGTAACCGATACCGAGCCGCTCCTTACCTGTGGAAATGCCATCATAAAAGATGGTTGCAATGCCCTGTATGCCGTCAATATACCCTTTGCGCCTTTTTACAATCTCCTCACTGACACCGGCAAGCTGCTCGTCCAGAATGTCCAGCACTTCACTGCTTCCCCTTTGTTTAAGATGAGCGTTTTTGTGTTGCATAAGGCGGTTAAAACTACGCAGTGTGTTGATGTATGCCGGATAGATGTTGCAAAGTGCGTTGTCGACAAAGGAGCGCCTGTTTTCTTTACCGCCTTTGACGATAAAAAGGTTGTCCGGCGAAAAAACCACGGCACAGCATCTTCCTGCAAGGTTAAAGGCTCTGCCTACAAATTGACCGTCTAAAAAACCGGTGCGACCGTTCTTTTTTTCGATGTCAATGCATATATTGTTTTTATATCCCTCAAAACTTACCTGCGCACTGATGTTTGCCTTTTCGACCTCGAAGTTGACAAGCTCTGAGTCCTTAGACTTTTTAAAGCTCTTTGCGCCGGATAACATATACATCGCCTCGACAATGCTTGTCTTGCCGGCACCGTTCTCACCTAAAATGATGTTTAGCCCCGCCGACGGCTCTATCGTCAGTTGCTTTATATTTCTAAATTGTGTTAGCGTTAACGTTTCAAGGCGCACATGTCTACTCCGTAGCGGTGTTTTCTTGTCCCTGTGGCGGTGTCGCTTTAAATCTTACCGGCAAAACAAGGTACATAAACGCATCCCCCTCGTCGGGATAAACCTTGACCGCGGTCAGTGCGTTTATTATCTCAAAGCGTAAAAACTCGCTGTTCGATGCCTTAAGCGCATCCTGTAGATATCTGCTGTTAAAGCCGAGCTGCACCGGCTCTCCGCTAAACTCACACTCCATGTCATCGTTGACACGTCCGAGTGAGGTCTGACAGTCAAGGTGTATGCCCTGCTCATCAAAAAGTATTTTAAGCGGATTTTTAATCCTCTCACTTATGACGAGCGATGCCCTGTCGACACACCTGTTAAGCTCCTTTGCATCGACACGCACAAAGGACTGCTCCCCCGAGGGTATGACACGACGATAGTCGAGAAACACACCGTTGACAAGGCGCGAAACCAGCGTAAAATCGGCACAGGA
>CAYJFU010000057.1:0-7266 GCA_964369445.1 uncultured Oscillospiraceae bacterium | reverse complement strand
ACAATATATCGCTGAGAAACACTTATTTCAATCTCGCCCTCGGTTATAAGCTTTGTCACCTCCGACATAGTCTTGCCCGGCACAACGATGTTTATCGACGTGTTGCTGACCACAGGACGGGTGCAGATGGCAAGCCTAAAACCATCCAGCGCGACAATAGTGAGCTTATCCTCCGTTAGCTCAAACAGCTCGCCGGTGTTGACCGGGTTTGTGTCGTCACTGCTTATGGCGTAGATGGTCAAATCTATCATCTCTTTGAGTGTTGCGCTGTCCATTTTAAGCGCAGGCTCCGCGTCCGGCACCGGAAGTTGCGGAAAATCATTTGCGTTCATGGAGGATATCTCGTAAAAAACGGTACCGCTTGTAATCTCGACGGTTGTGCCGTTTGTCGTAACATCTATTACCGAGCCGTTAGCAATGCGACAGATGTCGGTCAAGAGTTTTGCGGATATTACCGTCACACCCTCCTCTTTGACGCTTGCTTCCGTCTCGCAGGTGATGCCGATTTCAAGGTCGTAGCCGGTGAGTATAACCTTTTGACCCTCAGCTTTTATCAAAAGACCTTCCAGCACCGATATAGAGCTTTTTTGTTGCACCGAACGTCCTGCCCTGTTGACACAGGTGTAAAAGCTTTCTTTTTCGACGGTGAATTTCATGTTTTTCCTTTCTGTATTTTCTTTCAACATAGATTTCTCGACAAAAAAAGTTTTTTTTAAAAAAACTTACTCTTTACCAAACTAAAGTTAGTATTAGTAGTAGTAATGCTGAAAATGTTGAAAAGTGTTATAAAACGTTTTGTAATGCGCTTTTGAAGCATGTATTTTTTTCTTGAAAGTTTCTTGAAAAAATGTTTAAATGTTGAAAGATTAAAGTTTTAAACAATGATTGTTGAAAATCTTTAAACATTTGTAAAAGTCTGTGGAAAAAATTTTTCCGTTTAGCTACCCCCGCCGGCGGCGAGGGTAGCAATTAAAAGTGTAACAAGAATTGTGCAATTTGTCTGTTGAGCGGTAATGGAAGCAGACACAAAGAATTGATTTAACGGTAATTATTAACTCGACTTTATATTCTTAATTAAATCATCCACAGTGTTTTTAAGATGCCTATCCTTTGCCATTATCTTTTCGATGTCCTGTATAGAGTAGACGACGGTGGAGTGGTCACGTCCGCCAAACTCCTTGCCTATATCGGTTGTTGTCATCTCGGTAACATTTTGTATGATGTACATGCAGACTTTACGAGCCTTGCTGACGTTGGATTTGCGCACCGTTGAGCGTATGTCGGCGGGGGTGACGTTAAATGTACGAGATATTTCCGACAGAACCTTGTCTATAGTGACCGGTATGGGCTGTATTTCGCTCAGTATGTCTTTTATCGCAGTTTGCGCCACCATTATCGACAGCTCGGTGTTTTCCAGTTTCTTGACAGCGTTGAGCTTTTTTACAGCACCCTCGAGTTGCCTTATGTTATTTTTAAGCCTTGTGGCGATAAATTCAATTATGTCATCCGGCAGGTCGAGGTCTAAAAGCTCCGCCTTACGACGTATTATGGCGACGCGTGTCTCATACTTTGGCGGCTGTATATCGACGATAAGTCCGGACAAAAAGCGTGTCTGCAACCGTTCATGCAACGAGCGAATTTCACGCGGTGGTCGGTCGGATACAAGTACAATCTGTTTTCCGAGCCTGTGCAGGGTGTTGAAGGTATGGAAAAATTCCTCCTGCGTCGATTCTTTACCGCCTAAAAACTGCACATCGTCCACAAGTAGCATATCGGCGGCGCGAAACTTTGAATGAAAGTATGCGCTGTCGTTGCTTTGCAGTGACTCGATAAACTCATTTGTAAAGCTTTCGCCGTCAACCATTATTATGTTGTAGTCGGGAAAGTTTGTCGTCACCTCGATGCAGATAGCAGTCAAAAGATGCGTTTTACCAAGACCGCTGTCACCGTAGATAAACAGAGGGTTGTTTCGGTTTGCAGCAGGTTTTTGAGCAACGGACATAGCCGCGGCAACCGCAAGCGAGTTTGAATCGCCTTTTATAAAATTATCGAATGTGTATGAGTAACCGCCACTGTCGGGATCATTGTCTTCCTCGAAATTAGGTTCCATGACAACAACTTCGACTTCAACCTCAAAACCGAGCACATGCAAAAAAGCAGTCCTCAACATATCGTTATATCTTTTCATCAAAACATTTTGCTGAAAGCGATTTTCAACAACTAAAACAGCAATGTTTTCTTCAAGATCAAGTTCCAACCCCTCTAATTTCGAAAAGAACACGAAAAAAGAGGTGTCGTTTATCCTCTCTTTGCAGTAAGCTTTTACGCGGTCTACAACTTCATCAAATGATTCCATTAAATAAAACTCCGTACTATTATATATGTCTTATATTATATCATTTTTAAGCGCAAAAAACAAGCAAAACGCACAAAAAACAAACAAAAAATTCTTAAAAAAACTGTCGAAAAAAATTGAAAAATAGGATATTTTGTGATATAATGTGTAATAATGCCTTACATGTATTCAAAAAAGGCTTTTTTAAACGAAGCAGAATTAATAAATCATTTTAACAAGGGTGTGTTGACCATGATAATAACAATGACCAATCAAAAGGGTGGCGTAGGCAAAACCACGACAACAGCAACCGTCGGCATGTTGCTGAAAGACAGGGGCTACAATGTGCTTGCAATTGATATGGATCCGCAGGGCAATTTAAGTTTTTGCCTTGGTGCGGATGTCGAGACAAGCGCGACCATCTACGAGGTTTTAAAGGGCGATGTACGTTTGCAACATGCCATACAGCACACCGAGACCATTGACGTTGTAACCTCCAGCATCGCGCTGTCGGGACTGGAACTTGAGTTTGTATCCTCCGGCCGTGAGTATCTGCTTAAAGAGGCAATACGCTCACTGCCGATAAAGTACGACTTTATTTTAATAGATACACCGCCGGCGCTGTCACTGCTGACAGTCAACGCGTTTACCGCCTCGACAAACATAATTGTGCCCATGCTCGCAGATATTTTTAGTCTACAGGGCATAGCGCAGATATATGAGAGCTGCGAAAGGGTTAAAAAATATACAAATCCCAGCCTAAAGATACTCGGAATACTGCTGATAAAATACAATCCGCGCAGTATTTTTGCTCGTGAGATTTGGGGCACAGCAGAAATGATTTCAAAAGACCTTGAAATAAAGCTGTTTGATACGTATATTCGTGAAAGCGTGACAATGCGAGAAGCACAGGCTATGCAAAAAAATATCGTCAAATACGCACCACGCTCCAACGTTGCAAAGGATTACACCTCTTTTATGGACGAGCTTTTATTAGAGTTGAGTAATCAGTAAAAAGAGAAACATAACATAAAAGATAACTTTTGAGATTGATAAACGGAGAGTTATGGCGGCAAAAAAGAATTTAGCAAAAGAAAATATGTATCGCAAACTCATGCCGACACAGAGCCGACAGGAGTCCGGCGAGCCGGGTTTTTATTACGGTGAGGAACAGCCGTCCTCGCCTAAACCAAAGGTCGAGCGCAACCCCGACCCACAAAACCTACAGGAGATTGTGCACCCGAACAATCAGCTTATTTATAACCCCGACGCACACAACATTATCGTCACGCAAGAGTCGGAGCAGGTTAAACAAAAACGTCACAAACTTACAGCAACGCGCAAAAAGCAAGTAGAACAATCCCCCCCTGAGCCTGTTAAAGAGGAAAAAAGACATAAGCTTGTTGCAAAAAGAAAAAAGCAAGCAGAGGAGCAGGTAGCAGAAAAAAAGCCAAAGCGACACAAGCTTGTTGCAACACGCAAAAAGCCTTTAGAAGTTGTGCCCGATGAGCTGCAACAGCATGTAAAAAGGCACAAATTGGTTGCAAAAAGAAAAAAAGTGCCGGAGGTTGTTCAACAGGATCAAAGCACCGAGCAGTTTGATATAATAAATCTGCAAAAGCAGCTCGTAGAGCAAAAGTTGGAGGCGGCATATAAAAAGTACCGCTGTTGCGACTGTGAGCGTTGCCGTAAGGATATTACGGCAATGGCACTTGCCAACCTACCGCCCATCTATGTCGTAAAGGGCAACCAGGAACAGCAGAGTGAACCGACGACAAAACAGCATGCCGATGCGGCCTCGGCGGTGATAAAGGCGATGCTGACGGTCAGGGCAAAACCACACCATGACTAGTATAGATGTATTTTAAAGAAGCCCCCCGCCAAAGGCAGGGGGCTTCTTTAAAATATTTATTTTTATACAAGACCTACAGTTACTTTGGAACGTTTGAGCAACGCAACAATCGCCGGAACGATGGCAAGTTGCAGTATAATACCGGGCAATGCTGACACAAACGCACCTGCTATAAAAGCCGAAAAGCCGAAAGCCGTCGGTGAGCCGACCGATACCAAAAACATCACGACACCCCAGACGACGCGTCCGGCAAGCATAGCACCGATAAGGCTGATATAACTTCCGACGATGTTGTTTGGGGTTTTTTGTGCTAAAAGACCGGTAACAAGACCGTATGTTGCAAGCTCAAATGCCATTGCAAAAGCAACGGGGAAAAGCGGCGGCATACCGAAAAGCAAGGAGCCAAGCAAGGGAGCGATAAAGCCTACCGGCAAGCCGTATCTCCAACCACACAAAAGTCCGGCAAGCATGACCGGTATGTGCATGGGAAGTATTGCGGAGCCGAGCACCTGTATTCGCCCGGTGACAGTTGGCAGTAGCAGTGCAAGTGCAAGCATCATTGCGGCGATAATTAGTTTTTTTGTTTTCATGTTGAGTCCTTTCTGTGTTTGTATAATTGCTTTTAAGTTGAGTGACAATATGTTCCGGTGTAAAAAACCTCAACAAATTAAGTAGCCAAATATTTTTTCGCATAAAGCTGTCACGAATGTGGGGAAAATTGTCGGTATGCACAAAACCTTAAATCGACAAAAAATGAAACAACAAGTATTATACAATTTGACTTTGGTGCGACAGCCTGATACAAGATGGTTTTCCTAAGTTGTTGATGTTGCAAAAAAAATACAGGTACCGCATTTCATAGTGAAATATGGTGCCTGCATGGTCAACCGTTAATTATATCTAATTTAAATACAATGATGAAAAACTATTTATACTCATCACCTATCTATATACTTCAAGATGTAGTCCATGGCACTGTCTACACACTGCGCAAGGGACAACTCTTCACTGCCCACAATGTGTGTGTTACAGCGGTTTATCGGCATTAAAATCTTGTGTGCCCTGCTTGCTCCCACGGCTGCAGCCATCGCCGAAGTTACCTCTCCGACAAGGGAATCGGCAAGCACTATGCCGATGGGGCCTACTATTATATCTGCATTGCGACTGTTTACAATAACAGGGTTTTCACCTGTAGCGGCACTGTCAACACCCGCTTTGACCATAAGTGCCGTCGCTATGCTGTTTGTGCCGATAGCGGTTAGATTTAAGCGCTCGCGGTGCGGTTGCAATCGTTCGATAACGCCTTTGCCAAGCCGTCCGCCCTGACCGTCAATAACCAGTATGTTTATCGCACTCATTGCATGCTCAGCGCACTGTCAAGCCAAACCTTACCAATATCAAGAGCGTTGAAAAGCCCATTGCGCTCAGCGTGGCGCATGACACGTTCACTCTCGGGGCCCTCGATGTCGGCATCTAAAAGCTCTATTTTAACCTTGTCGGCTATGCTTTGTGTGCCCTGCTTTTTAAAACTTAAAACCTTCAGCTTTAAAATGTATTTGCCACCTAAATCACCATAGTAAATGTCATCTTTAAAGCGCACTATTGGGCGCTTTTTATAAGTTAATGTTGTTTTAAAAGCCATATTTTCCTTTATTTGTTGTCAAGATAGGTGCACAGTAGCTCACGCAAAAGCTCGTCTCTGTCCACCCTGCGGATTTTACTTCTTGCCATGTTGTGCGTTGTTATATAGGTCGGGTCTTCGGACAGAATGTAACCAACAAGTTGATTTATGGGATTATAACCCTTTTCACGCAAGGCATCGTATACCTCTGTCAGCGTGTCGCGAATCTCCTTACCTTTTTCGTCGTCTACCTTGAAAATCGTAGTTTCAAGTCCCATAATTCACCTCCTTACCATTCTTATTCAATATTATAGCGCAATATTATGAAAAATGCAAGTGTTTTATGTCTATGAGAATGGTTAATGTTGTACGAATGACACCTATCATTGACATTCACACATGGTTTTTTGAAAAATTGCAAATTAAATAACAAAATCTTAGCAAATTTATTGTAAAGTTAACAGAACAGAAAGGATGGTGGGATTGTTTTAGACGTAAAATAACTGTACTGTCAGTGACAGATATATAAAAATCTGCGGTTGGCGGATTTTTCAATCTAGAGATGGCATTCTCCTGACAGGTGACTTTGGTGTTTATGGTACTGTAGTATTTGATTCCAGTCACGGAACAGATTATGATTACCTGTTTAAGCCGGTAGATAGGTCAGTACTAAAGAAATTAACAATCAGTGAGATAAGTGATATGCTAGGTTTCCTTCACCCGTATATTTTAATAGAGTATTCAAATATAATACCGGGATGACCACGGGGAGTTTAGGAAGAAGTAAAAACCGGTGATTATATGCTGTGTGTTTGTGTTGTGTTATGCTTAATATTGTGGGTTGGAGTGTTTTTATTTTTCGGCACAAAAAACAAAAGCCTAAATCCATCTTAAAGACTTGACAAACTAGTACTTATCTGATAAAATGTCTGAGTAACATTGAGTTACATCATGGGGCATTAGCGCAGTTGGTAGCGCATCACACTGGCAGTGTGGGGGTCAGGAGTTCGAATCTCCTATGCTCCACCAGCAGCGTGACGCTGCACCCAAAACGCCCTCTAGTATCTGCTAGAGGGTGTTTTTTATGCCCGAAATCTAATGGTAGCTGCTTTGTAAAGCCCCACAAAAGTGAAATGCAGCTTTTATTCTTTTATAGAAAACAAAAGCACATAAAAAGTTGCACTTATAATGTTATTATGTTAAAATATATAAGATTATACTATTGATATATAAATTTGCACATATACTAACAATGAATTCAACACAATTGGAATAAAAGTGAGGGAAAACAATGACAAAACGATTAATTGGCTTAATAGTAATTTTGGTAATGGGCCTAAGCTTAGCAGCTTGCGCCGCCTGCGATAACTCAGCTGGTCTTAGTGATTACGTTGATGAATCGACATCTACAAGCGAGGATAGCAGCGAGGGCGATGACAGCGGCCAAGACAGCTCTTC
>CAYJFU010000056.1:0-13638 GCA_964369445.1 uncultured Oscillospiraceae bacterium | reverse complement strand
TGCGCAGTTCATCCTCTATTTTTTGTGGTGTCCTGAGTGCAAACAAAAAAAACACCAGTCCGCACAGTATCAGCACCGACAGCAGTGACAATGCGCTCATGTACAAAAAAATTCTTTTTTTCACATCTCCTCCAATTTATATCCCACTCCGCGAACGGTTTTTATCTGGTCGCCGGCTGTACCGAGTTTGCTTCTCAGCGTTTTAACATGCATGTCCACCGTGCGGCTTTCGCCCTCGTAGTCGTACCCCCACACCTCATTCATGGCGGTGTCGCGCGTTACGACATGACCCACATTGCGCGCCATTAAGAGCAACAGCTCATATTCCTTGCGAGTCAACTCAATAGGCGTGTCCCCTACGTTGACCTTAACCGCTAAAATATCTATAGCGATACTGCCCACCGCCAACAGCTCCTGCGCGCTCATACTGCGCCGCAGTATTGCCTGTATACGTGCGGTGAGTTCCACCACCGAAAACGGTTTTGTCACGTAATCATCGGCACCGAGGTTTAAAGCGCGCACTTTGTCAAGCTCGCTCCCCTTTGCCGTTAGCATGATGACCGGCGTGCTGTGTGTCTTTCGCAGTTTTTGCAACAATGCTACACCATCGGTGTCCGGCAACATTATGTCAAGCAAAACTATATCGGGGCGTGTCTTTTCGAGCGCCGTAAAAAACGCGTTTCCATCCTCGAAAAGATACACCTTGTAACCGGAACCGCTCAGAGCATATCTGACAAGCTCGCCGATGTTTTCATCGTCTTCGACCATAAAAACCTTGTACATACTACACTTCCTTTGTCTTATGCTCTCCTGTAAGGGCGAATATTACCCATTCGGCTATATTGGAGGCGTGGTCGCCTATGCGCTCAAAGTACTTTGTTATCATAAACATATCGAGCGCTTCGTCAATTCTGCTACTATCATTTTTTATGAGTTCGACAATTTCACTTCTTATTGTGAAAAATAAACTATCGACAATATCATCCATATCCACAACGGACATTGCCTTGTCAAGGTCGGAATGTACAAATGCATCTACACTCTCCGACACCATTGTTATCGTCGCCTTTGCCATGCTGTGCAGGTGGGCAAGTTTTTTCTGGTTAAAAGCAAGATCGGTATGCAGTGTAATTTCTGCAATATCCGACGCCTGGTCACCGATACGCTCCATGTCCGTTATCATTTTAAGTGCCGCTGATATAAAGCGCAGGTCGCGTGCTACCGGCTGTTGTTGCATAAAAAGTCGCAGGCAAAGTGCTTCGATGTCGCGCTCTTTGTTGTCGATAGCATCATCACCTTTGACCGCCTGCTTTGCAAGGTCACGGTCGTTGTGCTCCAGCGCATAAACTGAGCGCGATATCGCCGTCTCGATAAGTGCACCCATCTCGGTGAGCATGATGTTAAGCTGTTGCAGTTGTGCGTCAAAATGAGCTCTCATATTATCCGAACCTCCCGGTTATGTAATCCTCTGTACGCTTATCCCTCGGTGAAGAGAACAGCTCCTCTGTCCTACCTGTCTCGACAATTTCGCCGAGCAAGAAAAACGACGTCTTATCTGATATACGTGTTGCCTGTTGCATATTATGTGTGACTATAACAACAGTATACTCCTTTTTCAGATCCTCTGCAAGCTCTTCTATCTTACCGGTGGATATTGGATCAAGTGCACTGGTCGGCTCGTCCATCAAAAGTACCTCCGGCTGTATCGCAAGCGCACGCGCTATACAAAGGCGCTGTTGCTGGCCGCCCGAAAGTCCGAGCGCGGACTTGTTAAGTCTGTCCTTAACCTCGTCGAATATCGCCGCACCGCGCAGTGCCTTTTCGACGATTTCATCCAGTTGCACGCGTTTTTTTATTCCGTGTGTTCTGGGGCCGTAAGCGATGTTGTCGTATATGCTCATCGGGAATGGGTTAGGCTTTTGAAAAACCATTCCCACCCGACGGCGCAACACGTTTACATCGGTGGATTTGCTCAGTATATTCTCACCGTCGACGAGTATCTCCCCCTTTGTCGTGCAACCCTCAACAAGGTCATTCATACGGTTGATTGTTTTAAGTAGCGTGGACTTACCGCAACCGGACGGGCCGATAAACGCGGTTATCTCGTTTTGTTCGATATCTATGTTTACATTATGCAGTGCCTGAAAATCATTATACCACAAGTTAAGGTCTTTAACAGCTATCTTTAGCATATTTTCTCCGTTTTATTAATACATCCAGTTTAAACAAACGTATCAGGTGCTTATTTTATACACCCTCAGGTTGCTATGTTATCAGTTGGGGCTTGCGCGCTTTGACACACGTTTTGCAAGTGCGGCGGCGGCGGCGTTGATACCTATAACGCACACAAGCAGTACAACCGCTGTAGCATAGGACTCGCCGACATGCAGACCCTCGCCGGACAGTACTTTCATGTGTACCGACAGTGTACGTGCACTGGAAAAGAACAGGTTTGTGTTGTCGGTAACACCCGGTATCTGCGCAACGGTGCCGCTGGTGTAGATAAGCGCCGCAGTCTCGCCTACTATCCTGCCGACGGCAAGTATAACACCGGCAAGAATACCGTTTGCCGCGCCGGGCAACACCACCTTCATCGTTGTGCGCAATCTGCCGGCACCAAGACCGAAACTGCCCTCACGGTAGGACTGCGACACCGCCATGATAGCCTCCTCCGCCGAGCGTATGATGAGCGGAAGTATCATGATGGACAGTGTCAGCGCACCGGAGATAAGTGAATAGTTAAACTCAAGGTATGTGACAAAAAACAACATACCGAAAAGACCGTAGACAATGGAGGGGATGCCCGACAGCGTCTCGGTCGTGGCGCGAACCACCTTGACGATCTTGCTTCCGGGTTTTGCATACTCCACAAGATAGATGGCGGCACCAAGACCCAAGGGTACAGCGGTGATAAGCGAGAAAAACGCCATAATTATTGTCGAAATAAACGCCGGCACAAGCGAGACGTTATCGCTGTTGTACTCCCACGCAAACATCGAAAGCTTGAGGTTTGGTATACCCATAACTAAAATATATGCAATGAGGAAAATAAGTATGCCAAATGTTATAACAGCTGTTGTGTATGTTATAACCCTTAAAAATTTAGAGGTCATTGTCCCGCCTTTCTTTTAAGGAAGGATACGACAAAGTTTATAAGAAGAATAAATATGAAAAGAACAACGCCGGTGGCTATAAGTGCTTCACGGTGCAGGCCCTCTGCATAACCCATCTCGTTTATGATGTTGGCGGTCAGCGTTCGCAGGCCGAGCAGTGCGTCAAACGGGCCGCGCATAATCGCCTGGTTGCCGGCAACCATAACAACCGCCATCGTCTCGCCTATAGCTCTACCGATACCGAGTGTTATAGCGGCAATGAGTCCGCTTTTAGCTGCCGGAAGAACGACAAAAAACGTAGCCTGTTCATGTGTTGCACCCAGAGCAAGCGCACCGTCGTAGTAGGAGGAGGGCACCGCCTCAATTGCGCTTTGACCGATTTCTATAATGGTCGGCAGTATCATAATCCCGAGCAACAGACATGCTGCGAGCATGGAAAAACCGCGTCCGCCGAACACAAGACGTATCATCGGCACGATAACCACCATGCCGAAAAACCCGTAAACAACTGAGGGTATGCCTGCCAGCAGCGATAAACCGGGTTTTAGCATTTTTGCAAGTTTGGGTGGGCAAAATTTAGCCATAAAAGTTGCGGTCAGTATTCCTATCGGCACGCCGATAAGAGCAGAGCCGAATGTGACATAGATACTACCGAGTATCATTGGGAATATACCAAACGACGGCTGTTCGTCGAGAGGTGACCAGTCCGTTCCGAGCAGAAAGTCAAAGACACCTATCTCAAACATAGCGGGAAGCCCACCTGCGAACAAAAACACGCAGATGAGCAATACCGCCAGTACAGATGTCAGCGCTGCTATAAGAAAGACTATCCTTGCAGCTCGCTCCATGATGTGACATCTCCTACATATATACTTTTAACCTGATCCTGTGTGAGGTTTGTAACAGCGCTGTCGTTGTTAACGATAACCGCAATACCGTCTGTTGCGATAACTACCGGTGTAAGCTCTGCAAGCTCAGCCTCTTTCAGCCCACGGCTTGCCATACCGATGTCAAGTGTGCCGTCGATAGCGCCTGTCATACCGGCTGTGCTACCTGTTTGCTGAATGTCGATGGATACATCGGGGTTGATTGCCTTATATGCTTCTGCCATGACCTCCATGAGCGGTCCTACCGATGTGGAACCACCTACGGACAGTGTGCCGGACATTTCGCCGGAAGCGGTGTAAGCGCCTATCGTCGGTACAGCTATATAGCCCTCTTCAACCGCTAAAGCCTGACCCTCGTCGGACATAGCAAAGTTGATGAAATCCTGTGCAAGCTCGCTCGGTGTGCCCTTTGTTGCAATGTTAAACGGACGGCTAATGGGATAAGTGCCTGCCTGTACGTTTTCTGCTGTCGGCTCAACACCGTCGATGGAAATTGCCTTTACTGTATCGTTGACGCTACCCATAGATATGTAGCCTATTGCATTGATGTCGCCTGCAACACTTGTCATAACGATGTCTGTTCCGTTTGCAACCGGTATCTCTGCGGAAGTCATGTCGGTGCCGTCAGCGTCGATGCCGAGTATTTCAACAAAAGCACCGCGTGTGCCGCTACCCTCTTCACGTGTAAATGCGTTTACCGGCTCACCGCCGCCTGCACAGCCGGCAAGTAAAAGTAAAGCCGCAACTGTAAATGCTATAATCCTTTTCATAAATATCTCCTCGTTTTATCTTATGTGTTTATTTTACAATACTTGTGTAAAGTTTTAAGCCTGTAAAATGTAAAATCGAGGTAAAATTGAATATTTTTCAAAGAATTTTATATAATAGTGTTGCAAGATATAGCTGTTTAACTTGAAATACGCCACAGGATAGTATAGCTGAAATTTCGCCTATCAAAACGAAGACCAAGTAATACTTTATGTATTCCGATTGACGACAAGGTAATTAGGCGGAATTTCCATCTGGAAGATATGGTGATTTTTAGGTTAAATTACTATAGATAGTGGGGGGGTAATTAATACACTTTTCCGGATAACCACCTAACTCAGTGCGGTGAGGTTATACGGGAACATAAGCAATTTGCACCCCTGCCAACTTATTTTTAAAAGAAAGGACTTTTATTATGACACTTAATCAAAAAGAAACAACACTGTTAAAGGATCTTCTCAACCAAGAAAAACTCTGTGTGGAAAAATACCACAAGTACTCACAAGAGGCCAACGACCCCGAGCTTGCTAAAATTTTCAGCACCCTTGAAAAAGGCGAGAGCAAGCACGAGCAGATGCTAAAGGATATCCAAAGCGGTAAAGTACCGACGGTACAGCAACCAAAAAAGAAACAGCAGTCCGGTAAATCTCAAACACAAACTAAGTCTGCTTATACAAGCCGCACAAACTCACAAGCAAAGGCGCAGGATGCATATATGTGTGCTGATACCCTTGCAGCCGAAAAACATGTGTCAAGTGTCTATGACACGTGTATATTTGAGTTCCGCTCACCCGAGCTTAGAGATGTCTTAAACTCCATCCAAAAACAGGAACAGGGTCACGGAGAAGAGCTGTATCAGTATATGTCTGCTAATGGAATGCAAGGCGTATAATGTTTTTGTCACACTAAAAAGTTAAATTGCACAATTCTCTTGTTTTAAGATTGCTACCCCCGCCTCCGGCGGGGGTAGCAATCTTAAAAACATAATATTTATGTGAGTATATCAATTCACTTTCTACTTTTCTTTCTTGCCTTTTTTCTCTTTCTTTTCCTTTTTTGGTTTTTCGGCTTTCTCTTTTTTCGGTTTTTCCGACTTTGCTTTTGCTGCTTTTGCCGGTTTATCCTTTGGTACTTTTTCGGATTTTTCCTTTTTTCCGCTTGGTTTTGCACCTGCTACACCTTCCGGTGGCGGATTACCGCTTTTTTCGCCTATGTCTGCAAACGGTTTTGATATTGTATACAGCGGTAAAAATGTAAAAAACACCGGCGTTATATGTGCATAATTTTTAAATCCTGCATTGCCGCTAAACCTGTGATAGCGTATGCGCTCCTGTCTGCCGGCTTCTCGTAAAAACCTTGCCGTCACCAAAAAAAGTCCAAACAATGCTAAAAACCACTGCCCAATGCCTAGGTAAAGCAGGCTGCCGCTGACGACCAGTCCGGCGATAAAAACCCACTCATAGTATAAAAAAGGATTTTGCGTCGATTTAAAGCGCCCGTATATGGGGTACTGACCAAGTTGAATTTTATGTAAGGCCTCTTCGTGCTTTTTTAAATCTGCACTGCTTTTTACAAGACCTGCCAGCGCAAGCGCAATGATAAACAGCCCTAAAAGCAAACCTATGACTGAAAAAGTCGGCAACAGCTCCAGTTGCATAAATGCGTAGCCGATATACAAAAGCGGTAACACCTGCAAAAACGCATAAAAACCGCCTGCAAGCGCATTAAACACACGATGAACAGTCGGTAGCTCCTCCGTTTGGTTGTAGGACAACAGTATCGCCTGACTTGTTTTACTGTAAGGTATCGGTGGCACGGCATCCTTATCACCGTCCTCGATGTGACACAGGGTGTACAGATGTGCATCATTTTGGCTTGTAACCACCACTTTTAATATTGCCAAAATAACATACGCGGCAAGCAATGCAAAAAACCAGATGTTTAATGCTGAAAAAAACCTTATAACGCAGTAGGCCACCACGCCACCGCTTAAAAACAGCGCGTTGTGCTTTTCTAGCGCCGGAAGCAATGACAAAAGCGAAATCGCAAGCAATAATATGAGCAGTACGGGCAAATCCCATGTCACCGCCATAAACAAATTGGATAACACAGCGTCGACGTTCCAATTTGTCGGCGAGAGCTGCCATAAAATATTTTCAAACGCAGAAGTAGAGCTTGCTGTCATAATGTTGTCTCCTGTCAGAAAATTCCGCCGGTTTGCCTTATCACCTGCCCCGTTATAAACGACGATGACGCATCGCACAAAAACAGCACGGTTTCGGCTACTTCCTGTGGGGTGCACAGGCGTCTGCACGGTGTGGCATCAACAAGCGATTGCCTGTCGTGACCTTGTATCATAGGGGTGTCAACTATGCCGGGCGATATGGCGTTGACCGTTATACCACTGGGGGCAAATTCACTTGCAAGCGCACTAACAAGCCCGTTGACAGCCGCTTTTGACGCCGCATAGTGGCACTCACAAGCGCCATCCCTCTCGGCAAAGTAAGAGGAAATAGCCACCATCCTGCCATTTTTGTTCTGCAGCAGGTACGGTACTGCCGCACGGAACAGGTAAAATGTTCCCTTGAAATTAACATCCAATACCTCGCACAGCGCCGTGTCGGTAATGTCCTGCAACTGTAGCTGTGACGTAATACCTGCACAGGCGACGACGGCATCCACACCGCCGAACGTCTCGGCTGTCAACTGTACAAGTGCTGAGACCTGTTCGCTTACAGTGACATCTGTTTTGATAGCTTTAACATTGTTATAGCTGTCACACAGTTGTTGCGCAACCGCTTTGCCTTTGTTAAAAGAAAAACCTACGTTGTAGCCATGCTCTGCAAACAGTTGCACCACCGCGCGCCCGATACCGCTACTCCCGCCTGTCACCACAACCGTTTTCATACTGTAATCCCTTTAATGTTAATCTGTACAAAAATGAAAAGAATGGGGAAAGCTGTAAAAAATTCATCAGCGCTTTGCTCTCTTACGGCGCAGTTTACGAAAAAATTTGGTCAGTATAGAGGAACATTCGGCGGTCATCACCCCACCTGTCACCTTTGGAAAATGATTAAAAGGGTAGGAAAAGAGATCTATTACAGAACCGCACGCGCCGGCTTTTGGGTCATACGCGCCAAACACAACGCGCTCAATACGTGAATTTATAATAGCACCTGCACACATGGGGCATGGTTCAAGTGTAACATAAATTGAGCAATTTATCAAGCGCCACTCCCCTATTGCTTTGCACGCTTTTTTTATGGCTATAAGCTCAGCATGTGCAAGTGCGTCGGCATTGCACTCACGTTTGTTGTAGCCTTTGGCGATGATCTTGCCATCCTTGACAATGACAGCGCCCACCGGCACCTCGCCGCGCTTCATAGCCTTTTTAGCAAGCCGCAACGCTTTTGCCATAAAGTACTCGTCTGTTTTAAGCATATTTGTTTCCCTAATAATAAGTAAAGGACGGAAAAAACAACGCACAGTGCGTAGAGTGAAATAACCAATATGTTGGTGAGCAGTCCGCTTGTAAACGTTGCAGCAATAAGCACGCAAAGTGCAAAAACGTTATTAAATAGATGTAATGCCACCGTGTATTTTATATCGTTGAACAACAGATAGGACACACCCAGTGCGAATGAGAGTATAAATATTGCTGCGCGGTCGATCAGCGAGCCGACATGAAGCCATGTAAACATGACCGATGACAGCACTATCGCTATCGGCGCACCCAGTGGGTACAGCAACCTTTGTAAAATTCGCCGAAACAGCAACTCTTCATAGATAGCCGGAAGTAGCGTGACCCCAAAAACCATCCACAGCCAGGATCGTTGTTGTGGCACAGCGGTTGCGCTTTCGGCGCTGAGGGCACTGCTTAAAACCACCGACATGATATTGCAAGCCGGCACTAACCCGACAAACATCGCAAAATACCAACGCTTCAGACGTTTCATTCCCTCTTGCCTTCCGCTACGCCGTGGGCGGTAAACACACGCATAATGGTTAAAAAGAATACCTTTATGTCAAGCCAAAAGCTTATGTTGCTTGCATAATAGCCGTCAAGTTCGGCTTTGACATCAATGGGCAGTTCATCGCGTCCGTTTATCTGTGCCCAACCGGTAAGCCCCGGCACAAGCAAGTTCACATCGTATTTATCACGCTGTTCAATTAGGTCGTACTGGTTGTAAAGTGCCGGACGCGGCCCGATTATGCTCATCTGTCCCATTAGAATGTTAATGAGCTGGGGCAGTTCGTCAAGGCTGGTTTTGCGTAAAAACCGCCCCACTTTGGTTATTCTGCTATTTGGGTCTTGCAGCAGATGCGTGGGGATGTCCGCCGGGGTGTCGGCAAACATCGTCCTGAACTTTGCGATGTTGAAGTGCCGTTTATCCTTGCCCACCCTCTTTTGAAAAAAGAACACGGGGCCTTTGGAGTCCACCTTTATCGCAAGTGCTATTGCCAAAAAAAACGGTGACAACACAAGCATTGCCAAGGCGCACAACACAAAGTCTCCTATTCTTTTAAAGCACTTTTTGTAAAACATTATCCCTGATTATCCTCCGGTAGTCCGTTGCCGCTAGGGTTGTAGGTGGGCACCATCTGCCGTAACATCTGCAACATGTCGTCGCGTTTGTTTTTTGCGGCGTGTGCCGTGAGAGTTTGCAGTGATGCTACAAACAACTCAGCATCGAGTTTTATGGGTGTTCCGATATATATCTTTTCGTTTGTAGTCTTGCGTACACCCTCTTCGTCCTGCAACAGCTCTTCATACAGCTTTTCGCCGGGGCGCAGGCCGGTAAACTCTATCTGCATATCGCGATACGGTATAAATCCGGCAAGCTTTATAAGGTTTTCCGCAAGGTCGAGTATCTTCACAGGCTCGCCCATATCAAGCACAAAGATCTCTCCGCCGCCGCCCATCGTCGAGGCTATAAGCACCAGCCTTACCGCCTCGGGTATCGTCATAAAATAGCGCACTATTTGCGGATCGGTTACTGTGACAGGACCTCCAGTTGCTATTTGATCCTTGAACAGTGGCAAAACCGAGCCGTTAGAGCCGAGCACATTGCCAAACCTGACCGCCACAAAATGTGTTTTGCTCATTGCGGCAAAGTGTTGAACCACCATTTCACACAACCGCTTGCTGGCACCCATTACATTAGTAGGATTGACAGCTTTGTCGGTAGATATCAATACAAATCGATGCACCGCAAATTCGTCAGCGGTTTTTGCAACGTTGTAAGTGCCACCCACATTGTTTTTTATCGCCTCCTCCGGCGAAGTTTCCATTAACGGCACATGTTTGTGCGCCGCCGCATGAAACACAATGTACGGTTTGTACTGTTTAAAGAGTAGGCGCACCTTTTCAAGGTCACGCACTGAGGCTATGTGTACCGCGAGGTTGAGCTCACCGTGGTACTTTCGTATAAGTTCCTGCTGTATGGAATAGGCGCTGTTTTCATATATATCCACGATGATAAGCAGTGCCGGCTCACACTTTGCAATCTGTCGGCACAGCTCACTGCCTATAGAACCGCCGCCACCCGTAACCATAACAACTCGGTCGCGTATCATCTCGTTGTCGGTGAGAAGTTCCACCTCCTCACGTCCCAAAAGATCCTCAACCTTTACATCCCTTATGCGCGAGGTTATCGTCATCTCGTCGTCGGCTATCATGCGGCGGATATCCGGCACCATGCGCAGGTTGCAGTTGGTTTTGGCGCAGACAGAAAAAATACGGCGCTTTTCCATCTCATCGACATGCGGCTGTGCATACAGTATCGACTCGATTCCGCACTGCTTGACAAGGTCGGGGATATCGTCAATGCAACCCATTATCTCGACACCCATAATAAGCCTGCCCAGTTTTTCGGGGTTGTCATCCACAACACATATTATGCTCATGTCCTTGTCGGGGTTTTTTTGCAGATCATAAAGAATAGTAGATGCCACATCGCCGGAACCTATCATAAGCACGCGTCTTACATTTTTACCGCCGTATTGGCGCAGACGGGTGTTGCGGTACATGCGGTATGTCAGCCTTGAGTAAAGCGTTATAGACGTTGCGAAAATAGCCGACATAAGGTACACCGACCACGGGATGCGGCGCTCATCAAACATGAGCAATGTTATGATAAGAAATATACTTACCGCTAATATCGAAGCAATACAAAACCTGAAAAACTCCACAATTTCAGCATAGCGCCACAGACTGTTGTACATACCCAACGCAGCGTATATTATTATATAGCAGCTTACAAAGAAAAAGCCACTCGCAATAAGCAAACTCAAATAAATCTCAATGTCCGCACGTCCGGCTATAAGCACCCACGTCAGCAGATACGCGCCTGTCACAACGATTATATCAAATGTTATCAGTGCCACGCGGCGATATTTTTGTATTATATTCAATATGTTTTGTAACATTTTTTACTCAACATCCTTTAAATCATCTAACAGTGGTGATATATAATTGCTAAGTCCCTCACGTGTGACATGTATGTGATCGTAAAAATCCTCGTTTGTGCAATCGACATTTTCGGGGTTGTAGGAGCCGTAAATCGGTATGTTCTTTTGTGCGGCAAGGTCATACAGGTACTGCTCTGCCTCCAACATGCCGGGGTACTGCTCGCTTTTTTCCACCTCTGCTGTATAAACTATCGGGTGGTACGGTGTTAGTACAAATATAATATTTGTACCTGCGTCCTCTATATACTCAAGGAGCGTTTCAAAATTTTCAAGTTGTGCCGGATCAAGTGAGGGAAAGCCGTGCACAAACGTTTCTTCAATATTTGCAAGAACCAAGGCATCATGGTCAATGGCTTCCTGTGGACGGTTACGATAATCTTCTGTGTAAATTATTGTGCCATCGCCGTCCTTCACCTCGGTGGCCTGCTGGAACTTTTCCTGTTCATCTACCGTCTGCGGTTGCTGTTCACCCGAAGAATCACGGTAATAGTATGTCACCGCCGACTGGAAAAATGACGGGTCAAACAGCACACTGTAAAGCTCCTCGGTGTCAGGTGGAATGTAGTTGCTTTCAACACCCAGTGCAAGCGATAAAAACTCACTGTAAAGCTCCTTGTCACTGCGCTCGTCAACATAATCCTCGCCTAGCAGTATCCATGGGTCGACAACCATAATAAGGTTTTTGGGAACCTTGTCCTCACGTACAAACAGGTATGCAGTGTTGCAAAGATCGACATAATCTGCTGACACCATACCATAGTTGAACATTTCAATATCGCCGAATATCTCCTCACTCATCTGTAGTCCTCGTGAAGAGCCGACAATGGCAACGTCGTGTGCTGCTTCAAGGTTGCGAATGAACAGTTGTTGTATCTGACGCTCGTCCAGGCGCTCGTAGTGGGATACCGCCTCACCGTTTAAGAGGGTTGTCGCCACCTGCAGTTCATATTTGTCACCGTGAAAGCGCGCCGTCGGGTCTTGGGTGTAACTGAACCACATCATATAAAGGAAAATAGGCACAAAGATGACAACTTGCAACAGCAAAAAAATCATCAGTGCGTATTCCCTTATTTTATATGCAATGCTTTTCAGTATATTTAGTGCTACTTTTACCAAAACAAGACCCCTTATACTAATTTCTGATTGAAACAAGACTAAACTTTGCCAAATTTCACATACGAGTGTGTTGAAAAACAAAGGATTTGCAAAAACAAGAGCAAAGTTTTTGTCAAATTAAACAAAAAGCGCAAGCAATACTCTGTGTTTAATCGAGCATTTTTGTGACATGTGACGGAAATTTTGCTGCAACTTTTCAACATGTCCCCTATAGCCTCGTCAGCGTCAATCGGAATATGTCAATTATTCCTCTATTAGCTTCCTTACTTTAAAGAATTTGCCCACTTTTATATCCACGTTTTAACCGAAGATTAGCATTAAAACGCAAAGTACAAAAACGGCGATGCCTCAAACGTGCCGTAAAGCAGTATCAGGCATATGCTGAGATAGTAAAACGGCCAGCGGAATATTATGTGCATCCTGTTTATCTTTGCACCGAGCGACTTGTTTCCGCAAGCCCTTTCCAGCAACAAGATGACAATCGCTGTCACCGTTATAACAAGGCTGTGACTTGAGAAGAAGTCAATCGAAATTAGCGCAAGTTCCATCGTCTTTGTGTCCTGCAACGTCGGCAACAACTCATCAAACATGTGTGTTAGCACGTAAAATGCGTCCTCGACATTCTGCGACACAAAGAAAATGTATGAGACCACCACCATAAAAAACACAAACAGCCATTTGATAAAAACAACAAGAAAAAACCTCGGTGGTATGCGTGTAACCTTATAAAACAGGTCGCGCAACGGCTTTGTGAGTCGCTCAATAATCTGATAAAGTCCATGCAGTGCGCCCCAGATTATAAAGGTTACATTTGCGCCGTGCCATAGTCCCGACACCATAAACGTTATCAGCAGGTTTAAATAGCCGCGCAACCTGCCCACACGGTTGCCGCCTAGTGGTATGTACAGATAATCCTTAAACCACGTCGACAGCGACACATGCCATCTCGACCAAAAGTCCCTAAACGACAGCGCAAAGTAGGGGTTATTGAAGTTTTGCATAAGTTTGTAACCAAGCACACGCGCCGCGCCGATAGCTATGTCGGAATAGCCGGAAAAGTCAAAATAAATTTGCAGTGTAAACAATAGTGCCGATACCAAAAGCGCAAAACCTGTAAACTGTTCCGGTGCGGAGAACACAAGCCCTGTGACAGCGGAAATGCCATCGGCAATAACAACTTTTTTCACAAACCCAACAAGCATCTGGCAAAGACCGCCGCGCACCCTGCGATATTCAAAGTTGTATGCCTTTTTGAACTGTGGCAGTAGGTTTGTTGCCCTTTC
>CAYJFU010000055.1:7767-13646 GCA_964369445.1 uncultured Oscillospiraceae bacterium | reverse complement strand
TGGCGGAAAAATCGCCAAAATCTGCCGGCTGAACACTTGTGTCAACACTATCTAAGTTAAAATGGAAAAACAATTGTCCCCCGTTCATTCCTCTCCTACCTTCGGCGGGGAGGAATGAACGAAAAGGTAAACAGTTGTGTTTACGAGTTTATTGTGATATTGCATTGCTTTTAACTTAACAGCATCTAAAAGTAATAAGGGGGTTAAAGATGGTTTACAATGATGTCAACACTTTAGAGATAGGAGCGCTGAAAAAAACCTACTTCACAGGCGGTGTTTTCAGGCGTGAAAAGCGTAGCGTCGAGGCGCTTAAAGGGGTGGATATTGTGTTTACACCGGGTCTTTACGGTCTTTTAGGACCTAACGGTGCCGGCAAATCGACCCTTATAAACATCATCACCGGCACAATAAACCAAAGTTCGGGGCAGGTGCTTTACAACAACAAAACCACACGCAAGCTAAACGCGGACTTTAGACGCGTACTGGGGTACATGCCACAGCAACAGTCGCTGTACGAAAGCTTTACCGGACGTGAGTTTTTGGCTTATATGTGCGCTTTAAAGGAGATAACAGGGGAGAGCGCACCGCAGGAGGTGGAGCGCACGGCGGCGCTTGTCAACCTGACAAAGGAGCTGGACAAAAAGCTGTCAGCGTACTCCGGCGGCATGAAACAGCGATTGCTTGCAGCAAATGCTCTGCTCGGCAACCCTGATATCCTAGTACTTGACGAGCCGACGGCAGGACTGGACCCAAAGGAACGCGTGCGACTGCGCAACCTCATGGCGGACATATCCAAAACGGCTATTGTGATAATCGCCACACATGTCGTGTCGGATGTCGAGAGTGTTGCGGACAACATTATACTGTTAAAGGACGGCAATGTCGTCGACAGCGACACCCCTGCACAGCTTATAGAAAGGCACGCACCGGGAGGTGATTTAGAGCAGGTGTACCTCAACATTTTCGGCGAGGAGTAAAGGCTTTGCGGCTAAAGGTTAAAGACTAATTGTGGAAGGCTAACCGCATAACCCAAACACCCTAAATGCAGTATCTAGTAATTCCCCCTTCACTTTTAGCCCTTAGTCTAAAAAAAGGAGTTTTTATCATGTTATTATTAGCAGAACTAAAAAAGTTGATAAAAAACAAGAGCTTTCTTTTGTATGTCCTGCTTTTAGCGCTGGTTAACCTGTTTTTGGTGTGGTTTTTTAACGAGCCGAATATCCACAACTCTCCGCAGTCGGCATACAGGCAGATGTCACGCGATTTAAGTGGACTTACGATGGAGCAAAAGGGTGAGTTTTTGTCCGAGCGCTACAATTACATCGAGGCGATGTACCAACTTGATGACATGTACGCATACGGCAACTTGGCAGGTGAACAGGACGCGCACTTTTTAGTCTTGCAGGAGATATACGCAAAGCAGATAGAGCAGTACGGCGACAGTTATGCTGCCGGCGTGCAACTGTACTATACCGATTCACTGCGCGAAGAGATAACCTTTATCAACGAGATTAACACCGAATACAAAGAGGTTGCCGGCTACGAGCGCTTTTTAACCGACATAGACGAGGCGGGCGACAACCTTTCCGCCATATCCATCTTTGCCAACACAGACAGCTATGACTACAAAAATATCGTCTCGACACAGCACGCTTATGAGGGCATGAGGGGCACCGTCATTGACTACCATCCGCAAAAGGCACTTGTCACCGCGATGGACTTTGCCGCAACGGACATCGTGCTTATCTTTGCCATGATACTAATAAGTTTTGCGCTAATACAAAAGGAAAAAGAAAGCGGTCTGTTGCGCGTCATACGCTGTACCGCAGGCGGCAGGACAAAAACCGCCGTCGCAAAGGTTGCGGCACTTGGGGCGGCACTGTTTTTGGTGGTACTACTGCTCTACGGCACAAACCTATTGTTTTGCGGCGGCATGTACGGATTAGGTGACCTGACAAGATCGGTACAATCGGTCCCGAACCTGATGCGTAGTACGCTACCAATCTCGGTCGGGAATTACATTTTGGCGTTTATGATAACAAAATGGATGGCGGCACTTGTCATTGGCCTTTGGATACTGCTTGTCATGTTGCTTGTCAACCGCCTTGTGACGGGACTGGTTTTATCGCTTGCACTGCCGACGGCATTTTACGCCGTGAGACAGCTAATACCGGCGACCTCCAACCTAAATGTTCTGCGCTACGCAAACCCGATAAGTTACCTGCAAACGGACGAAATTCTCGGCAGTTTTCGCAACCTGCACTGGTTTGGTGGGGTTGTCAGCATGGTCAAGGTGGAGTTTTTGTCGGCATTGATGTTTGCAACGTGCATACTAATTGTATATTTCGTCACATTTAAATACGGACAGTTTACAAGTGTGGGCAGAAGTATGCTGTTTGTGCCACGCCTGCGAAAGTTCAAACAGACAACTGTTTTCAAAACCGAGTGGCGCAAGGTGCTGCTACTTGGTGCAGGACTTCCTGTGCTATTGGTTGCGGTTGTGTATCAAGGGTATCAGCTGTACACATACAACGTCTATACCGATGGCGTGGAAATGATTTACAAAAATTATATGCAACAGCTCAGCGGCACGCTCAACGAGGAAAAGGGTGAGTTTTTAGCATCGGAGGAGCAACGCTTCGAGCAGTTGGCAGAACTGGAAACGCAGCTGCGGCTTGGGGTCATATCGGAACAACAGTTTAACCTTGCTATATCCTACAACTATATGGAGTACGAGGAGTACAAAGTGTTCAAAAACGTGCTGTCAAACGTCAATTATGTCAACAACCACAGAGGTGCACAACTGCTGTACGACACCGGATTTAAAAGCCTGTTTGAGGTGGGCAGGACAGAGCTTGGGCATAACTTCGAGGCGGCGGTGATAGCGATACTGTTGACGGTGGTTATTTTAGGCGGCTACTTTTCGATAGAACGCATAAGCGGAGTGCGGCGCATACTTTATTCAACCCCGCGCGGCAGGGAGCAGACCGTCAAAACAAAATTGATAAATTCCGGCATACTGTGCATCGTGATAGCGATAGTCACGACATTGCCACAGATTTTAAAGATGGCAAAGATGTACGGCGTCGACGGTTTTTTTGTATCGGCGATGAGCCTACAGTCCTACAGTTACATTCCGTCCTTTATCTCGATAGCGGCAATAATTGTACTGCAATTGCTACTGCGACTGATTGCCATTGCGTTTGTTGCGGCGGTAACGTTGACAATTTCGCAGTACAACGACAGCTATATCACCGTCGTGATGAGCAGTCTTACAATGTTTTTGCTGCCACTTATTTTGACGTTTATCGGGTTGCCGCTTGTCAGCTTTGTGACAGTCTATCCGCAGTTTGACATAACAGCGCTGTTGGCGCAGGGACTATTGCCGGCGCTGGTGGCAATGTTTTTTGCCGGAATTATGTGCTATGCAACGTACATTTTGTACGGCAGGCTGGTGGATAAATACTGCTGGAATTTCACGGATTTGTAGAGGATGCAAAAATTCCAACAGAACAAACTCGAACAAATTTTCCTTTTACCCCTTGACAAGCTGACAAATTAGGGTATAATTAATCTAAAAGTTTTTAGTTAAAAAAATTTAGTTAAATTATTTTATGGAGTTTATTATGTTTGACAAAGTTAAAGACATTATAGTAGAAGCACTCGGTTGTGATGCAGACGCAGTAACCCCTGAGGCAACATTAGAGGACGATCTCGGTGCTGACAGCCTTGACGCTGTGGAGCTGAACATGGCACTGGAAGAGGAGTTTGAGATAACAATCGCCGACGAGGAGATTGCAAACTTCAAAACCGTCAGCGATATCGTAGCATATATAGAGAAAAATGCATAAAACTATCAGTCGTTTAACTTAAAATTCAACACTTCTTGTCGACAGAAATTTCGATTAACCGTGCACGTATCAATCGCAATGCAAAGGCATTGTGGGCTCCTCCGCCATGATAGATAAACATCTGCCGGATAATCCATTGTCGCTTTTCAAGTTAATTGACTATAGTACTATTCAATAAAGAGGCTGTGGCTGTTGCGAGAGGTCGTATTGCACAAAACAATTATACATTTTTCGAGTGCAAATATTACTATAGTGCAATCCCCACAATCTCTTTAGTTTTTGTAAATTGAGGTAATATGACACAGACTGAACTGTTCGAGCTGATGAAAAGCTTTGAAAAAAGCGACATTCACGAGCTTAGCTACTCACAGGGCGACACAAAAATAAAGTTGAAAAAGCGTCCGCTTGCACCTGCCATGCAGGTTGTAGCGCCCGCAGTGCCGACTGAATTATCACAGGCACAACCGCAGGTAAGCACCGCACCGCAAGCACCTAAAGGCACACAGATAAAAGCACCGCTTGTGGGCACTTTTTATGCTGCCCCCTCGCCGGAATCACCGACGTTTGTTTCGGTTGGCGACAAGGTGAAAAAAGGTCAGACACTTTGTATCGTCGAGGCGATGAAGATGCTTAACGAACTGCCGGCGCCTTATGATTGTATCATTGAAGAGGTGCTTGTGCAAAACGAGACCCTCGTTGCATATGATGAGCCGCTGTTTGTCGTGACGGAGCTGTAACAATGTTTAAAAGAATTATGGTTGCTGCTCGCGGCGAGATTGCCGTGCGTGTCATACGTGCCTGCCGTGAGATGAATATCGAGACGGTGGCGGCTTACTCGGCGGCAGATGCGGATTCGCTTGCTGTCAAGCTTGCGACACACGCTGTGTGCATAGGACCTGCACCGGCACAAAAAAGTTATTTGAATCAAGATGCAATACTAACCGCGGCGCTTTGGCACAAATGTGATGCCCTGCACCCCGGTTACGGTTTTTTGTCGGAAAATGCTGAATTTGCTGACCGTTGTAACCAAAACGGCATTTGCTTTATCGGTCCCAGCGGCGATGCCATCCGCAACATGGGCAACAAGGCAACGGCGCGCGAAGTGGTCAAAAAGAGCGGTATGCCGGTTGTGCCAGGCTCGGACGGCTTTGTCAAGGATGCAAAAACCGCTGCAAAAGTAGCGCAGGACATCGGTTACCCCGTACTTATTAAAGCGAGCGCAGGCGGCGGCGGCAGAGGTATGCGCCGTGCCGACAGCTCTGACGATATAGCATCGGCGTTTGAGGCGGCAAAGGCAGAGGCGATAGCCTGCTTTGGCAACGGCGAACTTTACATAGAAAAGCTGATACTCAATCCGCGCCACATCGAGGTACAGATACTGGCGGACAGCCACGGCAACGCTGTGCACCTCGGCGAGAGGGACTGTTCCTTGCAACGCAAAAACCAAAAACTCATAGAGGAAGCGCCCGCAAAGGGCATATCGGAACAACAGCGCAACGAGATGGGTGAGCACGCAAAGGCGGTCGCGCTTGCAGTTGGGTATGTTGGTGCCGGCACAATAGAGTTTGTCATGGATAAAGAGTATAATTACTACTTCATCGAGATGAACACGCGCGTGCAGGTGGAGCATCCCGTGACCGAGATGGTGACGGGTGTTGACATCGTGCACACGCAGATACGCGTCGCGGCTGGCCTGACACTCGGGTTTGCGCAGTCGGATGTGAGTGTTAACGGCTACGCGATGGAGTGTCGAATAAACGCCGAAAACCCTGCAAACGACTTCAGCCCTTGTCCGGGTAACACAAAGTTTTTGCATCTTCCTGGCGGTGCCGGTGTGCGCGTCGACAGCGCGCTGTTTACCGGATACACCGTAAGCCCGTTTTACGATTCACTTGTCGCGAAGATTATTGTACATGCGCCGACACGCCTTGCCGCACTGCGTAAAATGCGCCGTGCTCTTGAGGAGTTTGTGCTGGAGGGATACCCCACGACGGCGGAGTTTCAGCATCTTATACTACATCACAGCGA
>CAYJFU010000055.1:0-7757 GCA_964369445.1 uncultured Oscillospiraceae bacterium | reverse complement strand
GGATTTTTACAGAAGAACATGCCCACGCTTTTGAGTTGGCAGGAGGAAACGGAGGGTAGCAACGCATGAGTGACTTTTTCGCAAGCCGTAAAGACAGGCTGTTTCAATTAAAGGCGAGAAGAGACAAAGGTAAGCTTAAAAGCGCCGGAAGCGAGTCAAAACCCTGTCCCGAATGTGGCAAGCAGCTCACAAACGAGCAAAAAATCGAGGCGGCGATGACCTGCCCACACTGTAAACACCACTTTCACATCGGCGCGTACCACAGGCTTAGCATTTTGATTGACGCGGGTAGTTTTAGCGAGCTTAATCCTCTTACAGTTGGCAAAAACCCACTGGACTTTCCGGGTTACGACAAAAAGCTGAGTGAGTTGCGACAGCGTACCGGTCTTGCTGAGGCGGTTGTGTGCGCAAAGGGCAAGATTGACGGTTACAGCGCAGTGTTTGTCGTGCTGGACAGCGCATTTTTAATGGGCAGCATGGGCGCGGCGATGGGCGAAAAGGTCACCCGCGCCGTCGAGACGGCAACTAAAGACAAACTGCCGCTCATCATATTCACCGCAAGTGGCGGCGCACGTATGCAGGAGGGCATTATTTCGCTCATGCAGATGGCAAAAACGACCGCCGCGTTAAAGCTTTTTTCCGACAAAGGCGGTTTTTACACCGTATGTCTGACACATCCCACCACAGGCGGTGTTACGGCAAGTTTTGCCTCGGTGGCGGATATTACGCTTGCCGAGCCAAACGCGCTTATCGGTTTTGCCGGCCCGCGCGTCATCGAGCAGACGATAGGTCAGGCACTGCCAAAAGGTTTTCAGCGGTCAGAGTTTTTGCAGGAACACGGTTTTGTCGACGGCATAGTGCACCGCGCCGACATGAAACAGACACTGAAAAACCTGCTTATGTTACATGCCAAAAGGAGGAAGTAAGTGAGTGAGATGTTAACGGCAGCACAAAAGGTCGCACTTGCTCGCGACACAATGCGACCGGGCAGTATTGACTATATTGATGCACTTTTTACAAACTTTTTTGAACAGCAAGGCGACCGACTCTACCGTGAAGATGCCGGAATAATCGGCGGGATAGCGATGTTTCATGGCACACCCGTAACGGTTATAGGTCACCGCAAGGGCAAAAACCTACAAGAAAACCTGCGCTGTAACTTCGGTATGCCAAGTCCCGAGGGTTACCGAAAGGTCAAGCGCCTTTTGCTTCAGGCGGAAAAATTTCAGCGACCGGTCATTACATTCATCGACACACCCGGTGCGTATCCGGGTCTTGAAGCGGAGCAAAACGGTCAGGGAGCTGCCATTGCGGAATGTCTTTACGTCATGAGCGGATTGCAGGTGCCGATAGTGTCGGTTGTTATCGGAGAGGGCGGAAGCGGCGGCGCGCTTGCACTGGGCGTTGCCAACAAGGTGCTGATGATGGAAAATGCCATCTACTCCATACTATCGCCGGAGGGTTTTGCGACAATCCTGTGGAAAGACAGCGCCAAAGCACCGCAGGCATGTGACCTCATGAAGCTGACTGCTGAGGACTTGTTGCAGTTTAACGTCATCGACGACATTATACCCGAGCCGGAGGGCGGCGCGGCGGCGGATGCCGTGACAGCGATACAGTCGGTGGACAGGGCGATAAAATCAGCGCTCAAAGAGGCGAGCCGACTGGCAAATCCAGCAAAACACAGATACGAAAAATATCGTAAAATGGGCGATGTTTTTGTGACATAAACAGGGCTGTCGTACTAAAGGCAAATTGTACATTTTTGTTACACTTTTGATTGTTTCCTCTGCCGGAGGGTGGGTGAGGCAATCAAAAGGACATCGTTTATTTGTGTAAACTGACAATAATTTCCACAAATGCGACAAACTTGACTAAATACTAAAGGTGAAGGGTGAATGACCGGTTATTGCATTAAGGCTGCTTTGGTTATGCGGTCAGACTTTAACCATTAGTCACAAGTGCGTTTTGTACTTGCACAACATAGATAAAAAGGAGACATATTGAGCGGACTTAAAATACTTGCATCAAGCATAGCACTGCCCTCAAAATGGGTTAGCAACGCCGAGATGGAGAAGCTTGTCGACACTAGCGACGAGTGGATAAGTTCTCGTACCGGCATAAAAGGCAGATACTTTTGCACCGGCGATGAGAGCGGACTGACGCTTGCGATAAAGGCGGCAGAGGAGGTCGTGGCCAAGGCGGACGTCCAAAAAGAACAGATCGGGGCTATCGTTGTAGCCACCTTTACGGCACGATACGCTACACCGTCGACAGCATGTCTTGTTCAGCAAGCGCTGGAGTTGCCGGAGCAGACGCTTTGTCTTGATGTCAACGCGGCTTGCAGTGGCTTTTTGTACGCCCTTGAAACGGCGCGCGCGCTACTGGTCGGTAGCGATAAACCGTATGCGCTCGTTGTCGCTACGGAAGAGGTAAGCCGTGTCGTTGACTTTAACGATCGCAGTACCTGTGTGCTTTTTGGCGATGGTGCAGGAGCGGTGGTGACGACGCTCAGCGATGAAAACGAGTATTTCTTCACTGCAGGCGCAAAAGGCACGGCAGAACCGCTGTACGTCCTTAATAGGGATGACGGCGACGGATTTATACACATGGACGGTCAGGCGGTGTTCCGTTTTGCCGTCGAGGCGATAACCGATTGTGTCACACGCATACTTGATAAGTCCGGCAAGTCGATGGAAGATATATACAAAGTTGTCTGCCATCAGGCAAACAAACGTATAATAGACAGTGCGGCAAAAAAACTCAAAATCAGCGAGGATAAGCTGTTTAAAAATCTTCACAAGTACGGCAACACCTCCTGTGCAAGCATACCCATCGCGTTTCACGAGCTGATGACACAGGAGGAGATACCGGCAGGAAGTCAAATAATATGCGTCGGTTTCGGAGCAGGTCTAACATACGGCGCAACGCTGTTAACAGTATAAAAGGGGTTTATGATATGGAGTTAAAAAACATTTTAGGTACGGAGTTTCCGTTTATTCAGGGTGGTATGGCAAGCATAGCGACAGGTGAGTTTGCGGCGGCGGTATCAAATGCCGGTGCACTGGGTCTTATCGGTGCGGCAGGCATGACAGCGGATCAACTGCGCGAGAATATTGACATATGCAAAAGCAAAACCGACAAACCGTTCGGTGTCAACCTCATGTTAATGAATCCACACACCGAAGAGATGGCTAAAATAGTCGTGGAAAAGGGCATAAAAATTGTAACGACAGGTGCGGGCAATCCGGCACCATATATAAAGGGTTGGAAAGAGGCAGGCATAATGGTTTTCCCTGTCATTCCGGTACCGTCGCTTGCAAAACGTGTCGTCATGAACGGTGCAGATGGCGTAATTGCCGAGGGCACCGAGAGCGGCGGACATGTGGGCGAGATGACAACAATGGCACTTGTTCCGCAGGTGGTGGATGCCGTCGATGTGCCGGTTATTGCGGCAGGCGGTATTGCAGACGGCAGACAGTTACTTGCAGCGCTTGCACTGGGTGCATGTGGAGTTCAGCTCGGCACATGCCTGCTTGTCAGTGAGGAGTGCCCAATACACGATAATTACAAGGCAAAGGTTATAAAAGCAAAAGGAAGTGATACCGTTGTAACCGGTAGAATAGCCGGCACACCGGTGCGTATCTTGAAAAATGCAATGTCGCGTAAGTATGTCGAACTGGAGAAAACAGGCGCTGACAAGGAGGAACTGGAGCAGTACACACTTGGAAGTCTGCGCCGTGCCGTATTTGAGGGCAACGTCGACACCGGCAGTCTCATGGCAGGGCAGACAGCAGGACAGCTGAGCGAAATAAGACCTCTTCGTGTGATTTTTGAAGAGCTGATGGCGCAGTTAAACGCCGAACAACAAAAGCTAAATAGGATGTTTTAAGATATGAAACTTGCGTTTTTGTATGCCGGACAGGGCAGTCAACATGCCGGCATGGGTAAGGATTTATACGACACAAACGAGACGTTCGCACGCGTCATTGACGAGGCGGCGCAGGCGGTGGACTTTGACCTTAAAAGCATGATGTTTGATGAGGACATGCCCATCAACGAGACGGTGTACGCTCAGCCGTGCATGGTAGCGTTTGCGGCGGCAATGACACAGGTGCTCTCACAAAATGGTATCGAACCGCAGGCGGTGGCAGGTCTGAGTCTCGGCGAGTACTCAGCGCTGTGTGCGTCAGGGGTGTTTGATGTGTCGCAGGCGGTAGGTCTTGTGGCAAAGCGCGGTGCTATCATGCAAAAGCAGACGGGCGGCGCTATGGCGGCGGTACTGGGACTTGACCGCGACAGCCTTGCAAAGTGCTGTGAGCAAGCGGACGGCATCGTGCAGATAGCCAACTATAACTGCCCCGGGCAACTTGTTGTATCCGGCGAGCAGGCGGCGGTCGACAGCGTTGCCGTACTTGCAAAGCAGGCAGGCGCAAAGCGCGTCATGCCGCTCAAAGTCAGCGGTGCGTTTCACTCGGTGTTGATGGAGCCGGCGGCGCAGGAGTTCGCCGAGTGTCTAAAGCAATACGAGCCGAGCGAAGAAAAGGTGCCGGTCTACTACAACTGTTTGGGTGCGCGCAACACAGACGGTATCGACACAAAACAGCTTATGGTGCGTCAGATGACAAGCGGAGTGCTGATGGAGGACACGATAAGAGCACTTGCCGCCGATGGTTTCGACACGATAGTGGAGATAGGCCCCGGCAAGGTGATATCGGGCTTTGTGCGCAAAACCTGCCCCGACATAACAGCCTACGACGTCGAGACAGCGCAAAGACTGCAAGAGGTTGTGGAAAACTTAAAAAATTAATAACGGAGAAAACATATGTCACAATATAAAAACGCAGTTGTAACCGGCGCAAGTCGCGGCATAGGGCGCGCCATTTGCGTAGAACTTTCAAAGCGCGGCGTTAACGTTATCATCAACTACGCCGGCAACGAGGCGGCGGCAAACGAGACGGCGGCGCTGTGTGAGCAAAACGGCGTAAAGGCATTGCCATTCAAAGCGGATGTCGCCGATGCACAGCAGGTGGGCGAGCTTATGGCTTTTGCCCAAAAGGAACTGGGCAGTATCGACATTCTGGTCAACAACGCAGGCATTACAAAGGACAATCTGCTTGTGCGCATGAGCGAAGAGGATTTTGATGCCGTGCTCGACACCAATTTAAAGGGCGCGTTTTTGTGCTGTAAGGCGGTGTGTCGCGGCATGACCAAACAGCGCTACGGCGCAATAGTCAACGTCGGCAGTGTTGTGGGAATTAACGGCAACGCAGGACAGATAAATTACAGTGCAAGTAAGGCGGGTTTGATAGGTTTGACAAAATCCCTTGCGCGAGAGCTTGCACCGCGTGGCGTGACGGCAAACGTCGTCGCACCCGGCTTTATCACAACGGACATGACCGACGTGCTGTCACAGGAATTACAGGACGGCATAAAAGGGCGCATACCGCTTGCACGCTTTGGAAGTCCACAGGACATAGCGAACACGGTAGCGTTTTTAACGGACGAAAAAGCCGCTTACATCACAGGGCAGGTGCTGTGTGTTGACGGCGGAATGGCAATGTAGGAGGAAGTATGGCAGAGCGTAGAGTTGTAATAACGGGAATGGGGGCGCTGACCCCTATCGGCAATGATGTCGACAGCTCGTGGGCGGCGGCAAAGTCCGGCACAAACGGCATTGCACCGATAACGTTGTATGATTGCAGTGAACAAAAGACAAAACTTGCCGGCGAACTCAAGGGCTTTGATCCTGAGCAGTTTATCGACAAGCGTGAGATCAAGCGCCTTGACCGCAGTACACAGCTTGCCCTTGTTGCGGCACAGCAGGCATTTGACGACAGCGGACTTGATATGCAAAAGGAAAATCCACATCGCATGGCGGTGTTTGTGGCGAGCGGAATTGCCGGTCTTGGCACGATAGAGCGCGAGGCGGCAAAGGGCGAGGCAAAGGGCTACGACAGGGTTTCGCCGTTTTTTATCCCCATGTCCATCGCAAACATGCCGGCAGGCAACGTGGCGATACAGTTGGGTTTTAAAGGCATGTGCACCTGTCCTGTGACGGCTTGTGCCTCGGGTACAAACGCTATAGGCGATGCGATGCGCCACATAAAACACGGTTACGCCGACGTTATCATGTGCGGCGCCGCCGAGGCGAGCATAACACGCTTTGGCATGGGAGGCTTTACGTCACTCAAAGCGCTCAACACAACGGACAACGTTGCAAGAGCCTCCATCCCCTTTGACAAGGAGCGCTGTGGCTTTATTATGGGCGAGGGCGCAGGTATGCTCGTTCTGGAAGAGTATGAGCACGCAAAGGCGCGCGGTGCTAATATAGTCGCGGAGGTTGTCGGTTACGGCTACAGCTGTGACGCACATCACATCACCGCACCGTCTCCGGATGGCGTGGGTGCGTCGATGGCGATGACACTTGCCATTGAGGATGCAGGCATCAAGCCGGAGCAGGTGAACTACATCAATGCGCACGGCACATCAACGCCGCTGAACGACGCAGGCGAGACGATGGCGATAAAGGCAACCTTTAAAGATCACGCTTACAAACTAGCGGTAAGCTCGACAAAATCTATGACGGGCCATCTGCTTGGCGCTTCCGGCGCAATTGAGGGCATTTTCTCGGCACTTGCGGTCGCAAGCGACTTTATACCGCCGACCATCAACTACAGTGTGCCGGACGAGCAGTGTGACCTCGACATCGTGCCGAACAAGGGACGTGAGACGACGGTGGAATACGCAATGTCCAATTCGCTTGGTTTTGGTGGACACAATGCGTCAATACTTATTAAAAAGTACAAAGGGGTGTAACATGGAGCTTAATCACGAGCAGATAAAAGAAATACTGCCGCACCGATATCCGCTTTTACTGGTTGACAAGATAACAGAACTTGCGCCGGGAGAGTACGCAAAGGGCATTAAATGCGTCAGCGCAAACGAGCAGTTTTTTTGCGGACATTTCCCCGAATACGCGGTTATGCCTGGCGTGCTTATTATAGAGGCGCTGGCGCAGACAGGCGCTGTCGCACTGCTGAGCGAGGAGCAAAACAAGGGTAAACTTGCGTTTTTCGGAGGTATAAAAAAGGCGCGTTTTAAAAAGCAGGTGCGCCCCGGCGATGTGCTGACACTGGAATGTAAACTGACAGCACGCAAAGGCCCGCTCGGTATGGGCGAGGCGACAGCATATGTTGACGGAGAGGTTGCCTGTACGGCAGAACTGACGTTTGCACTCGGAGAGGGATAATGTTGCAGGACGCTTTTGAGCAGGTTTATGCAAAGTTTAAGCTTCATCTTTACAAAAAACTATTTGAAAAACTGGGCGAGCGTGAGGCAAGCCTTACGACCGTCGAGACGTTTTGCATGGAGATAATTCACGCGCTGGGCAAGCCGACGGTAAACGAGTTTGCACAGTTTACTAACATGTCATCCCCTAACGCGACCTACAAGGTGAACAGCCTCGTGCAAAAGGGTTACCTTGACAAGATACAGTCAACAGAGGACAGGCGCGAGTACCACATCGCGCCGACGCAAAAGTATTTTGACTATTATAACGTCAGCCAGCAGTATGTCAGCACCGTTATCGAGCGCATGGAACAGCGTTTCAGCCCCGAGGATGCACAAAAGTTGCAGGAGATGTTGCTTGTAATAACAGAGGAACTTATGCCCGAGATGCCACGTGTGATTAACACTAAATAGCAAAAGGAACAACTTTTGGTACACTTTTAAATACTCCCCCCGCCGAAGGCGGG
>CAYJFU010000054.1:6072-13826 GCA_964369445.1 uncultured Oscillospiraceae bacterium | reverse complement strand
ACGACCTTCGGGTTATGAGCCCGACGAGCTACCGAACTGCTCCACCCCGCGATATTGACAAGATGTTAAATCATAAAGCGAAATCAAATCGACATTCATCGTGCTTACGCTCACAAGTTAACAATTTGCTTACTAAGTATACCACCGGACAGCAGTATTGTCAAGTGGTTTTTATACAAACATTGCAGTTTTTTGTGCAAATGACAACGACAGGGGCACTTTTCCTCAAAAAAGTATAAAGTCAAGCGTGCCCCCCCACAATGGCGAGGATGAAGCGACCCAAAAGGTTAGACACGATATCATAATAAAAATTGTGTAACTTATAATGTCACCGCTATGCAAATAAAGTATTGGCTATAGATACAATTTTTGCCCAAACAAGCTAATCTCTGTGCCATCGTCACCCCATTTTGATTAGGTTTTGATGTTTTATAATTGCGATTAAGCACATTTAATGCTATTTTGCCATTATTGCCTTTATATTAACTTTATTTCCGCATACGAACTTTACACGAAATGTTCAACAGTTCCATAAGTCTAAGTACAGTTTTATGGTTAATTTCATGCTCTCAATGACGTAATTCTGGCGTTATTCTACGATAACCATATCTTCCTTTGTTTTCCTGATGAATATTTAATATTTCTTCCTTAACAACTGTATCCTTTTGGAGTGAGGTTCGCCCGCCATCGGCAAGGGGAGTGTTTTAAATTTTCACAAAATGCGTTAGTTTCATGCAAAAAGGTTTACTTAAAACAAAAATTGCACTACCTCACTTAATGCCCCTATTTATTTCACGAAGTTCTTTGCCTATTTTACGAATTTTTTTCACACCACCAAAACGCTCAAATTTTTTTGCTTCAATTTCCCTTGAAGTTAACCCGTCATATCCAACCTCGGTTTTTAACTTGCAGTAACTTTGATAACGTCTGCTATCCAAACTGCCGTTTTCAAGCGCTTGCAATATGGCACATCCGGGTTCGCTGATGTGGTTGCAATCGTGGAATTTACATTGACTTGCCAGTTGCTCAATGTCATCAAATGTTCTTTCCAAATCCACACTTTCTGCGCCAAGTTCACGCATACCGGGGGTATCAATAAGCACTCCGCCAAATGGTGAAGTGAAAAGTTCTCTGCCGGTAGTTGTGTGTCTGCCCTTGTCGGCCTTTCCGATATCAGCGGTGGCGATTGTATCTTCGCCTAAAAGCTTGTTGATAAGAGTGGATTTACCCACCCCGGAAGAGCCTATAAAAGCAGAGGTAGAGCCTGCCTGTATATATTTTATAAGCTTATTTTCAACCTGATCGTCAAACATAGAAACAGGTATCACATCAGCAAAATGTGATATTTTTTCTACGCTTTCCACTATTTTCACCAAATCATCGCACAAATCAGACTTTGTGAGAAGTACAACCGGTGTTGCACCACTGTCCCATGCTACACTGAGATAGCGCTCCAATCGGCTGAGATTAAAATTATTATTTAACGACATACAGATAAATACATTATCAATGTTAGCGGCAACGCTCTGCGCCTGCCCACTTACACCAACAGCCGTCCTAAGAAAAACACTTTTGCGCGTTAGCACATAATGAATTACGGCGTTGCTTTCTGCATTATCACAAGAAACCATTACAAAGTCACCAACGGTCGGAAACTTTTCAAGTTCTGTCAAGTTGAACCGAAACTTTCCCGAAATCTCCGCTGTTGTGTCACCGTGTTCCGTTACAACCTTATAAAGACCCCGATATTGTGCAATAACTCGTGCTAAATGCAAATCAGGATACAAGGTTGCTTCATTTGAAAATCGGTCGGTGAGACCATAAGTGTCTAATGTGTTCATAATTTTCTTTGTTAGTAATTACCCTTTAGAGTCCCTCAGCACCGCCGGAAACTGCACCTGTTGACCCGTATTGCTCTTCCACACCACAAGATCGATAGTGTCACCTATATTTTTGCTTGCAATTAAATCTGTCAGCTCGTTATTTTCAAAGAGGTCAACACCGTCAGCCTGTACAATGACATCTCCGGGTGATATGCCATAGTTTAAAAGATCACTGTTCGGCTTCATTTCAAGCACGACAAGTCCTGCCTCAAGTCCGTAGCTCTCGGGTATTTCTTCAAGGGTATTCAGCGGAAACACCGTTATGCCAAGCTCCGGCTTGCCCGGTATAGATCCCTCGGTGATAATGCGCTCGAGTATCGGCAAGGCTTCATTTATCGAGATGGCAAAACCGATGCCCTCGTAATCGATACGAGTTATTTTCGAGGTTGTAACACCAATAACCTGACCGTCACCGTTGACAAGTGGGCCGCCGGAGTTGCCGGGGTTTATGGCGGCATCGGTCTGTATCATCGGCAGTGCCGGATTTTCGGTGTCGCCTATGATATCGCCCATTGTGCGCTCGGTACCCGAAACGACGCCCTGCGTCACCGTGCCTGCAAGTCCGCCGGGATTGCCGATAGCAACCACCTTTTCGCCAATTCTCAACTGTGAGCTATCACCGAATGTCACCGGTGCAAGGTCGGCGGGCGGGTCGATGATTTTGAGCACTGCAAGGTCGCTGTCGACATCTGCACCGACGATTTCCACCTCAAGCACCCTGTCATCCCACAACAAAATCTCCGCGTAGCTTATATCCTCTACAACATGCGCGTTTGTGATAACATATCCGTCTGCGCTCATAATAATACCTGTGCCACCTTTGGCGATAAGCTCACCGCTGTAAGCTAGAATACCGACCGTCTGAGGTGTCACCAGTGTAGCGATCTCCTCAGTGCTGAGTTCGGTGTTGTCGGCGGCCTCTCCTACGTTGATATCCGGCATCTCTTGCGGTTCAAATGTATCAGCCTGCCCTGCGTCGGGGGTAGAAGTAGGTTCGGGTGTTGCAAAATCATCAACCGATATTGCAGTACTGCCACTGGTTATAAGCAGTGTAAGGGAGCCGAAAAGTCCACCGGATAAAAGCATACCGATTACAAAAAGCGCAATAACAAGTCCACCTTTGCCTTTTTTCTTGGTTTTATGCACTTGATTGTAATTGTAACTATTAAAATCGTTATCCATAATTCACTCACCTTTCGATTTATAGGCTTTATTTTGCTGTTTATTGATTGCACGTGCTTAGCCTGTGTTCAAGTTTTAACGCATATCTACCCCCTGCCCTAGGTAGGGGGTAGATATGCGTTAAAACAATTCAGCTTCATTCTCCACACCGCATTACCGGATAGTGTGAACGCAGAATGCCCACGCTACCTATATAGGCTTTACTATCAGTTTAAAATTATATTGTGTTTAATGTTTGTAAGAACTCTGAACAAAGTGAGTGAATTGTTAATTTATGTATTTTTGTCGCTAAAAGAACAAGTCCTTTGAGGGGAATTCCGGCTCGCTCGTCTCCCTGATGAGCAGTTTGCGCAGTATGCCGGAGTCTCCGCTGCGCACCATTGTGGTGCAGTGCATGTCACAGTCTGCAAGCGCCGGCAGTTGCTGTATCGCCTGTGCCGCATATTTGTTTTCGATTGCTGACACTGCAAGTGCCGTCAGTACGTCATCCAGCTTTAAAACGGATGAGCGACTGCTGAGCATCGTCATTTTTAACTTTAAAATCGGCTCCAACACCTTGGGGTCAATTAAAAACTCGTCACCTTTTTGTCCGGCAAGGTGTTTTATCGCGTTAAGCACGCATGCCGATGAGGCCGTCATAAGATGCGAGGCGCGTCCGGTTACTATGTCACCGTTTTTAAGCTGTATCGCGGCGGAAATCTCACCTGCTTTTGCCGCTTTTTCCAGTGCCGGCTTGACAACAGCACGCTCCGTTTCCGGTTTTATCTGTAAGCGCCCCAATATGCTTTTAATTTTTTGTGTCTCGCTTGCCGGCTGTCTACCCTGCTTTTGCTCACAAAGCGCTCTGTAGTAGCGCCTTATTATCTCCTGTATGGCGGCATGTCTGACCGCTTGGTCGTCAGTTATTGCGTAACCTGCCATGTTAACACCCATCTCTGTCGGCGATGCATAAAAGTTCTTAACACCTGTTATGCGCTCCAGTATGGCGTTGACGATGGGAAAAGCCTCCACGTCGCGGTTGTAGTTGACAGCGCTAACCCCGGTGTGTTCCAGATGGAACGGGTCTATCATATTTATGTCATGAAGATCAGCGGTCGCCGCCTCGTATGCAAAGTTAACAGGATGGTTGAGAGCAAGGTTCCACACTGGGAAAGTCTCAAATTTAGCATAACCACTTTTGATACCGCGCGCAAAATCATTGTACATCTGCGAAAGGCAGGTCGCGAGCTTGCCACTGCCGGGTCCCGGCGCCGTCATGATGATGAGCGGTCGTGTAGTCGGGATGTAATCGTTTTTGCCAAGCCCATTTTCGCTGCAAATATAATCAATGTCGTTGGGGTATCCCTCGATAGAGTAGTGCAGGTAAACCGGCATTTTATAGTTGATAAGCTTTTGACGGAAAAGCTCCGCCGCCGTCTGGCCGGCAAAGCGTGTTATCACAACGCCGGACACAAGCAGCCCCGTTGCGCGGATATCGTCGATAAGGCGCAAGACCTCCATCTCGTAGGAAATGCCGAGGTCGGCGCGCACCTTCGTCTTTTCTATGTCGTCGGCATTGACACAGAATATTATCTCAAGTTGGTCGGCAAGCGACATGAGCAGTTCAATTTTACTACCCTTGGAAAACCCCGGCAGAACGCGCGCGGCGTGATAATCGTCAAATATTTTACCGCCAAATTCAAGGTATAGTTTGCCGTCAACGCTTTGTATGCGCTCGGTTATCTGCTCCTTTTGCAGTTTTTTATACATCTCTCCGTCAAAAGGGTAATTCATAATATACTCTCACACTCTCCATATGCACTTATTTTGTGCCGAAACCGGCTTTTTTACATTACTATTTTATCAGAAAACCGCAAAGCTGTAAAGACGCGAGTGCTGATTATTGCCGTTTTAGTTGATTTTTCATCGAAATTTGCAGAGGTTTGCAGCGGTTTGACTATACATAAAAAATCTAACACAGCGGAAATACACGATGTCATAAAAGCCCCGATATGATATACTGAACCAAACGATTGGTGAGGTGGGTCGCTATGAAAGACAAGAATATTATATTGCGATATTGTAAGATGGTATCCTTATTTGCTGTGCTATGCATCATGCTTGTTTCCTGCTCGAGTGGCGGAGGTAATTTGGGGGATGCGCTCAACGAGGCACTGCAAAATGTTCAAGTCGAAGACTCACAGCATCATGGGCAGACCTCACAAAGTGCTGCGCCCGACAATACGAGCGAGCAGAGTGGTAACACTTTTGATAATTCCAACAACACCGATTATAGCGCCTTTAACGCGCTGGTGCGCTCCTACCGGAAAGCGCGCTCGTCGTCATATGGGGAACTGACGTCCGATTACATGGGATACTTTTATGCAAACCTAATCGACTTAAATGCGGACGACGTCTATGAGCTTGTTATAGCGCGTGTGCACAACAGCGACACCGAGGGTAGTGTCGATGAGATGTTCGACCCCGCAAGTGATCACTTTATCGGCTCACAATCAAATAATTATGTGCATGTATACTATCTCAACGAGGACGGCACGGCTGCTCATGCCGGAGAGTTTCCGCTCTCCTATTACGGCGAGGAGGGTATGCAATTTAATATAGAATACACCGAGGTTGAAGGTAGAAATTATCTTGCTTTCGGCGGTGATTACCTTGACTTTGGGATAACCTCGTCGGACTATGTGTTCGCGAAGTCCGTGATGAGCTTTAACGGCGAGTATTTTGAAATGGCGAAAATGTTTTCAATACAGTACGACTATCAAGATGCAGGATATGAGCCGACCGAATACAGGCAGGATATGGAACCTATCTCGGAACAAGAGTTTAGTGCACAGTTTGACGATAAATGGTTTGCAAATCCGACACAGCACACCTTTGTAGCACAGGGGTATGCAACAAACTCGAGTGAGGTCACTCAGGCGACGATAGATTTTTTAAACGGCTTTGAATTGAAGGACACTCACGGGGATGCTTTTACATATTCAAACGGCAATTTTGTCATTTACGAGCTTGACTATATTGGTGAGGATAGCGTTTCTTTAAAACATCTGTTGGATGCTATCACATATCATGACTTTGCATCGACACAACCGTATATTGTCGACGAGACGGTTATCAAGGGTTTTAGAACGTCTCGCGAGGAAGGACTTTACTATCCGGGGCTGATCGTGGAGGAAGTGGAGCTGTTGGAGCCTGAACAATACAGCTGGGAGGATGTGCAGATTATGCAATACATCCTCGAGGGTGGAAGATTAACTGAGATGTACAATCAAAACGGTCTTGAAAACACATTCATCTTAAAGGTTGAGGCAAAAGAGATAATCGACATGGAGGTCGTGCAGTACGCAGGGCAATTTGGTCTGAACGTCACACAATATTACATGTTTGAAACGGACAGGGACGGCAACAATCCGAAACTTCTTGCTAGCTTTGATGACAATTTCTTCTGGGGCTACAGCGAGGTTTTTGAGGTCGCCTACATAACGGACTATGAGCAGATATTTAACGCCTACGGCTACGAATACCCCACCGAAATAATGCAGATGTACTTCACCGGTGAGGAAATCGGCAACATGAGCAGCTATATCACCGAAGATGCGAAAGAGGTTTACTTTATCCGAAACCTTTGGGGCGGAACGATGAGGGTTTACGAAAACTACATCGACGAAAACGAAATGTACGCGCGCGGCGAACTGCTCTACGAAACGAGTGCGGCTGTGCTTTATCTTGCCTGTAGCTCCGACCACGTTCAAGACAGCATGATTTACACCGACGTGCAGGTTGTAACCGAGCCATTTGACGGCTTTGAAACGGTATACTATCCGTCGATAAGCCACCCTGACTCATGGGTCAATGTTGGGGTCTATGCTAAAGAGATGGAGGCGGTTAGCTGAACCGGATGGTGCAGACTGCACAAATAAAGCCTTGTAGATGTAGTAATTATTTTTATGTAACAACTGACATCGTTGTTCAAGCGGTGTCAGTTTTGTTTTCAGTTGTATACGCTCGTTACTACAGAATCTTTGTCACGTTAGTTGTTGGCAGTGCATTGCTTTCGTCAAGAAAAAATTTCAACTTTATATTGACAATCCTTTTTCGATAGTGTATAGTGTGTATATAAGATATATACACTATACACTATCTTGCAATAACGACAACTTAAAGAAACATTTCATACTCCACCCTACACCGGGGACGAGGGAGCGGTATGCGAAAAAATTTCCGTTTGCTTAAGCTGTCGGCATGGAATATCTTTGTGCAACAACCCCACAAAGTGAGGTCTCATTGAACATAATACTCGACAACACGTCCGGTGTACCGATATACGAACAAATATATGGCTGTATAGCGGACAAAATAGTGCAATGTGAACTGCAACAGGACGAGCTTTTGCCGTCGATACGCAACCTTGCAAAGGACCTGCGTATAAGCGTTATAACGACAAAGCGCGCTTATGAGGAGTTGGAGCGCGATGGCTACATCTACTCCGTCACGGGACGCGGTTCCTACGTGTCGCGCATCGACCGCGACAGCGTAATCGAGCGGCGCGCCGAGCAGGTGGCACAGCTTTTGACGTCGGCATGTAATTTGGCGGCGAAAAGTCACATTTCCACACAGCAGCTGACACAACTATTTAATGAAGCGATGAGAAGTGTTGACTTAAAGTAAAAACCATAGCATGATACATTT
>CAYJFU010000054.1:0-6062 GCA_964369445.1 uncultured Oscillospiraceae bacterium | reverse complement strand
GTGTTTTGCTGCACCCAAGTTAGAATTCATAATGCTTATCTTATGTAGAGTTCCCTCCCCTGCCGGAGGCGGGCATGGCAACTCTACACACATCAAATGCGACGGCTTTGAGGGAAAAATTAATGCAACTATCTAAAAAGGAGATTTTACTATGAATGCCATTTCCGTAAAGAATATCAAAAAGACGTATAGTAACTTTATGCTCGACAATGTCTCCTTTGATGTGCCGCAGGGGTGTATCGTTGGGCTTGTGGGCGAAAACGGTGCCGGTAAAAGCACCACGATACGCATCATCATGAACACAACCGGCAGTGATGGCGGCGAGGTGACTGTGCTTGACTGCGACCCACGTTCCAAGGAGTTTGTAAACGCAAAACAGCACATCGGCATAGTGCAGGACGAGGCGCACTACCCCGAAATGCTCACCGCAAAGCAGGTAAACGCCATAATGAAACACACCTACATCAACTGGGACGAAACGGTCTATTTTGACTATCTCAAACGGTTTAACATAGATGCTGCAAAAAAGATAAAGGATTATTCGCGCGGCATGAAGATGAAGGTTAGCATAGCGGTTGCGCTGTCGCACAGGGCAAAACTGCTTGTGCTGGATGAGGCGACAAGCGGTCTTGACCCGATGGTGCGTGAGGAAATTCTCGATATACTCAACGAGTTTACGCGCGATGAGCAAAACTCAATACTGTTGTCATCTCACATAATCAGTGATCTTGAAAAAATATGTGACTACATCGTTTTTTTGCACGGCGGTAAGCTGATACTGTTTGAAGAAAAGGACAGGATACTTGAAAAATACGCACTGCTAAAACTGACAGAGGAGCAGGCAGACACCCTTGCGCCCTCGGCGATAGTGCGTAAAAAGCGCACGCCATACGGCTACGAGGTGTTGGCACTAAAACAGCATGTGCCGCATGGCATCACGGCTCAACACACGACGCTTGAGGATATAATACTAATGCTCCCCCCAACTAAATAGCAGAAAATCTTGGCGGTAATTTTGCCGAGTTTTGCGACAAAGAATCGTTTTCTTACACTTCGGAAAAAATTAATCGCCAACTCTTTGTCCACAATTTAATTTACGGGAGCAACTTTTTATCAAAAGGGGGTTTAGTTTATGAAAGCACTACTTCTAAAGGATGCGCTGGTTTTGCACAGCCAATTAAAGAGAATCGGAATTTTTGTATTAATATTTATACTCATATCAGGAATGGGAATGAGCACTTTTATCTTTGTTCTTGCCGCCCTGCTCCCGATAAACGCTATGTCCTACGATGAGCGGAGTAAGTGGGGCGAGCTAAGTGCCATGATGCCTTTTTCCGCAAAGCAAATTGTAATCAGCAAATATGTTTTAAGCTACCTGCTGACCTTTGGCATTGGTGGCGTCGGCATCGGGCTCATCGCGGTGCGCGAGGTGGCTTTTGGCACAATGCTTGATGTATCGGAGCTTGCAATCTACGCGGCACTTGGCACAATCGTGGCACTTGTCTCCAACGCGGTCTATATACCACCCGTTTTGCAATTCGGCACGGAAAAAGCGCGCATACTGCTGTTTGTGTTTTTGTTTGCCGCCACATTTGCGATTACGTGGTTTTCCAATGTGTTTATGTCAATGTCCGCTTTGCTGGAACAACATATTTTTGTAATATTAGCAGTTCTCGCAGTGGTGGCGGTTTTGTTACAATTTGTATCTGTAACAATTTCATTGCGTATTTATTACAAAAAAATGGCAAAGTAAACATTCGATTTAATATTTTAGATAGTGCGGACACAATTTGAAACGAGTAGATTTTAAGCAATTTTTTTGTTCTAAATGGAATAAAAGCGCTGCCCTTCTCTGTGGAATGTGAGTTTTGATGACGCAGCAGAGCGGAAAAAGCGCCCAAAACTGCCGACTTAACACTTGTGCACACACTATCCGGTTTAAAACGCTGTGGTTTTTAATTTAATGAGCGCAAAAATCGACTTTCACACAATTTTAATAATTTATTTTAAAAAAAGTATTGACATTTGATTACAAAATAGTTACAATAGAGTTACAGAAATAAAACATAACGCTTTTAATAAATACTACGCGTATTTTGCTTCTATACCTGATACGGTGCTTGTCCTCCTCCTCGTACTTTTGTACGTTGTCAAGCACCGTATCATTTTTTTGTTTTGGTGTAACTATTCCACGAAAACTGTTGACAATCCCCTTATGATAATGTATATTGAATTTGATAATAAAAAATACTTAATCACATGCTAAGCCGCTACAAACAGCAGGCTTTGTTATTTTAATTTTAAATTTTTTGTAATCTTTTTACCCTTGCCTTCGGCAGCTGGAAAAGGCAGAATAAAATAGTTTGTCTTTTTGAGTGTAACATAATATTTTTTTATTTAAACTTAACAGTTCCATACAGTCATCAAGGAGAATTATTTATGCAACTTACAAGGACACGATTAGCAACATTGTTTTTAACATTAGCACTGCTCCTGGGCATGATACCGACCTTTTCTATGTCGGTTGCGGCTACAGGCGTCAATCTTACATTGGACAACGGTGGCCTCTCTTTGCGAGAAAGCTCAGGCGCAACGCAATACTTGATAGGTACAACCGGCACATGGACAACCTATACCGGCGAGATAACAATAGGGGATCCCGTGGTTGAATCTTTTAATCATGCCGCCGATGGTATAACCGTTGAAAGTGGCACCCACATCGTCAATTTGTACGGTGCTTTCACGAATACTCAAAGCTACCCAGCAGGTAAAAGTTTTGTTACCGTTACCGGCGGTGATTTAACGTTAAAATTGACGAAGGACGATGTCAATATATCAGAGCTCGGACATGGCTCTAACTTTACAGTTAACGGCGGCACCTTAAACGTTGATGTGGCAACCGGCTCACAATTAACTGTAGGTGGAAACGAAACGGCACCGGTCGCCAGTATTAATGCAGGCGGTCAGCTTACGTTTAAAGGCGCTGGCACTGTTAAACTTACAGCGGTAAGAGAAGGGTCGTTCATCCACAATGACGGTGGCGGTGTCACCGTTGATGGACCGATAGTAGGCTTTGATCCGACTTCCTTAACGTCACAAACAGTAGGTATTCGCTGTATTAATAACGGCACATTTACAATAAACAGCGGAACGGTGAGTGCTGTTGTTGTGAACAACTTTGAATGGGCCATTGATGGCAGTGCACCGACAGGAGGCAGTGCCGGAGGTGCTATTAATATAAACGGTGGCACCTTTGCCCAGTGGATGTATACGACTAATGAATTGCTGGCCGGCATCCGCGGAAATGTGGTTTTTGGCGGTGCTGGCGCGCTTATCTCGGCAAAAAAAATCGTTGACATAGATGGCAACGATATAGATTTAACCGGAGCTAATCTGGTGGTATTGAATGCAGACAACACCGCCACCGTTTACGGTAACCCGACAATAAATTCCCGCGGCGATATACCGTCCACTTTCACCCTGACCATACCCACCGGCTCGACCCTGACAATTGACAATAATGCTGTCTTACTCCACTTTGGGCACACCATCGTTGAGGGTGTTCTTACAGGTAGAGGCATCTTTTCTGCGCTCGGCAGTTGGAGCGGCAACGGTAGTATCACACTTGCAAACTTTATAGACCATCCCCAGGGTGAGCATGTTGAAATAGACATATCTGAACTGAGACTGACTTTGGGAGCAGGTGCAGACGGCAACAAAGGATACGCAAGAGGCGATCACTACCATCCTGCCCACCATGCTTATGCGGCACATGACGGTGTTATAACCGTTATCGGCTCCGGCGCACAGACTGTAAGTGCCTCTCAAGAGGTATTTAATGTTGTTTTTAAAAATGTAACGATAGATAAGGGAGCAAATCCACCCGGCAATGACCCCGCAACCAATCCCCTATCAACCACATATAGAACCACATTGAACCTTACACTTGACGGTCACAGCACCCTTAAAATTGACGGTACAGATGCCGCGGTGCTTGTAGGGACAGACACTACACTTAACCTAACCGGCGGAAGTCTTACCGCGCAAAGTCTTGGCACCGGCATAGACGTAGACGGTACACTTAATATAAAAGACACCGTTATTATGACAAACAGTCTTGACACCGGCACACAGAGCAGGGAAAGTTGGGCGGGTGTGGTCTTTGAGGGCAACACCGGCACTGTGTACGGCAACACGACACCACAGACGGATATAACCGTTGCCGCCGGGCAAACCTTGACGGTAGGAAAAGGCGCTACATTAAACATTGCAAGCGGTAAAACACTTACTGTGGACGGAACGCTTATCGTGGACGGAACTCTCAGCGGCGAGGGCACTCTTAAAGGTGACGGCGCTTTTAAAACCAACACGATTTCCACCGAACTTATTATGGGCATAAACGATACCTATACCTATACCGGCAATGACATCACAATAAAACCCACCATAACAAACCCGACGTATATGGGCAAAGAATTTTCCGTTGCAGACGGCTGGAGTTATGTCATAGAAAAAGAATCCGGCGGTGCATTTGCTGAAAGCAAAGTGAATGATATCGGTCAATACCGCGTTCGTTATAGCAAAAACGGGTTTGAAGATGTTATCAAAACCTTTAAGGTGCTTGAAAACCCGACCCTTGATTTTGATTATAACCCCGTAGGAAGCGTCAACGTCACAGGCTCTACACTGCCGGACGGTACAATCCTTGAGGGTGGAAGCACGACTGTGTCGGACAGTACACTTAATAAAATGAAGGCAGAGGCAAAAACACAAGGTTTATCCGGAGAAATTGTCTTCATTGCCGATCTCACGCTTAAAAACGCAGACGGCAGTGCCGCACAACCGGATGCAAATACACGCATACGCATCGACGTTCCGGGGCTGACACCCGAAGACAAAGCGTGGGTACTGCACGAAAAGTCGGACGGCACAATAGAGCGCTATGTTGCTGAATGCTTTGATGGCTATGTTTTGTTCACACCTACCGGTTTTTCCGTTTACACCGTTGTGGTGGAGTGGGCGCCGCGTGACAGCACATCCGGCTCAACTTCCGGCACAACATCCGCCACAACCACTCCGACTACCACTACCACTGTGCTCAGCCCGCAGACAGGTGTTTATGATAGCCTGCGCTGATAAAATTTAATTTGTGCGATATTGCACAAAAACTCACAATGTAATCACCCTCTCAAAGCCTTATCCCCTGCAAGCTTGCCGGTAATGATACTTACCGGCAGACCGGCAGGGCTGAACGTCCACTGCCCTGCCTGCAAAATGTCTTTGTAGCGCGTGGCGGTGGATTTTGCTATGCCGGCAAACTTGTCCTGCGCCGGCATAGATGTACTTTGATGGCTCCAACCCGTTATTGCTCCGTCTTCGTTGGCGGTTTGTGCTTTAACGGTCAGCGGCGTGGCGCACTGCACAAATTTTACATGCGCGCACAAATCCGGCAAAAGTGACCGCGACAGTGTGTCCATTATACCCTCGACACACAACTTTTTAAAGCTGTCGTACCTGTTAGCGCATTTAAATGCTTTTGCTATGTCATAATCAAACAGCGTGCCGACTATCAGCGCACTGCAACCGTCGGGCGCAAGCTCGCGATTGATGACGGCAGGGCAGGATATCTCATAGGTTGTCAGTGCCAGATAGTTTTGCACATATTCTTGCAGGTCGTCACCGTACTCCTTTGGCGCCGGTTCGAGCGCCGAAAGCCCTGTTGTGCTGTTGGTAAAAAACATGTGCGAACCACACCGCTCGGCAATATACTCCGGCGGCAGTTTTGTCGAGATGTACAGCGTCAGCACCGAGTTACTGCCGCGCTGTCGCATGGTGCGCTTATCACTTGGGTGCGGCGCATCCACAGCCCTGATCAGGCTTTTTTTGTTACAGCACCAAATAAGCTTTTTGTATGACATCTGCTCGCCGTCACTGAGGGTGACGGTTTTGCTTTTGGTGTTGACACATTGCACCGCACGAGTGCACATGACGCGTCCCCTGTTTTGCTCGATATTTTCCCGTAGCAGACGTGGGATTTCGCCTGTCGACTGCACAGGGTAGTA
>CAYJFU010000053.1:13514-13855 GCA_964369445.1 uncultured Oscillospiraceae bacterium | reverse complement strand
CGTGATGTGCCTGTCGAGCAATACTCGACAGTGATAAGCTCAGCAGAGTCGACATCCGAAGCAATAGGTGAGGCGGCATCCTCACAGCCGACGCAGGTGCAACAGGCCGTGCCGGAACAACAAACGCAATCGACACCGACTGCGCAACCCCCTGCCGAACAGACTGCACTGCCACAAGACGAGCAGATAGAAGCCCCGCAAAGTGAGCAAACTGACTCAGGCGATCAGGGACAAATGTCGCCGGAAGAGGTGTTGACGGCGGCGGAACAACAAATGACTGCAGTGGGCGCAGCGCAGAGCACCGAAATCGTCTACGGCGAGACGGTATATACCAACACCGG
>CAYJFU010000053.1:0-13504 GCA_964369445.1 uncultured Oscillospiraceae bacterium | reverse complement strand
ACCGGCGCGTATACTCTGCCTGTGTCGGTAATATCGCCGGTCAACAGCGGTATTGTCACAAGCGAGTTCGGCACGCGTATAAGTCCGTTTACCGGCAAGCCGGAGTTCCACGACGGGCTTGATATCGCCGTGTCGAGCGACACGCCAATACTTGCGGTCGCAGATGGCACGGTGCTTAAAAGTGATTACGATGCTATGGGTGGCAACTTTGTTAAAATCGACCACGGCAACGGCTTTGTTAGCGGCTATTTTCACCTTGAAAGCTTTGATGTACAAGCAGGTCAGACGGTACAAGCCGGCGATATAATCGGTGTTGCCGGAAGCACCGGTGCCTCCACCGGCACACATCTACACCTGATGTTCTACCTTGACGATGTTCGTGTCAACCCACATTTAGCTTATCCCGGCGGCGTCACAACTTACTTTGCCACGTCCTAATGGGCAGCGCTGTCCTTGCGTTCGCCCTTATGTATGCCGCACTGTTGTTCGGTGGCCCGCTTGTGCGCTACGGTTTGTATGCCGCCCTGTTTCATGAATTGGGTCATATTGCCGTCTACATCGTGCAACGACACCGTTTACCACAGGTCAAGTTTGCTATGCACGGTGTCTCGATAAAATATCCATGCCAAAGCGCACGCCGTGACATCATACTGCTATTTGCGGGTGTCGCCGTCAACCTTGCGCTAGTGGCCGCTTTTGCGATAAAATTACACTTTTCGCAGAGCTACTCCGACTATTTTGTCATAACAGCAAACTTGGCGGTTGCGGTATTTAATCTGCTACCGCTGTCATTTACCGATGGCGGTAGATTGCTGATACTGTTTGTACCGGTTCGCTATCTGTGGCTTGCAGATGTGTTTTTCACTGTCACTTCATGCGTGTTTTGCCTGTGTGTTATGCTTTTATTGCTTGCCAGTGCATCGTTTATCTTGCAAATTTCGCTTTGTGGGGTTATAATTATAACGGTAACAAAGACATTAGCGGATAAGAGATGAATATAAACAAATTAAAAACCATATTGCCAAAGGTGCAAAAACCGGCAAGATACATCGGCGGCGAACGGCTGTCGGTGTTAAAAGACTTTGACAAGACACCTGTTAACTTTGCATTTTGCTTTCCCGACAGCTACGAGATAGGAATGTCCCACCTTGGACTTAAGGTGATCTACGAACAGCTTAACAGTACGGATTTTATCTGGTGTCAGCGCGTATTTATGCCACTGCCCGACATGGTAGAGCAACTGCAACATGCCGACATTAAGCTTTTTTCACTCGAGGGAAAACAAGCGCTGTGCGAATTTGATGTAGTAGGTTTTACCCTGCAATATGAGCTGAGCTATACAAACATACTGGCTATGCTAAAGCTTGGGGGCATACCGCTGTGGGCGAGTGAGCGCACCGAACAACACCCCATTGTCATTGCCGGCGGACCATGTGCCTGCAATGTCGAGCCGCTTGCTGACCTATTGGATGCGGTGGTGCTCGGTGAGGGTGAGGACGTAACGGTCGAGGTTTGTCGCGTTCTACAGCAGGGCAAAGGTGAGGGTGTTTCCAAACAACAACTTCTGCGCCGTCTGGCGGACATTGATGGTGTATATGTACCATCACTTTACAAGCCGCGCTACGGTGCAGACGGCGAGTTTTTAGGGGTGGAGGCTTTGGACGGCGCACCACTTCCTGTACGAAAAGCGTCGGTTGTAAATTTTGCCGAAACAACACCGCCGACAAACTTTGTCGTGCCGCTTATCGGCACAATACACGACAGGGCACAGATTGAAATACTGCGCGGTTGTGTGAGGGGATGTCGGTTTTGCCAAGCCGGATTTATCTACCGCCCGTTCCGCGAGCGAAGCCCGGAACAGCTATGTAAGGCGGCAAAGACGCTGTGCGACAACACCGGCTATGACGAAATAGCGTTGACCTCACTTTCCAGCAGTGACCACACTGAAATTGAGCAGCTGCTCAGCGGTCTTATCGACTGGACAAAGGATGAAAACATAAACATGTCACTGCCGTCGCTGAGGGTGGATAACTTCAGCGAGTCGCTGGCGCACAAGCTTGCAACGGTTCGCAAAAGTGGGCTGACATTTGCGCCGGAGGCCGGAACACAGCGTCTGCGCGACGCGATAAACAAAAACGTGACGGAGGAAGAGCTTAAACGCACCGTTACAGCTGCGTTTAACAACGGCTACACCGCAGTGAAGCTTTACTTTATGATGGGTCTGCCCACCGAGACGGATGAGGACATAATAGGCATCGCTGAGCTTGCCGGCCGTGTGGTGGACTGGTTTTACCAAAACCCCAACAAACAAAAAGGCAAGGGGGTTACGGTATCGGTGAGTGTGAGTTGCTATGTGCCAAAGCCGCACACACCATTTCAGCGCGTGGCACAGGATACTGAGCAGGAGTTGCGCCGCAAACAAAAACTTTTGCTGTCATCAGTCAAGACAAAAAAAGTGAGCGTGAGCTACCATGATGCGCAGGTATCGCGCCTTGAGGCGGTGTTTGCACGTGGCGACAGAACCTTGACACCGGCGCTGGTCTCAGCGTTTGAGGACGGCTGTGTGTTTGACGGGTGGAGCGAGTACTTCGACTACGACAAGTGGTGCGCGGCTTTCGAGCGTCATGGCATATCGCAGGACTACTTTGCCTGCCGTGAAAGGGCGCGCGAGGAGGTATTGCCGTGGGAGCATCTGCACTACGGTGTCGATCGCGAGTTTTTGGAAAGTGAGTACGACAAGGCGGTTGCGACACAGACATCTCAGCCGTGCAACTTGCAGTGTTACAACTGCGGTGTGAGAAAAAATTACGGAGGTGTGCACAGTGTTTGTAATAAGGGCAAGGTTTAGCAAAACCGGGGAGTGCGCTTACATATCGCACCTCGACCTGCAACGCGTCATGGGTAGGGCGCTAAAGCAGAGCAGGATACCTGTGTGGTATTCCAAAGGGTTTAATCCGCACATCTACATGACCTTTGCACTGCCGCTGACGCTGTCGCACAGCAGTCTTTGCGAGGCGGTGGACTTTAAAAGCGAACAGCCGCCGCAAAAGGTGTGGATAGATGCCGTAAACGCATGTCTGCCAAGCGGCATAGCAATGCACGACATGTATATAGCACAGAACAAGCCGTCCGACATCGGTGGCGCAAAGTATCAACTAACACATGATGATGCGGCGGTTATGTCACGGCTTTGTGATGAATACAACACGCTGGCGACCGCGAAAGTAATAAAAAAGACAAAGCGCAGTGAAAAGGAGATCGATTTAAAGCAGTTTTTGCCACAAATGCACTGCGAAGACGGCACGGTGACCGCCATTTTGCCGGCAGGAGATATGACGGTAAGCCCGTCGGTACTTATGGACTTTTTGTCGACACTGAATATAACCGATACCGACGCCATCGCCGTCACACGCATGGAGGTGCTGGATAAAAAGTGTGAGATTTGGGGATAAATGTTTATAGTAAGTTATTTTAATTGCTTGGAGCTACCGCACTAGATAGTGTAGGTAATTTTTCTTTCATTTTATAATATTACCCCCGCATTCGGTGGGGTAGTGTTATAAAGTACATCATGTTTTTGTGTGAATTTAAAATATTGTCAGTCAACTCGAAAAACATCACAAGATTGCTGAGCAAAAATTTTGACAATCAAGGCGGAAGAGTGAGTAATGCTTTGTGCATTGCGATTGATGACAACGAAAATTGGTTGTTTGCAGTTGCCAGACCGCAAACTCATTGACCACCAAAAGGAGCTTTTTTCATTCTCAATGCTAAAGCTTTTTCCCCACCACCGGCACAGCCGGTGGTTTTCATACAACTAAAAAGGGAAACGCAAACCTTGCGTTTCCCTTTTTTCGCTAAAATTTTTGCTTATACTAGTCCCGAGTAAAAATGTAGATTAAACCGAAAGTTGTTTTTGTTCTGTGCAAGGCGGAGGACTGAGTCATACTTTCATATGACGATTGACAACAACGCAGCACAGGGCAAAAAAAACCGGGTGTTTGGCTATGTTTTTATTCGGGATTAGTATTTAATTAAACAAGCTCGATAATTGCCATCTCCGCGCAATCGCCTCTGCGAGGACCTTTGCGGATGATGCGTGTGTAACCGCCGTTGCGGTCGCTGTATCCTACGGCAATTGTGTCAAACAGCTTTTTAACAACATCTTCGTTGGTGATGTAGCTCATAGCCTGTCTTCTGGCATGCAGGTCGCCTGCCTTGCCCAGTGTTATCATCTTTTCGGCTTCACGACGAACTTCTTTCGCACGGGTTACCGTCGTCTCAATGCGTCCCTTTTCCAAAAGAAAAGTTACCATTGCGCGCATCATAGCGCGTTTTTGTTCGCTCGTTCTGCCAAGCTTTCTTGTTCCCGGCATGGTGATATCTCCTTATCTATTCGTCATCCTTTGTGAGTGTGAAGCCCAGTGACTCAAGCTTTGCAATAACCTCTTCAAGGCTCTTGCGGCCGAGGTTGCGCACCTTCATCATCTCTTCTTCCGACTTGTTGATCAAATCCTCAACGGTGTTGATGCCCGCACGCTTTAAGCAGTTAAAGCTACGTACCGACAGGTCAAGCTCCTCAATGGTCATTTCAAGGATTTTTTCCTTACCGCCGTCCTCTTTTTCAACCATTATGCTGACCTCCATCGCCTCCGGCGACAGCGATACAAACAGGTTGAGGTGCTCTGTCATAACCTTTGCGGCAAGACCCACAGCGTTAACCGCATCAATGGTGCCGTCCGTCTCTACTTCAAGCGACAGCTTGTCAAAGTCGGTTATCTGACCTACACGGGTATTTTCCACGCTGTAGTTGACGCGCAGTACCGGTGTAAATATACTGTCAACCGGTATAGCGGTCAGGCCGGCCTGCTCTGCGGCTCTTTTATTTTTGTCAGCCGGCACATATCCGCGCCCTCTGTCAAACGTAAGCTGCATCTCGAGCTTGCCACCGTCGGAAATAGTCGCGATGTGAAAATCCGGATTTAGTATCTCGATGTCCGAATCCTCTATGCCCTCTTTGTCATCCAATTTCTTACCGATATGTCCGGCTGTTAAGGTCATGGGGCCTACAGCCTTTACATGCACGGTTTTGGGGCACTCGCAGCTGTCGGCCAGCTTTGCGGCGATGCCTTTGAGATTTAAAACAATCTCGGTTACGTCTTCTTTAACACCCTCGACGGTTGAGAACTCATGCAAAACACCGTCAATGCGCACGGCGGTAACGGCTGTACCCGGTAGCGAGGACAATAATATCCTGCGCATACTGTTTCCGAGCGTCTGACCAAAGCCGCGCTCTAAAGGCTCCACGATAAAGTGACCTACCTTGCCGTCCTCCGAAAGGCTGACGGTTTCTATCTTCGGTTGGTCGATGCTTATCTCGCCCCTGCGATTTTCGAGTTCTTCTTTATTCTTGGGTCTTTCCATTTCCACCTTGAAAACCCTCCACTAAATATGTTTACAAAAGCTTTGAAACTTTTACTTCGAGTAGTACTCAACAATCAGCGTCTCGTTAACCTCAAAGTCAATGTCGTCTCTTTGCGGCATTGCGGTTATTGTTGCACTGTTGTTTTGAGTGTCCTTGCTTATCCACTTAGGAGCAACAAGCGAAGAATTTTTGTCAAGTATTGCTTTTATACCCTCGGATTTAAGGCTCTTTTCACAAATGGTAATCTCATCACCCGGCTTTACCAGCATGGACGGGATGTCCGCTTTTTTGCCGTTGACAAGCAGGTGACCGTGGTTAACTATCTGCCTTGCCTGGCGTCTTGTCGAGGCATATCCCAGACGGAATGCAACGTTGTCAAGACGTCTTTCAAGATAAGAAAGCATCAGCTCACCGGTAACGCCGTCAGCGTGGTTTGCCCTTTCGTAATACTTAGCAAACTGCTTTTCCAAAACGCCGTATATAAACCTTACTTTCTGCTTCTCGTTGAGCTGTAAGGCATACTCGCTCTGCTTTTTGCGGTTGTTTTGCTGTTGATTACGGTTGGACTTTTTAAATATACCCATGCAACCCGGTTCAATTTGCAGGGTTTTACATCTTTTTAAAATGGGTTGTCTATTTGTAGCCATTTATTGGCTCCTCCTTCTAAACATATAACAGATATACTCGTTAACAATTAAGTTATATGCGTCTACGCTTGGGCGGGCGGCAACCGTTGTGCGGTACCGGCGTAACGTCTTTAAACGCATTTACTTCAAGACCTGCCGAGAACAGTGCGCGGATAGCCGCATCACGTCCGGAACCCGGTCCTTTGATGTAAACTTCAACTGTGCGCATGCCGTGCTCCATGGCGGCCTTTGCGGCAGTTTCCGCTGCCATCTGAGCGGCGTAGGGAGTGCTCTTACGAGAACCCTTAAAGCCCAGACCACCTGTCGAGCTCCAGGATATAGCGTTACCCTGAACATCGGTAATTGTCACTATTGTATTGTTAAATGTGCACTGAATATGTGCGACGCCGCGCTCAATATTTTTGCGCTCGCGACGCTTTCTTCCGGCACCTGCCTTTTTAGCGCCTTTTACAGCCATGTCAAAATCCTCCCCTACTTCTTCTTGTTCGCTACTGTGCGCTTGGGACCTTTACGCGTTCTTGCATTTGTCTTGCTGCGTTGACCGCGTACCGGTAAACCCTTGCGGTGACGAACTCCGCGATAGCTTCCGATTTCTACAAGGCGTTTGATGTTTAGCGCCACTTCACGGCGCAGGTCGCCCTCTACTCTTGCTGTTTTGTCAATGGCATCACGTAGCTTTGCGACTTCGTCATCCGTGAGATCCTTTACACGGGTGTCGGGGTTAACCCCAGTGGAAGCCAGTATTGAGTTTGCCTTGCTCTGTCCGATACCAAAGATGTAAGTAAGTCCTACCTCAACTCGCTTTTCTTTAGGCAGGTCTACACCGGCGATTCGTGCCATATTTCTTTCCTTTCCTCTTTAGCCTTGTCTTTGTTTGTGCTTTTTGTTTTTGCAGATAACCATTACTCTGCCTTTGCGCTTAATGATTTTGCATTTTTCGCAAATAGGTTTTACAGACGGTTTAACTTTCATAATGTTCTCCTTATTTTGAGCGCCAAGTTATTCGCCCTTTCGTAAGATCATACGGCGACAGCTCAACTGTGACTTTATCGCCCGGAAGTATACGAATAAAATTCATGCGCAACTTTCCGCTTATGTGGGCGAGTAGCCTGTGTTTGTTCTCAAGTTCCACCAGGAACATGGCGTTCGGCATTGCTTCAATAACAACACCTTCTACTTCAATGACATCATCCTTTGACAAGCTTTATCCCCCCTTTTCCGGTTGCGCATTACATATTGCCTTGTACAGTACATTGTTTTGGTGCAAAAGGTCGCTCTCCAGTACAAGTGCTGTTTTTTGAATATGTTTTGCCTTTTTTTTCTTGGGAGTGTCGGTTTTTCGGTGCCGTCCGTCGGCAAGAAAAACGTATTCCCCCTGTGTTGCGATTACCGCAAATGTCAATGTTTTATCTCTACCAGCAAGCGATGTGACCAGTTGCCCCACGACAGGTGCCGCGTGGGTGTCGTTAAGCTTTTTCATTGCTTTACTCCTCCCAACCTATTGTAAGGATTTTGGGTCCGCCGCTTGTGATGGCGATCGTATGCTCAAAGTGTGCCGACAGCTTGTTATCTACAGTCTTGACAGTCCAGCCGTCTTTTAACACCTTTGTTTCGTAGGTCCCTTCATTTATCATCGGCTCGATAGCTATAGTCATGCCTTGTGCCAGTCTCGGCCCTTTGCCGGGAGCTCCCACGCAAGGAACTTGCGGATCCTCGTGCAGTTCGCGACCGATGCCGTGTCCCACCCATTGTTTTACAGGCGAGTAGCCGTGTGCCTCGGTGTAGGACTGTATGGCGTGACTTATGTCCCCTATCCTATTGCCGACCAGTGCAACATCAATTGCATTGTAAAGGGACTGCTTGGTTACCTTTAAAAGTTTCAGCGCCGTTTCGTTTACATCTCCTGCCGGGTAGGTTGCGGCGTTGTCACCGTGAAACCCTTCATAAAATGCACCGACGTCAATGCTGACAATGTCACCGTCCTGTATAACGGTGTCGCCCGGTATACCGTGTATGACGGTGTCGTTTATCGACACGCATATCTTACCCGAAAACCCGCCGTAGTTGTAAAAGCTGGGTTTTGCGCCGGCGGCCTCGATAACCTGTGCCGCCACGCGCTCTATCTCTTTTGTCGTTACGCCCGGCTTTACCGCTTTACCTGCCGCCTTTAACGCCTGCGCCGATATCTCGCACGCCTTTTTGAGCGAGGCAAGCTCCTTTGTGTTCTTTACAACTATCAATTTACTGCCTCAGCGCTTTTGTTATCGTCGCTACCGTATCGTCTATTGACGCGGTGGCATCTATATCAACAAGCGTGCCCTCGCCGCGGTAATAATCCACAAGCGGTTGTGTCTGCTTTTGATAGACGCTGAGTCTGTCAAGGATGGTCTGCGGCTCGTCGTCTTTCCTTACGATAAGGTGACCGTTACAGGTGTCGCAGATACCCTCTTTGCTACTGGGCTTTGTTTCGATGTGGTAGGTGTTGCCACAATCAGCACACACCCTGCGCCCCGTGAGACGCTTGACGATAACATCGTCTGCAATGTCAAAATGCACTACATTGTCGATGGTTATGCCCAGTTCTTTTATCATGCGTGCCTGTTCAAGGGTACGCGGTACTCCGTCAAGGATAAATCCCTTTTCGCAGTCCGGTTGTTTGACCCTCTCTTTGACGATATTGATGATGAGGTCGTCCGGTACAAGCTTGCCCTCGTCCATGATAGATTTGGCTTTTTTGCCAAGCTCGGTACCGTTTTTTATCGCCTCACGCAGTATAGCGCCGGTGCTTATGTTGGCAAGCTCGAAATCCTTTGCTATAAACTCTGCCGCAGTGCCTTTACCGGCACCGGGTGCTCCGAGGAAAATTAAATTCATAATTTATGTCCCCTATTCTAAGAAGCCTTTGTGGTGACGCATGGTCAGGTAGCTCTCTATCTGGCGCACCGTGTCAAGTGCAACACCGACAACGATAAGCAGTGATGTACCGCCAAGCTGTAGGTTTAAACCGGTCACGTTACCTATTATGATAGGAAGTATGGCAACCGTTCCGAGGAAAAGTGCACCAACAAACGTGATTTTTGAAAGCACCTTGATGATGAAATCAGAGGTCGGCTTGCCCGGGCGAATGCCGGGGATAGTGCCGTTGTTTTTGCGCAGATTGTTTGCTATGTCCACCGGATTGTACTGCATCGACACATAAAAGTAGTTGAATGCAATGATAAGCAGCAGATAAAGTGCCGCATAGACAAATCCGTTGTAGTCAAACAGGGCAACCACTTCGCCCCAAAAGCCTGTGGGCTGTAGGTTGAACAGCGCTGTGATGGTGCCGGGGATAGCCACGATGGACGAGGCGAAAATTACCGGCATAACACCGCTCATGTTGACCTTTATCGGTATAAATGTCGACTGACCGCCGAACATCTTGCGACCAACCACCTTTTTTGCATACTGAATGGGTATGCGTCTTTCGGCGGCGGACAATATTACGATAAATGCAACAGCAGCGACGGCAAGAATTGCAATTAAGGGCAGATACAGGTAGATAAGCGGATTTTCCTGTGCCAGTTCAAGGTATCCTACGATACTGCTCAAAGCGCTGGGAAGCGCCGAGACGATACCGGCGAATATCAGTATTGAAATACCGCTACCGATACCTTTGCGGTCAATCTGCTCGCCCAGCCACATGATGAGCACAGCACCTGCTGTAAATGCCATCACGATAACGGCGGCGGCGAAAAATGCCTCAAAACCTGTTGTGTATATAAGCGCGTTTTGCGAACGAAGCAGGAAATAGTACATAATAGCCATTACAAACGCAAGTCCCGCGCCGGATATACGTGTTATCTTTTGTATCTTTTTGCGTCCTGAGTCCCCCTCCTTAGCCAGTCGCTCGAGTGCCGGTATGGCAACGGTCAACAGGTTTATTATGATGGAGGCTTGAATATACGGCGTTACCGACAGGGCGAACAGCGTCGACTGTGAAAACGCGCCACCGGTAAGCATATCAAAATATCCTAAAAGACTGCCTGTCTGATTTACGAGCTGCGAGAGTGCATCCGGACTTAAAAACGGTACCGGTATTGCAACTCCAACCCTGAAGATAATGAGTATCAACAGGGTGTAGAGTATTTTTTTACGCAGGTCTTCAATTTTCCAGGCCTGGCGTAGTACAGAGATCACTTAGACCACCTCTACCTTTCCGCCGGCTTTTTCGATTCCCTCTTTTGCGGTGGCGGTGTACGCGTCAAGTTTAACGGTCAGTTTTTTTGTAAGCGTACCATTGCCCAGAACCTTGACTGCGGTGCGATTGTTCTTGATTAGGTTTGCGTTTACAAGTACGTCTCTGTCCACAACCGTGCCCTCTTCAAGTCTGTTGAGTTGGTCGAGGTTGACGATGTTGTATTCTTTTCTGAATATGTTGTTAAAGCCGATTTTAGGCAGACGGCGCTGTAATGGGAGCTGACCGCCCTCGAATCCTGCTTTTTTGGAACCGCTACGCGCCTTTTGACCTTTGTGGCCGTAACCGGCAGTTTTGCCGTTACCGGAGGCATGTCCGCGTCCTTTACGCTTTGCAGCCTTTGAGGCATTGCAAGCGGGTTTTAGTTCATGCAGTTGCACAGGTATACCCTCCTACTAGTTGTCCAAAACAGCAACGAGATGGATAATTTTGTTGATTTTACCCTTTGTTGCCGCGTTGTCAGGCTGAACGGTCTCCATGCCCGGTCTTTTCAGGCCAAGAGCGTGAGCCGTTGCAATCTGATCCTTTTTACAGCCTGTCAAGCTACGAACAAGCTTAATGCGTACTTTTGCGTCAGCGGTAGCCTTTGCGGATTTTGCAGGCTTTTTAGCTGCTGCCGGCTTTGCTGCAACCTTTTCAGTTGTTGCAGTATCTGCCTTTTTAGCGGCCGGTTTTTTTGCCGCAGGCTTTTTAACCTTTGTCTCTTCCGTGGCCTTTTCAGGCACTTTCTTTTCAGCCATAAATCCCCCTCTTAGCCTAATATCTCTGCCGGGGTTTTGCCGCGATTTTCTGCAACTTGTTTCAGGTCGCGCAGACCTTTCAGTCCGTTAACGGTGGCGGCTACCACATTGCAAGGATTGTTAGAACGTATACATTTTGTACGGATATCCTTAATACCGGACACCTCTAAAACCGCACGAACCGGACCGCCGGCGATAACGCCTGTTCCGGGAGGGGCCGGACGGAGCATAACTCTTCCGGCACCGAAGACACCAACTGTCTCGTGGGGTATTGTACCACCCTTTAAGGAAATTTTGAACATATTCTTCTTTGCGTCTTCCATACCCTTGCGGATAGCCTCGGGTACTTCGGAAGCCTTGCCTAAACCGTATCCGACAGAACCGTTGCCGTCACCGACAACCACTAAAGCGGCAAACTTAAATATACGTCCACCCTTAACGGTCTTGGAAACACGATTTATGGATACTACTTTCTCTTTGATATCAAGAGTAGCTGCGTTAATTTTATCCACTTTCATTACTCCTTTACAGTGACAGACCGGCTTTGCGTGCGCCATCTGCAACAGCCTTTACACGGCCGTGGTACAGATAACCTGCTCTATCAAACACTACGTTGCTTATGCCCTTATCAAGAGCTGCCTTTGCAACAGCCTCGCCGACCTTTTCAGCCGCCGCTACGTTGCCACCAAAGTCCTTAAACTCTTTATTGCAGGTGGAGGCACTGGCAAGCGTTACGCCGTTCACATCGTCGATAATCTGAGCGTACATGTGTGAGGACGAACGAAAGACGTTAAGTCTCGGACGCTCTGGGGTGCCGGAAATCTTACCCCTTACACGGGTCTGGCGTTTAGCTCTTGCGGCCGCCTTATTATATTTCTTTATCATATTCTTACCCCTATTTCGCCTTGCCGGCCTTGCCCTCTTTCTTAGCGATAAACTCGCCAAGATAGCGAACACCCTTGCCCTTGTACGGCTCCGGCGGACGGATCTCACGAACCTCTGCCGCAAACTGGCCGACCTTTTGCTTATCGACACCCGAGATAACAATCTTATTCGGGTCCGGAACTTCTATTTTAATATCGTCGGTGTCAAATCTCTCAACGGGGTGAGAGAAACCGAGTGTCAAAACAAGTTTGTTGCCCTGTTTTGCGGCACGGTAACCGACGCCCTGTATTTCCAGTGTTTTTGTAAAACCTGTGGAAACACCCTCTACCATGTTGGCTACAAGTGTCCTTGTAAGTCCGTGAAGCGAACGCGCTTCTTTTTCGTCATTAGGCCTTGTCACATTGATAACGCCATCCTTCATATCAAGAGAAATGATGGGCTTTATAACGGAATCCAGCTTACCTTTGGGGCCCTTAACCGATATGTTGCAGCCGTCAATTTTAACGTCTACACCGGCAGGGATGACAATGGGTTTTCTTCCAATTCTCGACATAGTCTTTCCCCTTTCGATTTACCAAACGAATGCTAGGACTTCACCGCCGACGTTTTCTTTGCGTGCGGCCTTATCGGTCATAACACCTTTGGATGTTGAAACAATTGCTGTGCCCAGACCTCTCATAACCTTCGGCATTTCTTCTGCGCCGGAGTAGATGCGTAGACCGGGTTTTGATATACGACGCAGGCCGGACAGTACGGGCTGACCGCCGTCGTGGTATTTCAGTGTAAGGCGTATAACGCCCTGTTTGCTGTCCTCGAGGACTTCCATAGATTTTACATAACCCTCATCGACAAGGATTTGGCTTATGTTCTTTTTTAGGTTTGATGCAGGTATATCAACACTGGGGTGCTTCGCTGAGCTGGCGTTTCTTACGCGTGTCAACAGGTCTGCAACCGGGTCGGTAATATGCATAACATTACCCCTTTCTTTGTAACATGTAGTTTGTGCTTAGGTGTCTAAAGCGGTTTACCAGCTCGCTTTGCGAACGCCCGGTATCTGGCCTTTGTAGGCAAGCTCACGGAAGCAGATACGGCATATACCGTACTTGCGCAGGTAAGCATGGGGACGACCACAGAGCTTGCAACGGTTGTAAGCCCTTGTTGAGAACTTAGCGGGACGTTGCTGGCTTATCTTCATTGAGGTTTTTGCCATCGTCTTTTATCCTTTCAATCGCATTGTACGTTTAGTTTGCAAAGGGTGCGCCGAGTTGTGTCAGCAGCTCTTTGCCCTCTTCGTCGGTATTTGCCGTTGTTACAAACGCTATATCCATTCCACGGATTGCATCTATCTTATCGTAGTCAATTTCCGGGAAGATAAGTTGCTCTTTGATGCCGAAAGAGTAGTTGCCGCGGCCGTCAAAGCTGTTGCCATTTATACCTCTGAAGTCACGTACACGCGGTAGTGCAATGGAGAAAAGTCTGTCGACAAATTCATACATGTTGTCACCGCGAAGCGTTACTTTAACGCCGACCGGCATACCCTCACGCAGTTTAAAGTTTGCAACGGATTTCT
>CAYJFU010000052.1:2075-15120 GCA_964369445.1 uncultured Oscillospiraceae bacterium | reverse complement strand
GTTGCCGACCTACTCAAGCAAGACGGCATAGAGTGCACTCATTTCGGCGGTGCGCAGATAAACCCCGTGTTGTCACACATTCGAAAGGGCACCGAAGTTGCGCTTGCAAATAAAGTCGACTTTATACTTGCACTGGGTGGCGGAAGTGCCATCGACACTGCCAAGGCGATAGCTCACGCGACTGCAAACCCCGAGCTTGATATCTGGGACGACATCTGGCTGGGCAGGGTGCCACTTACAAAAAGCATGCCAATAGGCGTTATACTTACAATCTCGGCGGCAGGCAGTGAGACGAGCAGTTCCGCCGTTATCACCAACGACAGCACCGCCGTCAAGCGTGGTTGCAACACCTCGCTCAACCGACCTGTTTTCGCGATAATGAACCCCTGCTTGACCTACACACTGCCGACGCGCCACGTCGCCTGTGGTGTTGCAGACATAATGATGCACACGCTTGACAGGTTTTTTGCGCCCGGCACCAACATGCTGACCGACGAGTTTGCTGCGGCACTGTTGCGCACAACTATGAGTTGCGGCAAAACGCTACTGCAAAACCCGACCGACTACGATGCGGCAAGCGAGATAATGTGGTGCGGCAGTGTATCGCACAACCACCTCACCGGTCTTGGCAGAACCCCCGATTTCGGCGTGCACGCGCTGGGGCATGAGCTGTCGGCGGCGTATGACTCCATCCACGGCGAGGCGCTGACCGCTGTTTTCGGTGCGTTTGTGCGCTATGTTTCACAAAAAGACGACAGCCGTTTTGTCACACTGGGTGAGATGGTTTATGGCAAAAAAATGACCGCTGAACAGATGGCGGTAGCGTTTGAGCTTTATTTCACATCGCTCGGTCTGCCGATAAGCATACCGCAACTGCTGAACAAGTCGCTCGAGGAGGATGAGCTACGCCGCATGTCAGTGGCGGTCACCTACGACGGCGCAAGAAAGGTCGGCGGTTACTTTAAAATGTCCGCCGATGAGGTGTATGAGATTTTCAAATTAGCGAATAAATAGGCTATACTTATAGCTCCCTACTGGCAAGCGTGTAAACCGATACAACCTCGGCTTTGCACGCTTTCAGTGTTTTTGCCATCTCGTTTAGCGTATTGCCGGACGTTATGACATCGTCAACAAGCAGTATTTTTAGTCCGGCCACATCAAAACTTCCGTTTGCGGCAAAGCTGTCCTGTAGGTTTTTACGTCGTTGTTCAAGGTTTAGATTGTGTTGTTTTGCTGTCTTTTTTATCTTTTCTATAGGCATGACAAAACGCACACCGATGCGATCACACAGGTGTTTTGCCATTATGTTTGGCAAGGAAAAACTTTTATGTTCCTTTTTGTAATCCGGCACGCATACAACTATGTCCGGTATCGGCAGACCCATATCTATAAAACTGTCGGCATAAAGCTGTGCCATCTGTATCGCCGCTGAGCGATCCGCACCGAACTTTATGCGCTGTATGCCCTTTTTTACAACGTCCTCATACCGGTAAAGCGCGGCAATATTATCTAAATGCGCCGTATCCTTTTGACTCTTATTAACCATATGTGTCGCAAGTTTCAGGCTGTTAGCATCACAGTCGGTGCACGCCGGTAGGTAGCCCACAACGCTGTTGCAAAACGGGCATCTTTTCGGAAATATTACGTTCAAAATATTATAGCCATTCAACTTGAAGACCACCACACCTTCCCGGCAGAAGTTCAACCTACCTTCATTCTCGTCAATCGTAATACGGCAGTATTACTCAATCCTCCGCCTTGATAGACGAAATTTCTGCTCGGCAATCTTGTGTCGTTTTTCAAGTAGAACGACTTTATTTTTCAGCCTCATTCAAAAATTCCTTTACCATGCTAAAACGATAGGAGGACTTTTTATCGGCAAGCATCGTTGCCAGTATTTCCTGCTCCCCTACTATGACAAGCAATTCCTTTGCCCTTGTAACGCCGGTGTACAACAGATTGAGATAGCAAAGCCGTTTTGGCACCTCGGTGAGCGGCATTATGACGGCTGTAAACTCACTGCCCTGACTTTTGTGTATCGTTATAGCGTAGGCGAGTTCCAGTTCCGACAGTTGTTCCGAAACAAATCGGTACACCCTGTCGTCGACGCGGACATGCACCTCTGACATTCGTTTATCTATGTTGACGACAAATCCGATATCACCGTTATAAATACCGGCACCGACACTGCCGTCCTCCCTCTCAAACTCGATGTCGTAATCGTTCTTTATCTGCATCACCTTGTCGCCGATGCGAAAGGTTCTGCCGCCGGATTTCATCTCCGGCTTTTCGGCGCTTGGTGGGTTAAGTATCGCCTGTAGCATCGGATTGAGCGCCACCGTTCCGGCAGGACCTACCTTGGTGGCACACAGCACCTGTATGTCATATATTGGAGAGTAACCGTACTTTTTGGCAAGCCGCGTCTGCGCAAGCCCCAGCACCGTCTGTTGTGCCGCCTCGCCTGCCTGTTCTATAAAGTAAAAATCCCCTGTCTTGTTGTTAAACTGCGGCAGTTGACCATTTACAATGCGGTGTGCGTTTTTTACAATAAGGCTGTTTTGCGACTGCCTAAATATCTCGGTGAGCGACACACAGTCAACCGCACCGCTCTCCATAATACTGCGTAACAGACAACCCGGACCCACCGACGGCAACTGGTCAAAGTCGCCTATCATAATAAGCCGCGCCTTTTTGGGTAGTGCCTTTAATAATGCCTGAAACAAAAACACGTCCACCATCGACATCTCGTCGACAACAACGACATCAAGCTTTAACGGGTTGCTCTCGTTGCGGTTGAATTTAAGCTGTTCGCCCTTTGTAAAGCTAACCTCCAGCAAGCGGTGAATAGTGCTTGCCGGCCTTGCGCAGAGGTCGCTCATTCGCTTGGCGGCGCGCCCTGTCGGTGCGACAAGCGCCACGCGTTGCATCGACTGCTCCAGTAGCGTTATAATGGCGTTAACGGTCGTCGTCTTGCCTGTACCGGGACCGCCCGACAACACAAAAACCCCCTGTGTCAACGCCCTGCCAATGGCTCGGCGCTGTAGTGGTGCGTATGTTATGCCGGCGCTCTGCTCTATATCGTCGATGCGTGCGTCTATGTCGTGGGCATCCTCGTCACCACGCTCCTTTAGCGCCAACAGTCGGAGCGCTATATCGCGTTCCGTATCGTGAAATTCCGGCAGGAAAATAAAATCCTTGTCGCCGAAGCTTTGCAAAATAAGCCTGCCTGCCTCAAACTCCTGCTCGACAAGCTCCTGTATTCTCTCCTGCTCAATGCCGACAAACCCTGCCACAGTGGGCACAAATCGACTGTTTGGCAAACAGCAGTGACCGTTGTTATTGGTATTGTGCCGAAACACATAGTAAATTGCCGCTATAAGCCGCTCACGCGTGTCGTATTCCACCGCGAACTGCTGAGCGATTTTATCCGCAAGCCTAAAGTCCATCATGATGGGCGGCTCGCACATTATGTAGGCGTTTTCGCGCATAAGGTGCGCGGCTTCGGTGCCATACTGATTGTAGGCGGCAACCGCAACCTGTGCAGACACCCCCATAGTGCCGAGGCTGACTATTGCCTCTTTTAGCCCATATACCTTGTTAAACTCATCCCCTATCTGCTTTGCCTTAGCCGCAGAGATACCGCTGACAACCGCCAGTTGCTCGGGTTCGGTGCTCATTACGGCAAAGGTGTCCTCGCCAAACCTCTCGACGATACGCGAGGCGGTCACAGGACCTATACCCTTTATCGCACCGCCGGCAAGGTAATAGGTTATAGCATTTTTTTCGGTGGGCAGTTCGGTTGTGTAGCTCTCGATGTTGAGCTGTCGCCCATAGCTCGAATGCACCGTAAAGGTTCCCTCGGCAGTCAGCATCTCACCGGGGCACAGCGAGGGAGTATAACCCACAACGGTCACATGGTCGCCGTCGTGCATTATCTCGGCAACTGTGTAACCGTTTTGGCTGTTTTGAAACAGGATATTTTCAACTATGCCTTTTACTTGCTCCGACGTCCTTTTCACCCTCTTTCATTTTAAAAACATACCTGTCTGCCGCGGCGATAACGATGTCGGCAATATGCCATAAGCCGAACAAAAACACGGCACAAAAGAATATATGCAATGCGGCCATTTTTCACCTTATATGTAATATAGCATACAGTGTCAACGACTTATTGTACAACAGCTGTTTTACTTTTTACTTGCCTCCCCGCTACCGGTGGGGGAGGCAAGTAAAAAACATAAGAACTTCGTGTAAGTGCAACAATGTCACAAAGACGAGAACCCCTACTAAAAACGTTTCATACTTTCTTTAGCCATTGACATTAATATACTATGCCGCACAGCAAAAAATTGCTCTAAATTTCAAAGAATTTTCTATAAATCAACAACAAACTGTAAAGATCGGCTTTGGATATAACCTCAAACGGCGAGTGCATGGAGGCAACCGCCACACCGATGTCCACCGTCTCAAAGCCCATGTTGCCCATAAACTCAGCAACGGTACCACCGCCGCCGGCATCCACCGCACCGAGCTCCGCCGCTTGGAACGGTGCGCTGCTTTGCTCCAAAACGCCGGTGATAAAGCTCATCATCTCGGCAGAGGCATCATTTGCGCCGGACTTGCCGCGTGCACCGGTGTATTTGCACAGCACAGCTCCACGTCCGAGGAAAGCACTGTTTTGTTTGTCAAAAGCCGAGGCAAAGCGTGCATCATACGCCGCAGCAACATCGCCGGAGATGACATGGCTTTTGTCAACCATGCAAAGATAATCCGTTTCGGTCTTGCTACAAAGACTTCCTAGTATATTCTTTAAAAAATCTCCGGCAAGTCCGGCAGGGCCGACACTTCCTATCTCCTCTTTATCGGCAAACATAACAATAGAGGTCTTTTCGTTACACTGTGACTCGACAAGTGCCTGTAAAGCCGCAAAACTGCAACTTCTGTCATCGTGACCGTATCCGCCGATCAGCGCCCTGTCAAAGCCGACATCGCGCGGCGGCAGTGCCGGTACAATTTCAAGTTCCGCCCTCAAAAAGTCGTGTTCCGTAATGCCGTACTCGGCATGTAACAGGCGCATGACAGCAAGCTTTACCGCCTCGCCGTCCTCGTGTTCCATGTCCGGTAGGTTTGCTATTATGACGTTGAGTTCCTCGCCTTTGAGCACGTCCGGCAGTTTGCGCTCGTTTTGCTCCTTTGCAAGGTGGGGCAACAGGTCGCACACCGTAAACACCGGATCATCCTCACTGAGGCCAACACTCAGTTCCACCCTCGTACCGTCTTTGCGGTAGATTGCACCGCAAAGCGCAAGCGGTATCGCTGCCCATTGATATTTTTTTATGCCGCCGTAGTAGTGTGTTTTGAAATAGGCGGCGTTATCCTGTTGCACTAACGGTTTTGGCTTTAAATCAAGGCGCGGTGCGTCTATGTGTGTCGCTATAATACGCACACCCTCCGACAGCGGTGCACTTCCGATGTTGATCGCCGCGAGTCCTTTTTCCTTGCACTTGATAAAAAACCTCGCGCCGGGGGTGAGGGCAACATCACCGCTGTAGTGCTTGTAACCCTCGGACAGTAAAAAACGCTCGGTCGTCGCGGCGCACATGCGCTCGGTAAAGCTTCCCTTTAAAAAGTCAGCATAATCTGCAGCAAACTTCCTTATGCTCTCGGCGTTGTTTTGCAAAAATTCCTTATCAATTTCGCCCTCGATAAACAAATCCTTTTTCAGTGCTTTTAAAACATCCTTGTCGCTCATGCCGCCTCCCCGTAAATATTTTTGTAACTTGCGTAATTGGTCAGTATCTTGTGCACGTATAGGTTCATCTGTTCATAAGGGAACTGTGTCAGCACAAGACCGTCACTCGTGTACTCGGTGTCCTCCAGCAGTCCGTCCACCGTTCCCCAACCGCTGTGGTATGCCGCCGCCGCTGTGCTTATGTCGTTTGAGTACCGCTCAAGACACCGCTTATAGTAATAGCTGCCAAACTCAATGTTGACGGCAGGGTCAAACATATCGTCGTATGTGTGTTCTTTTTCGGTGTCTATCTGCGTCTGTATCCACTCAAACGTGTCTTCTGTTATCTGCATAAGTCCGCGCGCACCGACGCTTGATACCGCCTGTGGGTTAAAATCGCTCTCGGTTTTTATAATGGCAAATATCAAGTCCGCATCTAGATCGTTAGCCGCCGCCGCACGGTACACTTCGTTTGAAAAGTCCTTGCGGTAGACCTCCGCTTCCAGCCGTGAAAGCACCGTGCCTATCCCTGCCGCCACCGCAATGAGCAATATTATCGCAATCGGTATCACCCATTTGACGTTACGGCGCTTGATGCGTCGCCGATGTAACGGCTTACCCCTGTTTTTGCGTGCACTGACTAAAAGTTTACCCAATAATTCACCCGCTTTGCCGTATAGCTCTTGTTGTGTCGTGTCGTTGTCTATCACGACATCCGCCGCCGCGCACAGCTTTTTTGTCGACAGTTGATTTGCAAGCAGGCGCTTTGCCTGTTCGGCAGTCAGCCCACTTCGCTCATTCAATCGCCTGTAGCAGGTCTTTGCATCTGCACGGATGACAATTATCCTATCACAATAGCGCTCCAGTGGATAGCCCACAAGCAGCGGTATGTCCAAAAACACGAGCATCTCGCCGCGCATCTGCGCTTTTTTAAGCTTTCCGAGCACTATTTTGTTTATATGTTTGTGGGTTATGCGCTCCAGTAATCTGTGCATTTTTTCATTGGAAAACGCAATCTCCCCGAGCTTTTTGCGGACGATTTCACCGTCCTCGCCCACTATATCCGCACCGAAACTTCCTACAAGCTCCGCTTTGCAATCCGGCTGTTTCAGTACGCCGTGCGCTATTTCATCGCAATCTATCGTCGTGTACCCGTTAACGGCAAAATATCTAGCAAAAGCCGACTTACCGCTTCCGGCACGACCTGTAATACCTACAACGGTCATTGAATCACTACCTTACCTTGTGCCGCCTTATATAGCCTATTATATATAGCTGTGTGTGCTTTTTGTGTATGAATGTAAAATGTCTGCAAATGGTATGCATCAAGTGAGGAAAGCACCGAAAAAAGTCGGCGCTGTTGCCCCTTTTCGTCTTGTTTTGCGCCGATGTCGATGCAGGTACAGTACTTTGCACAATCCATCTCTTCGCTGTAACATACCGCACCGAAACTGCCCTGCCGGCGCTGTAAAAAACCCGAAAAGTTCTCGCCGCAGTACAGCACCACCTCACAGGTGGGGGCATAGTGACGGTAGCGCATCCCCGGCGCTTTAGGGGTTGCATGGTCGGTGTGTGTCTTAATCTCCCGCCCCAGCGCGCGCTCAAGGTCAGCTTTGCTGATATCACCCGGTCGCAGTAAGACGGTTTGTTCGCCTAAAAAGATTATGCTGCTTTCGACACCGATATTACACTCGCCGCCGTCAACGACAAGCGGTACAAGACCGTTTAATTGCGCCATAACCTGCTGTGCGCTCGTCGGACTGGGACGTGTTGATATATTGGCGGACGGCGCGGCAACGGCACAGCCAAGGCCGGTTATAACATCACGAAAAAAACTGCTGTCCGGCACACGAAGTGCCACCGTATCCTGACCGGCGGTAACACATGACGGCACATTGCCGACATGCTTTGCAACGATAGTCAGCGGACCCGGCCAAAACAGCCGCGCCAAAGTCAAAAAGTCCTGAGTAGCATTCACATACTTTTGTGCCATCTCCACACCATCGCAGTGCAGAATAAGCGGATTGTCCGCCGGACGATTTTTCACCTCGAATATGCGCTTTATACCTTTTTCACTCTCGCAACTTGCCGCAAGTCCGTACACCGTCTCGGTCGGAAGCGCCGCAACGTCGCCGCTTTTTAATATGTCCACCGCGGCGCCCACCGCCTCAGCAGTAGCCGCAAGCAACAGTGTATTACTGCTCATCCGACGTGCTCGCCTTTAGTTTTTCCGCTCTGTCCGCTGTGATAAGGCTTTCGATTATCTCGGTCAAATCGCCGTTTAATATAGCGTCCAACTTGTATAACGTCAAACCTATACGGTGGTCGGTAACGCGCCCCTGAGGATAGTTATATGTTCTGATTCTCTCGCTTCGGTCACCGGTGCCCACCTGACTTTTGCGCTCCTGAGCGATGGCATCGTTTTGCTCGCGCTGTTTTTCCTCATACAATTTACTGCGCAGTATCTTCATGGCTCTGTCACGGTTTTTGTGCTGACTGCGCTCGTCCTGACACTCGACGACAAGTCCCGTCGGCGTGTATGTCAGCCTAATTGCACTCTCGGTCTTGTTGACGTGCTGACCGCCTGCGCCCGATGCTCTAAATGTATCCACCTGTACATCCGACATGTTTATTTCAAAGTCGATCTCCTCGACCTCCGGTAACACCGCTACCGTCACCGTCGAGGTGTGTATCCTTCCCTGTGTTTCCGTCTCCGGCACACGTTGAACACGGTGTACACCGCTTTCAAATTTAAGCTTACCGTAAGCGCCCTCACCCGAAATGGAAAAACTTATCTCTTTGTACCCCTGCAAATCCGTCTCGTTTGCATTGAGTATCTCAGTTTTAAGACGGTTTTGCTCGGCGTACATGGAATACATCCTGAATAGCGAGCCGGCAAAAAGTGCCGCCTCGTCACCGCCTGCACCGCCGCGAATTTCAACGATAATACTCTTGTCGTCGTCCTCGTCTTTTGGTAGCAGTAGTATTTTAATTTCCTCTGCAAGCTGTTCACACGCCTGCTTTGCATCCTGATACTCCGCCACAACCATCTCTTTAAAGTCCGGCTCCAGACCCCCGTCGTCCAGTAGCGACTTGGCATCGTTAAACTCCGCTTCTTTGGCGGTGTACTCGTCGTACTTCTCCATAAGCGGTGTTAGATTTTTATGCTCTTTCATAAACTGGCGATACTGCGCATTATCGCTTATTATCTCCGGTTTTGTAATCTGCTCGCTGACAAACTCATATCTTTGTTTAATTTCTTTTAATTTATTAAGCATACATCCTCATACTTTAAACGGCGGTAATGTTATTGGGTGTGGACACATAGCGCCCGATTTGACTTTCTGCGTTTACCGCTAAATCAACTCTCTATGTCCACTTCCATGTTATTATACCTATTATAATATACATTCGGAAATTTTGCAAATAAATATTTTAGGGTGTAGGCAATAGTGCGACTTGACTTCTCTCGTTTGTTATTCCGCTGTGTAAGATGTAAAAATATTCCTACACCGATTTTTTACATGTTTGTCAAGAATGAGCAACCTATTGCATATATTGGAGTATGTAAATTTCCGTGGAGTGTTAAATTATGGAATATAAGTTGGAGGGAGATTTCACCGACGCAGGCACATTGACAATAGAACAACTTGTAAGCGCAAAGACAAAAAAAACAATACTGCAATCGACAGCACTGCTTTTCGACACAAAACGAACAATAAAGTTTGATATAGGTGGCTTTAAAGGCATCATGCCGTTTGAAGAGGCGGTATACAGCACCGACGGCTTACCGGTAAAGGACATCGCCATACTGTCTAAAATAGGACAAAAGGTCTGTTTTGTCATCGATGACATTGATTTTACCGGCGATACCCCGCAGCTTACGCTGTCACGTGCCAAGGCACAGCGCATGTGTTGCGAGCAGTATCTCGACAGGCTCTCGGTCGGTGACATCATCGACAGCCGCGTAACGCATGTCGAACGCTATGGCGCGTTTTGCGATGTCGGGTGCGGTGTATCGGGGCTTTTACATATCGACTGCCTGTCCGTTTCAAGGATATCAACACCACATGACAGGGTGGCAAAAGGCGAGCGTTTGCGAACTGTTATAAAAGCCTTTGACGACAAAAAAAGGGTGTTGTTGTCGTTAAAAGAGTTGCTAGGCACATGGGATGAAAATGCCGCCTGCTTTAACTCCGGAGAGACGGTTGTGGGCATCGTGCGCAGTATTGAGGAGTACGGCATATTCATCGAGCTTGCCCCAAACCTATCAGGCCTTGCCGAGCCTGTCGCGGACTTACAGCCGGGGCAGTGCGTGAGCGTGTACATAAAAAGCATAATACCGGAAAAAATGAAGGTGAAACTTGCAATTGTCGGCGTGCTTCAAGACACATTGCCGGCACAAAAAACAAGATATTTTTACGACGGCGAGCACATGTCAAGCTTTAACTACGCAAGCGTGCACAGCGGCAAAAATATAACGACTTATTTCAGCGAGTGATTACACCGGATAGCGTTGACACAAATTGAAATGAGCAGACTTTGAGCAACTTTTTTCGAGCTATTAGAGCTATTAGTCAAGAAAAATGGCAAACTCTTTTGTGGTCTATGAATTTTGATGACACAGTTAAGCGGAAACGCCAAAAATCATCCCGCTTAACACTTGTATCGACACTTTCTACAAACTATTCTCTACTCCATGCCCCACAGTGCCAGCGAGTGTAGTGTCGGCTTTAGCGCTTTTGCTTTTTCGGTGATGAAGTATTCCACCCTGATGGGCATTTCGTTATACTGCACCCGCGTTACTAAACCGTCCTTTTCCAGCTCTTTAAGCGAGGACGCGAGCATTGTGTTAGTTATGCCGGTTACCTTTTTCATAAGTTCGTTATACCTTATGCCCTGCTCGGCTGAAAGCACACATATTATAGGTATTTTCCACTTGCCGCCTATGCGTTTCAATGCAGTCTGTAACGGACAGGATGTCATGCAAGGGCAGTGTCCAGCTTTACATTCACTCATATTTATCTTAGCACCTCATATTTTTGTGCGTTATTGACAGGTCTTTTATTCAATGCTAAAATTATATCAAATAGCAAAAACAAAGTCAATAATAAAAACTGAGTAATAGGAGTGAATATGAAAAATTTAGAGCAGGTCAGCAAATTGTTCAGCGACAGAGAGAGCGTAAAGGTAATAAGCACGATATCCGATGCCGGTGAACTACATACCATCGTTGCAGGCAGCATTATGGTCGTGGACGACAACACGATGGCTGTAGCGGAGGTGATGATGAACACCACAAGCGCCAACCTAAAAGCCAACAACAAGGCCTCACTGCTTGCCGTTAAAGGCTCCGAATCTTATCTGGTGACAGGCACGGTGCAAAAACGCAACACCGACGGTTCGCTGTTTGATGATATTGCCGCAAAGTTTGCCGCCATGAACATGCAGATAAAGGCAGTGTGGACATTTGATGTTGATAAAATCTATAATCAAAGCGCAGGCCCCGATGCCGGCAAGCAAATTTTTTAAATTATTGCCAAAATATAGTTGTTCAACTTGAAAAACGCCACAAGATTGCCGAGCAGAAATTTCGCCTATCAAGGCGGAGAAGTGAGTAATACTTATGCATTGCGATCGACGACAACGAAGATAGGTGGAATTTCTGCCTGGAAGATGTGTTTGTTTTAAAGTTGAATGACTATAATATTTCAGTAAAGCATAACCCTCCCATTTTGTAGTTTTTACACTACTGTAGGAGGGTTGTTTTTTGTCTGCTTTTCCAGTTCGGTCATGGTATTGGGGTATGCTATAAAGTTTCACTTAGTGGTTGACACTGACGGTTTACTCTGCCGCGCTCTGCTTATCATCTTTCCAGTAGCCGTATTGTTCCTCTACAAGTTGCAACACCGACTCCGTCGAGGGGTTGCGCATGCCGTCAAACAGATCATAAAAGCCCTGTAGGTAGACATCGTCATCCTTTAGTCTACGTATTCTGTCGCTGTAGTCCTCCTCGATCAAAAATGATACACTCGGATACATCTGTGTATACTCAGGCAGCACCGCTCTGTGAAGCGGCTGGTCCAATGACACATAGTGATCGCCAGATGTTGTCAGGATGCGCTGTCCCTCCTCACTTAACATGTAATAAATCAGCAACATACCTGCCTTTTGCTCGTTTTCTCCGACATAACTGCTCACACTGTAAGAGGTGAAGTTGTAATCGTCGATGTATCCGTTGTTCAGCACCGGTATACCTGCATTTGCATCACGCTCGGTACCTCTCCAATAGAGCACATTTGTATATGACTTATCGTGGGATATTATACTATCCAGATAATCGGAATTGTTAACTAAATTCATGTACTGTTCCATTATACTGTACAGCGCATCATAATCTCGGTTGAGGGCAATATCCGGTCTTGTGGACTCTATGAGGTTAAATATATCATATTGCTCAACATTTACAATTCCGGGGTGTTGTTCTGCAACGTCAAACAAAAACTGTATGTCGGTCAAAGCTTCCGGCATCTCTATGCCGAGTTCTGCGACGGCCTGCTCGTTGTACATCAAATGACTGACAACAAAACTCACAGGCATGTAATTCAGCTCCCCTTTGTCACTGTTGCTTGCTGTCCCATCCGCAAAGTAATCAAGTGCATAATAATTTTCTATGTCGAGCGAGTTGTAAAGTGCCGTCAAATCCGCCCTGTGCGGTTGCTCGTCGTTACTGAGTCCTGAATCGTGAAACACCGTCGGTGCATCGGCACTCACAAATTGCGCCGAGTAATCGTCAGCATCTCTTTCCTCCCACGTCGAGTGCACCAAAACTACATCAAACCCCGGATATTTCGCCTCAAAACCTCTTTCAAGTTCTTGAAAAACGGGGTTTTCCGTCAAAACATTTTCCTGTGTGTCGTTATCCCACACCGTTTTATAATCAACCTGCAAGGTTATCTGCGTCGGCTGTATGCTGTCAAAGTCAATCGGCGGTGCCTGTGCGACGGACTTTTCCGGCATCTCCACTTCCGGCACACCACTTTGCACGTTCGTGTCCTGCACCGGAGCATCCCCCTGCACTACCTGTCCATTCGACGTGTTCACTTCACCTGACATGCCGTCTGTAGCGGTCGGCGCAGATGGTGGTGATATCGTTGTAGGTATCAAAACCGCCACAGCTATGACGACCGCCGCTATACTGCCGAAAATGAGCGCCAAGTTACGTTTTTTGCGTTTTTTCAACTCCTCTTCGGGAAAATCAAAGCTTGTGCGATTTTCCAGTGCCGCAAGCATCGCCTCCGCACTTTTAAAACG
>CAYJFU010000052.1:0-2065 GCA_964369445.1 uncultured Oscillospiraceae bacterium | reverse complement strand
AAGCGCCATGCTCTTCATAACGGTTTTATCAACCGCCGCATCAAGCAGGGTGCCGGTTTGGCTCGGGCGCTTTAGTGTGTCCTTTTCGGCACGCTCAATGCTCTCGTCCGGCGTGATACCGGTTACCATCTTATAAAGTGTCGCACCGGCAGCATAAATATCCGTCCACCTACCCTGTTTCATGTTTTTGCGGTACTGCTCCGGAGGTGCGTATCCTTTTTTTACCACGACACTCTGTGACAGGTCGCTCCCCTCTTCCAGTGCAAAGCGCGCCGCGCCAAAGTCCAAAACCTTTAGGTTGCCGTCCCCCGTTATGAATATGTTGTCGGGGCTGATATCGCGGTGTATTATCCCCTTTTCGTGTATGGCAGACAACGCCATCAGCAGGTCACTCTCAAACGCTATCGCCTGTTGCACCGACAGTCTACCGCCTGAGTTTATAAGGTGTTCTTTCAGCGTTACCCCATCCAAAAACTCCATGACGATGTACGCCGTGCCGTTATCCTCAAAAAAATCAAGAACGTTGACGATGTGTTTTTCCTTGGTGAACTTTGCAAGGTTTTTCGCCTCATCCATAAACTTTGTAAGATGTGATTTGTACCCCTCCTGCTTGTCGCCGGAAAACACACGCACTTTCATCTCACCCGGTATGCGCGACACAAGGCTTTGCGGAAAAAATTCCTTTATCGCCACCATCGACGACAGCCGCGAATCCCACGCGCGGTAGGTTATGCCAAAACCTCCCATGCCGAGTACTGTACCGATTATATACCGTCCCCACACCTTGCTTCCGGGTTGCAGAATATAACCATCGGTGTTGGTTGCCGTGTTTACATATCCACAGTAAGGGCAGACATCGTATTCGCCGCGTGTTGAAAAACAGTTATAGCATAAATTGTTCATATAATCCCCATCATTATGTGCGCTGTTAAGAAAGATTTGCACCATACATATTTTTTCGTTTGCTGGCCCAAGTTGTTGACATTGTTTTCACCATCAGTCAACCAATATGTCCTGTAGCGGTATCGGTTGTGTCACCTGCATTGTAAGTGTATCGCCATCGGTAACAGAGATGTTACATCCTTGTAGATAAAGGTTCGGCAGGTCAACATTTGCTACCCTTTGAATGTTTTCCGACGTTGATTGCAGTGTCTGTGCCACAAAATACGGAGTATCGTCCGACTCCTGCATATAACGTGGGGTTATATAGGTCATTTGACCGTCAAAGTTACCCTCAAACCTTATATATGTTGAATTCGTTTGATTTTGCCGCTCGGTGTCTTCAAGGTAGTGTGTGCCAAGCCTGCCGCTTCCCACCATCTCCGTCACTTCATCTAGGCTTAAAATTTCGGCACTCACGTTGTTTTCAAACGGCACAACGGTGAAGTCGATACTCTGTGGAATAACCGTCGCCTCGACAAAAATATCGCGCTCAGAAGTATCATGGTTGTAGTCGTAATCGGCAATGCGTAAGGTTAATGTGCCGGCATCACCGACATTGAGCGGATTGTCAAACAGGTGGTAAACTAAACGCTCGGTAAAGTCCCCCAAAGCGTCGGTTGTCAAGCTGTATGGATAAGGTGACATATTTTCTTTGTAATACTCCGTCAAGGTGTATGTGCCGTAGTTGCCTGTATTTACCTCCCACCAGTTTTCGCCGTCAATGCTTGCCTCCAGAGTTTTATCGTTGGAGACACCGTTTACGTCTACAAAAATTCGCATATCTAACGGTTCATAATTGTCGGCGGTGATAACCGGCGTGACAGCCCCCACTCTGTCAAGGTCGAGTTCCCTTTCAGGACCTGCGCTTACAATGACGTTTAGCGATTTATGGGTGCCATTGCCATCATCGTGCGGTGTCTCCTGAAACTCATATCCAACTACATGCCCTGTCGGCACCGTTTCGTTAAATTCATGGTAAAAATACACCCCGGGGGAATAATTGCTATCGTCTACCACCATCGTCGGTGATAGGTAGTTGATGGCATACGCCGCCTCACCGGCACTGACCCCCACGATATCCTCAAGACCGCCGTTATTAATCCGTATCGAAACCGTCTGTCCT
>CAYJFU010000051.1:5848-15130 GCA_964369445.1 uncultured Oscillospiraceae bacterium | reverse complement strand
AAACACCTTTATTGTGGCAGCGGTTGTTATTTTGACAGTGCTGATCGTCGACGGACTTGCCGCCTACGGACTTGCTAAGTTAAACCTGCGCTTTGCCAATTTCTTCAATGGTTACTTTTTCGTGGCGATAGCCATCCCCGGTTTTTTGTACATTATCGCCGTCTACTCCGCAATGCGCGATCTAGGCCTAGTCGATACATATTGGAGCCTTATTATCGCATACACTGCCATGCAGATACCGTTTAACCTTATCTTGCTTAAAACTTTCCTTGCCGGCATACCTCGAGAACTGGAGGAGGCGGCAAAGATCGACGGTTGTAATGAGATTAACAGTTTTGTACGTATCACGTTACCGATAGCAAAGACGATATTCCTCACCGTGGCGCTGCTTGTCTTTGTGTTCGCGTGGAACGAGTTTTTGTGGTCAAACACATTTATCACCACCGACGATCTTAAAACCATATCGACACGTTACTTAAAGTTTACAGGACAGTACAGCACTAATATGGCAAGAATTTACACCGCATCGGTATTTTCCGTTGCACCCATTTGTGTTGTCTTCTTAGCGTTCAGCCGCAAGTTCATCGAGGGTATGACCAGCGGATCTGTTAAAGGTTAAACAACGCTCGTGTTTGTATAACCACATCAATTTGTTGCTTTGTGTATGGGATTGTCGCATTAATATTTCACATTGTTAACTTACGTAAAAAAAATATATTTTGAAATGCTTCTTCAGCCGACGGCAGGGGAAGCAATTCAAAACGGAATAAAATCGTATATAATTACCTTAGTGCCATAGTTTCACATACACGGAATACACCATCGCTTTAAAGACGGTATAAACAATTTATTGGAGTAAAACAATGAAAAGAGAGTATGTAGAAAAGATTTACGCCGCGTGGCTTGCAAAAAACATTGGTATCCGCTATGGTGCGGCCATTGAGGGTTGGACCTACGAAAAAATTGAAAACATGTTTGGTGAGCTGACCGACTATCCGGCAGATTACAAGACTTTCGCGGCAGACGACGATGCCAACGGCCCGCTGTTTTTTATACGTGCACTGGAGGATTGCGCCGATATGCACAACCTAAAGGCACAGGACGTTGCTGAGGCACTGCTAAACTACGCACCGTTTGAGCACGGCTTTTTCTGGTGGGGCGGCTACGGCATATCCACCGAGCATACCGCGTATCTCAACCTGCGTAACGGCATAAATGCGCCGGAAAGTGGCAGCATAGAGCAAAACGGCAGTACTGTTGCAGAGCAGATAGGCGGACAGATATTTGTCGATACATGGGGCCTTGTCAATCCCGGTAACCCCGACCGCGCGGCCGCTATGGCAGAGAAAGCCGCAAGCGTCACGCACGGGGGTAACGGTATCTACGGCGGTATGTTTATAGCTGCTTGTATCGCTGAGGCGTTTGTTGAGAGCGATATGACCAAGATAATCGAAAAAGGTCTTTCCTATATACCGGCAGACTGTGAGTATACACGCGTCATGCGTGCCGTGATGGACTATCACAGTAAAAACCCCGATAACTGGCGCGACTGCTTCTTCTATGTTAAAGAGAACTTTGGCTATCAGTGTTATCCCGGCAACTGCCACATCATGCCAAACTCGGCTGTTATGGTACTGGGACTGCTGTACGGCGAGGGCGACTTTGACAAGACGCTCAGCATAACAAATATGTGCGGTTGGGACACCGACTGCAACGTCGGCAACATCGCGACTATAATGGGTGTTTTGGTTGGCACCGAGGGTATTCCTAAGCGCTGGAAAGACCCGATTAATGACATATTGATAAGTTCTTCTGTAATAGGCTCTCTTAACATTACCGACCTGCCTTACGGCGCAACATACTTTGCAAAGCTTGCGTGTGCACTGAACGGCGAGGAGATGCCGGCACCATATAACGCGGCTTGCAAGACTGCTATCGACAGCTGTCACTTTGAATATCCCGGATCTACACACGCGATGAAGATGCGCGTCGTACTTGAGCAAAAAAACCGTGTCGGCAATCAGGAGTTGCAGTACAACCTGTTTAACAGCGGTGAGCAAGCACACAGTGGAGAGCGCTCGCTTAAATTTAACGCATCACCGATAGAGCCGGGCGCGAAATTATTCCTTTACAAGGACACACATCTGTCGCCGTCGGATTTCAGTGACAGCAGGTATGACCCCTGCTTCTCGCCGACAGTTTATCCCGGCATGAATGTACACGCCTCAGTTTATATTCCTGCATACGGTGACGGCGGCAACTTCCTGTCACAGATAAAGGTTCGTCTGGGCGTGCACGACAAACACAGCGACAGCATGATAGAGAGTGACTCAATTACCGTTGAAACGGATAAGTGGTACGAGCTTGACTGGCAAATTCCGGCGCTTGAGGGCGTGTTGTTGGATCAGATGGGCGTTACATTCTCAGTCAATGCAGAACACAAGGCTTATCATCTCACCGTAGCCGGCTTTGTCGATGACCTTTATGCTGATGGTTCGCCGGATTACACAATAGATTTTGCCAAAGAACATGTTGAGTTTTGGTCACCGGTTCATCTTGAGATATCGCAGTTTACCAAACTGAAAGGTCTTTTCTACCTCGAAAATAACGATCTGCACCTCTCTTGCGGTGACTTTGGTGAGGCTTACACAGGACGCTACGACTTTACCGACTACTCGGCCGAGTACGACCTTACCCCCTACACCGGTGAGTGCCATATGGTAAACATACGTGTCGGAGGCGCAGAGCGCAGTTACGCTGCAGGACTTCTGCCAAGCGGAGCGTTTGCAATACTGAAAAAGCAAGGCGACTACAAAGTGGTTGCCGAGATAAAGGTGGACTGGAAGCTCAAAGAGCGTTGCAAGATAGCTATTACCGCAAAAGGTAATGTCATAACGGCTACGCTAAATGGCGGCGAGACACTATCGTTTACCGATAACGACAGCCCCCACCTGCAAGGCTCAATAGGTATTTCCGTTAAAAACGGCTCGCATACCGCATATCACGGCATAAAGGTTACACCTTGTAAATAGCCGTATTTGAAAAGATAAATTTTGGAATGGGGTTGTCACGATAAAATAAAAATATACAACTATTGTTTCAATTTGAATTGCTCCCCCCGCCACAGGCGGGGGGAGCAATTCAAACATAATCAAGTTTGAGTGCAAGCTGACAATAATCCCACTAATGCGACAGCTCCACTTTTAAAAGAAAATAGTATGTTCAATTAACTTAAAAAAGATGCAACGGTGGACATGGCGGCTACACGCTATTAATTTGCCACCCACACGACTGATAATTTTAACGTTGAAAAAACCGAAACAATATTTTGCATATACCGATTGACGCAGGCGAAGATAGTGGGCTAATTCCGACAAAACACATTGGTTTTTAAACTAGACTACATAGTATGACATTTAGCAGTTTTAATGCTACGGCGCTGCAATAGCATCTATACCAATGGTATCTATCCACACATTAACATCGCCGTCAATAGCGTAACGTGCAAGGGCGATGTCACCTGTCGAGGTGTCGATGTGAAAACAAAAGCTTGCGCTATTGCCTGCCACAGACTCAGCATCACCGATGTTGCCTGTTGCGCCGGAACCGGTAAAGTCTGGAGTGACGTTTTCCGCTCCCATTATGCCGAGCATCAAGTCCTGAAAGTGTGACAAAGCCGTAAGGTCGGAGACACCTGGTATGCCGTCGTTCGACAACACCGAGTCACGAAAACCCGGCTGTGGCGCCCTTATATACAGTTTGCCACTGTAGATATCTTGCGCATCGGTGCGCGCGTCTCCTGTTGCCCAAAGTATCTCGACGATGTGCCCTGGGGGCAGCTCGCTTTTTGGATCGGCAACCGCAACGGTAGCGGCACGCATGAGGTTTGTCGCAACCTGCAAGTCGTTTGACTCACGCGAGCGCTCGACATATCTGATGTATTGCGGCGCAAGAACCGCTGCAAGAACCGCTATTATTGCTACGACAATGATAAGCTCTACCAGTGTAAAACCTTTGTTGTTATGCTTTTTTGCAGTGATAAAATTTGAGAATATCTTAGTTTTCATATTATTGACCTCAATATGAATTTTGGAATTAGATAGTATCAACACTATCTACATTATACTATAGCATTTTACAATAATCAAGGAAAATGCAAAAGAGTGCTAAATTTTAAGGAGAAACTTTATGTACAGCAACAAAAATATAGATGGCGGGAAACCCTATGACTGGGGGCGCACCTCTGCCGATTACGCAAAGTACAGGGATATCTATCCCGAGGAGTTTTACCAAAAAATCCTGTCACTCGGTCTGTGTACAGATGGGCAATCGGTGCTGGATTTAGGCACCGGCACAGGGGTTTTGCCACGTAACTTATACAGGCACGGCGCAAGCTTTGTCGGCGCAGACATATCTCAAAATCAAATAGAATATGCAAAAATGCTATCAGAAAGGCAGGGGATGGATATAGAATATGTCATTGCATCCGCCGAAAACATCGACTTTCCGAGCGAGACATTCGACGTTGTGACCGCCTGTCAGTGTTTTTGGTACTTCGATATGGCGATTGCCTTACCCAAAATACACAGTGTGTTAAAACAGGCCGGTCATTTTTTAATACTAGTCATGGCGTGGCTTCCGTATGAAAGTGAAGTGGCCAAACAAAGCGAGCAACTGGTGTTAAAATACAACCCTCACTGGCAGGGTGCAAATTGGACAAGAAAGCCGGCTGTAACGACAGAATGGATGACCGATGACTTTGTGGTTGCGCACGACATTTCCTTTGATGTTAACATAACGTTTACGCCAAAAAGTTGGCACGGGCGCATAAAAGCGTGTCGTGGCATAGGCGCCTCGGCGCTACCGGACGAGGAAATAGCAAGCTTTGAGCGAGAGCATTTGGATTTTGTGTCGACATTACCGCAAAGCTTTGATATACTGCACTACTGCACGATGTTGGATTTAAAAAAAGCATAAAGTTCGCTACAATGTTACCGCTTGGCTAGCCGTGGCAATGCAGTTTAAGCAATTACATACAAAAAGTTATCCGAAACACTGTAGAGAAAGCTTAACATTTGCTCCCCCAGCTGACGGTGAAGGAGGTAAACGAAAAAACATTCGTTGCTTAACTTAAATGACATTGAACAATTAACCCCCCTGCAAAAGCAAGGGGGTTAATTTCATTAATATATATTGCGTCTAAAGTGGGTTTAGTACATGCCGCCCATGCCACCCATGCCGCCGGCCGGCATAGCCGGTGCCGGATTTTCTTCCGGCTCGTCAGAGACGATAGCCTCGGTGGTCAGCACCATAGAGGCAACGGATACGGCGTTTTGAAGCGCACTGCGTGTAACCTTTGCCGGATCTACGATGCCTGCTGTAAGCATGTCGACATACTCTTCTTTTTGAGCGTCAAAGCCGTAGTTGACCTTGCCACTGTTGAGGATTTTGTCCAGGATAACAGAACCCTCGATGCCTGCGTTTTTGGATATCTGGCGGATAGGTGCTTCAAGCGCTTTGAGCACTATCTTTGCGCCTGTTGCCTGATCCTGATCGTCGGACAGCGAGTCCACAACCTTTTGCACAGCCGGTATGATGTTGAGCGGTGCAACGCCGCCACCTGCGACAATGCCCTCTTCCACTGCGGCACGTGTAGCGGACAGTGCGTCCTCTATGCGCAGTTTTTGCTCTTTCATTTCAACTTCCGTTGCGGCACCAACCTTGATAACCGCTACGCCGCCGGACAATTTGGCAAGGCGCTCTTGAAGTTTTTCGCGGTCGAAGTCACTTGTGGTGACCTCGATTTGTGCTTTAATCTGAGCGATACGGTCGGCAATAGCGCTCTCGTCGCCGGCGCCGGACACGATGATGGTATTTTCCTTTTGCACGCGAACCTGACCTGCTTTACCCAGCATATCAAGGGTAGCGTCTTTAAGCTCAAGACCAACCTCTTCGCTTATTACGGTACCGCCGGTCAGTATGGCGATGTCCTGTAGCATTTCCTTGCGGCGGTCGCCAAAACCGGGCGCTTTGACTGCAACACAGGTAAATGTGCCGCGCAGACGGTTGACAAGCAGTGTTGTCAGCGCTTCGCCCTCAATGTCCTCGGCTACGATGACAAGCTTTTTGCCGGACTGAACCAGTTGCTCAAGCAGCGGAAGAATTTCTGCGATAACGGAAATCTTCTTGTCACTTATGAGAATGAGCGCATCGTCGATGACGGCTTCCATCTTCTCGGTGTCGGTTACCATATAAGGGGAGATGTAACCGCGGTCAAACTGCATACCCTCAACAACTTCGGTGTAAGTCTCAGCGGTTTTGCTTTCTTCGATGGTGATAACGCCATCGGAGGAAACCTTGTCCATCGCCTCAGCGATAAGCGAGCCGATGCTCTCGTCGCCTGCGGATATGGTGGCAACCCTTGCAACGTCCTGACTGCCGGACAGCTTTTGGCTGTTGCTTTTGAGCTCTTCGGTAGCGGCTTTAACAGCCTTGTTCATACCACGTTTGATGTCCATCGGGTTTGCACCGGCGGCAACGTTCTTCATGCCCTCTTGTACAAGTGCCTGTGCAAAGACGATAGCGGTTGTTGTGCCGTCGCCTGCCGCGTCGTTGGTTTTGGTTGCAACTTCTTTGAGCAACTGTGCGCCCATGTTCTCGTAGGCATCACTCAACTCTATTTCCTTTGCGATGGTTACACCGTCGTTGGTGATAAGCGGTGCGCCGAACTTTTTGTCAAGCACAACGTTGCGACCTTTGGGGCCGAGCGTTACTTTGACGGTGTCGGCAAGTTTATCAATACCGACAAGAAGATTTTTGCGAGCTACTTCGCCGTGTTCAATCATTTTAGCCATGTTATTTATACCTCGTTATGTTTAATTATTCTACTACAGCAAGAATATCGGATATCTTTACGATAAGGCAATCCTCACCGTCCACCTTTACATCTGTGCCGGCATATTTGGAAGCGATGACCTTGTCACCGACCTTAACCGTCATCTCAACTTCGTTGCCGTCGACGATGCCGCCCGGGCCTACTGCTATAACCATTGCTACCTGCGGTTTTTCCTTTGCGGAACCCGGCAGTACAATGCCGCTTTTTGTTGTCTCTTCCGCCTCGACAGCTTTTATTACAACTCGATCTGCTAGTGGTTTAATTTTCATCAGAAAACCTCCTGTATTTTGTATATTAGCACTCTATGTGGTTGAGTGCTAATAATATTATAATCAACGAATGTTAAAATTGCAAGTATTTTTTGTAATTTTTTAAAATTTTTTTTGCCGATGCTGAAAAAATCAATCTACAGGTATTAACATATATCTCAATTTGTGCTATTATATAAGGTATATAAATTTTATAAGCATTTCCTTATAGGGGATGTCACACATAGTTTCACTTTGCGTTACTACCCAAAACATAGGCGTTAGTAGCAACAAAATACATAAAAATATTAGGAAATAAACAATATGTCAAATAAATATTTAAAATACATAGTTTTACTGACACTTTGCACGATGCTGCTGGGTATTAAAGCCTTTGCGCAGTCCGACCTGCCTCAGACGATAGAACCGGCACAGACCGAGACACAGGCCGCGGAGGAAGAGCCGGCGGTCAGCTCTATGCAATTGGCAACGGAGGTCAAGGCGTTTTGGATAACACAGGGCAAGGACTATGCCCTGAGCAGTGCCGATTCCGAGCAGACGATAAAAAGCACCATTGACAGCATTATGAACGATGCGAACAAATACGGCTTCAACACCGTGTTTGTGCCGCTGGAGGGTGACGACGGGGTCATATACTCCTCGCCGGAACTTCAAAGTGCCGCGGGATGTGACATGTTTGAGTACATTTTGGCATCGGGAAAAGCCGCCGGACTGTCGGTGTTTCCGGTGTTCAGCGCCAACGCGGTTATGCAAGAGGAAGAGTTTGCGTTTTCCCCACAGCTGACCTCCGAGCTAAGGACGCAGGCGGCGCTAAACATTGAGAGCTTTATAAAGCTTTACGATGTCGACGCGATATTTTTGGACGGCTATCAAAACTACGTATCCCAAGACTCTATGGCGCTATACCGCGCCGAGGGCGGCGGAATGGGCTTTGACAACTGGATAAGGGAGGCATCTACCTCACTTGTGACCTCGCTGTCCGATGTCGTTAAATCCACACGCCCCGACGTGGGCATTGGACTTGTCACAGCACCGGTGTGGGCGAACGCCTCCACAATTGAGGGCGGCAGTAACACAAACTCAGAAAAAGAGATGTTCACCGACGGCAATGTCGACATAGATTTGCTGTTGGAGCAAGCGCCTGTTGAGGCTATCGTCGTCAACGCACCCGGCTCGCTCACCGACGAGGCGCTTGCATTTGAGGAGGTTATGACATGGTGGGCACAAAAGGGCGCAGAGCACGACGTGCCTGCCATAGCGCTTATCAATAACCAAAATCTCGGATCAGAGGCGGCAGGTTGGGCATCGCCGGATCAGGTTATGCGACAAGTTATCGCAACGCGTGAAATTGACAACGTCACGGGCGCGGCTTTTTTCTCCTACGAAAGCCTTGAAAACGACTTTGAAAACAGCACCGAAATATTAATTCAGTACTATAATAATATGGTCAACGCGGCGGATATCCTGACCGACCTTGCCGTCAGCCGCCCCGAGGAACTCGAATACACGACGTTTGAGCCACAGGTCAGCTTTTACGGCGCCTCCGACCCCAACTTCGCGCTGACCTTAAATGGCAACGAGGTCGAAAGGAATGAAAAGGGTGTCTTTTCGATGGCGGTGGATTTAAACCCCGGCATAAACACCTTTACTTTCGCGCACAAGGACAAAGAGGTTGTGTATAACATCACGCGCCAAGTACAGATTTTAAGCAGCGTTACACCTGTCGGCGCCGTTACCGTCGAGGGTAGCACTCGGCTGACCTTTAACGCGATAGCCTATGCGGATTCCACCGTTACGGCGACGATAAACGGACGCACCGTCACACTGGAACCGGCACAGGTGCTGACCGATGAAACGGACAGGGATTCGAGCTATATAACATACACCGGCACCTACACCGTGCCGGCAGGCCAACAGACGGCAAGACCTCTGGGCAACATAAACTTTACTGCAAATTGGCAGGGCATAGAGGAGACGATGCAGGGCGCTGAGGTTACGGTGGCGGCGGTTGCACAGGCACCGACCGGCAACGTTGTAATGGTGACGACCGATCAGGCGCGCACATATCCGTCAACGGTGCTGAATGCCGACCCGTGGGGTGATGCGTTCCCACTGCCG
>CAYJFU010000051.1:0-5838 GCA_964369445.1 uncultured Oscillospiraceae bacterium | reverse complement strand
ATCTGCTGACCTATCAAGAGGGGGACGAGATACACAACTACTACAAGCTTGCTTCCGGTCACAGGATAGATGCCTCCGATGTGGCGACACAAGGTTTTATGGAAAGTTTGGACAGCACGGTGTCCGCCGCGACCTTCACCGCCGACTCCAACTATATCTACCTCACTGTAACGCCGAGCGTGCGCACCCCGTACGTGGCATCGCTAAATCCGCTCAGTTTCAGCAACGAGCAGGGCGTGGCAGGGTTTACATCGACCAGCTTTAATATACTGCTCAAATACTCGACACTGGGTGAGGGTGTAGCCCCGCTCGTGACGGAAAACACCATTTTCTCCGCCGTCACAATGACACAGCAGGACGAGGACGTGCTTGTGACGATGCAACTGGCGCGTACCGGCGGGTTTAACGGTATGATAGCTTATTATGATGGAAGTGGCAATCTGGTATTCCGCTTCAATCAAAAACCGACCTCACTTTCCGAGGCACGCGTGTACATCGACCCCGGCCACGGTGGCACCGATCCGGGCGCAATACCGATACCGGGGCTCAAGTCGGAAAAGGATCTCAACTATGAGATGGCTGTTAAGGTTGCCGACATACTGACGGCAAACGGCATTGAGGTGCGCATGACCGACACTACCTCAATAAACCCCACGCTAGATGAGCGACGTGAGGCGGCACGCGACTTTTCACCGAATCTGTTTGTCAGCCTACACCACAATGCATCGACAAGTCCCAGTGCCGTCGGTACAGAAGTGTGGTACTTTAACCCTTACTCACACGATATTGCCTCATCACTGTCACAAAATATAGCGGTGGCACTCGGCACAACCAACCGCGGCGCAAAATACGGTTGGTACAGGGTTATATCACATATGGAGTTCCCCGGTGTACTTGTTGAGTACGGCTTTTTGTCCAACCCCACCGAGTACGAAAAACTCCGCACGGTGGAGTATCAGGACGCAATGGCGCAAGCAACCGCAAATGCGATTATAGCCGCGCTTTCATAGATGGTGTTGAAAACTAGCACAAAGATCTGATATGTTTTGAAAATCTACTCCTGTCATCTGCGGGGGTAGATTTCCAAAATGAAACCGGAATTGGACAATAGCACATTAACTGTCTTTTTTGCATATGATTTAGTGTGGAAGAGGTGGTTATAGTGAAAAATCGAAAAAAACGCATAAAATTCACTCTTATAGCGATAGTAATAATAGCGGCGCTTACATTTTTGCTTATTGTGCTTGATAATCAGATACGACCGGTTATAATAACCATTGCGACCTATCAGTCGCGCGTTGCGGCGGTGCTTGCGATAAACGAGTCGGTCAACAGCGAATTGAGCGCTAACCCACAGCTGTATCAAAACCTGCTGTCGGCAGAGTACGATGAGGACGGCAACGTGTCGGCGCTTAACGCTGATGCACTGCTTATAAACGAGGCAAAGGCAAACCTGACCGAGGTGGTGGCACAAAGTTTGGGTACCCTTGAAGAAAAGGTTATTTCGTTGCCCCTGGGCACGATACTGGGTTGGCAGATGCTATCGGGGCGCGGACCGCGACTGGAATTTTATATCCTGCCTGCCTCCTATGTCGAGAGCGACATAATAACCAAGATAGAGACCGCCGGCATAAACCAGACAAAAAACAGCATTTACATGCGGTTTGAGGTGACGGTGAGCGCTATTATACCGGGGTACACTACAAGTGTCGACGTGGAAAGTGATGTACTGATAGCGGACATGCTTGTTGTCGGCAAAACGCCTATCTACTACGGCTCGGGCGGTGCGGAAAACTTTATCGACGAGAGTGTGACGGATTTTTAACATTGATATGCAGTAGGTAAAACGATAAATTTTCGCGTGTTGCAAAGTCCACTGATTTATGATAAAATAATGTTCAAACAAAAGGGTTTGGACACATAGCGCCCGATTTGACTTTCTGCATTTCTTATCCCCCCGCCGGAGGCGGGGGGATAAGAAATGCAAGTTTCCGCTAAATCAACTCCCTATGTCCACTCCCAAACAAAACGAGGTGCAATTGGATATTTCACAAAAAATAGATGACCTGCGGCAGCAGCTTCGCATATGCAACCACGAGTACTATGTGCTGGATAACCCCACGTTGAGCGATGCCGAGTATGACGGCATGATGCGCGAACTTCGCCGTCTGGAACAGGAAAACCCACAGTATTACGATGACCGCTCCCCCAGTGTGACGGTGGGCGGCATTGCGAGCGAGCAGTTTGAAAAGGTACGCCATGACGTTAAAATGGAAAGCCTACAGGACGTGTTTTCACGGGAGGAGCTGTGCGAGTTTGATGCACGCGTCGCAAAAGCAGGGGTCATGCCACGCTATGTCGTGGAGCCTAAGATAGACGGTCTTTCGGTGGCACTCATGTACGAAAACGGTATATTTAAACGCGGCGCTACAAGAGGAGACGGCGAGGTCGGCGAGGATGTCACCGCCAACCTTTTAACGCTGAAAACGGTACCCAAAAAGCTAACACAGCCGCTATCACTTACGGTGCGCGGTGAGGTTTATATGGCAAAACAGGTGTTCGCACAGCTTGCCGCACAGCAGGAGTTGCAGGAGGAAAAACCCTTTAAAAATCCGCGCAACGCGGCGGCTGGATCTCTGCGGCAAAAGGATAGCGCTGTCACGGCACAGCGTGAGTTATCGGTGCTGATATTCAACCTGCAAAGCGGAGATATCGGCGCACAAACACACAGCGAAACACTGGCGCGTTTGAGTGAACTTGGTTTTTGCGTTACAAAGCCGTTTGACGTCTGCGATGACATCGGCGCGGCGATGGACACAATAAACTATATTGGCGAGCACCGTGGCGACTTCGATTTTGAACTGGACGGTGCGGTGGTTAAGCTTGACAATCTGTCCGAGCGTGAAGTGCTCGGCAGTACGTCAAAATTTCCGCGCTGGGCGGCAGCGTTTAAGTTTCCACCGGAGGAAAAACCGACAAAACTGCTGTCGGTGTCGCTGTCGGTGGGCAGAACGGGTGCCGTTATCCCCACCGCCAATCTTGAGGCGGTACAGCTTGCCGGCACGACGGTCACGCGAGCCACACTGCACAATCAGGACTTTATAACGCAAAAGGACATCCGTATAGGTGACACCGTTTTGGTGCGCAAGGCAGGCGACATTATACCTGAAATAGTCCAGGTTATTTCCCACGAGCCGGACAGCGTGCCGTATCTACTCGACACCCACTGCCCCTCCTGTGGCGGCGAGCTTGTCCGCAAGGACGGCGAGGCGGCACTGCGCTGTGTAAACAACCACTGCCCCGAGCAACAGGTGCGCGCCGTCATTCACTTTGTGTCGCGTGATGCAATGGACATAGAGGGTATGGGCGACGCGGTGGCGCAGAGTGTTGTAAACGCAGGTTTTGTATCGGGGTTTGCCGATATTTACAGCCTTACAAAAGAAATGTTGCTGACACTTGAGGGTTTTGCGGAAAAATCCGCCGACAACCTACTGCTTGCCATAGAGCAGTCCAAAACGCGCAACCTTGACCGCTTGCTGTTTGGGTTTGGCATAAAAAATGTCGGAGCACGTGCGGCAAAGCTGATAGCGGCAAACTTTAAAACACTGGAGGGGGTAGGTGAAGCCACACGCGATGCGCTTATTGCCATCGACGGCATAGGTGATATTATCGCCGACAGCGTAATTAGCTACTTTGCAAGCGAGGAGGTCGCTCGGCAAACACAGCGGCTGAAACTTGCAGGTGCCAACACCGTCTATGAGGGCGGCACGTCGACACAGGCACTTGCGGGCAAGACGTTTGTCATCACCGGAACACTGCCGGACATGTCGCGTGACGAGGCTAAGGCGCTCATCGAGGCAAATGGCGGCAAGGTGACGGGCAGTGTCAGCAAAAAGACCGGCTTTTTACTGTGTGGCGAGGACGCAGGCAGTAAGCTGACAAAGGCTCAGACGCTGTCGGTGCCGGTTATAGATTTAAGGCGGTTACACGACATGATACAGGAGGTTTAACATGCATGAAATTGATATAAAAAAGCTGTGCAACCTATCGCTTTTACAGCTTGAAGAGGGGGAGGAGCAAAAGCTCGGCGCGCAACTTGCCGACATCGTTGCGCTTGTGGAACATCTGCCACAGCGTGTGCCGGACAGCGACATGCTCGCTGAAATGCCCACCATGACACTGCGCCCGGATGTCGTGACTCCGTCGCTGACACGCGAGGAGCTGTTGGCTGTCGCGCCCGCTACCGAGGCAGGCTGTATACTTGTGCCGGATGTCCACACACAGGGGGGCGAGTAATGAAAGGTTACGAATTGACCGCTACACAGGCGGCTGTGATGCTGGATAAAAAGGAAATTTCCTCAAAGGAGCTTGTCACGGCTTGCATTGAGAGGATAAAGACGACGGACGACAGCATAAACGCGTTTTTGCATGTCGATGAGCAGTCGGCGACTCAGCAGGCGATGCTGTCAGACGAGCGCCGTGCAAAAGGTGAGAGCCTCGGTGTGTTTGACGGTGTGCCCTACGCACTAAAGGACAACATCTGCACCAAGGATATTCCCACTACCTGCGCCTCGCGCATACTTGAAAACTTTGTGCCGCCCTACAGCGCCACCGTCTACGACAGGCTGAATGCCGCAGGCGGTGTGATGGTCGGCAAGACGAATATGGACGAGTTCGCTATGGGCTCCTCCTGCGAAAACTCCTACTTTAAAGCAACACGCAATCCACACGACACAAGCAAGGTGCCCGGCGGTTCCTCCGGCGGCAGTGCGGCATGTGTGGCGGCGTTGCAGGTGCCGTTGTCACTTGGTTCCGACACAGGCGGCTCGATACGTCAGCCGGCAGGTTTTTGCGGTGTTGTTGGACTAAAGCCTACATACGGCGCAGTGTCGCGATACGGACTTGTCGCGTTTGCCTCGTCGCTGGATCAAATAGGCCCGTTTGGTCGCACCGTCGACGATGTTGCGATGATGTGCGACATAATATACGGTCACGACAAGCATGATGCCACATCGCTTTCACAAGAGTTCTCACGCGACAAGCGCGGATTAAAGGGCTTGAAAGTTGCGCTACCAAAAGAGTACTTCGGCGAGGGCATAAACCCCGACATAAAAAAGGCGGTGCTGTTTGCTGTCGAGGCAATGCGTAAAGAAGGTGCAATTGTCAGCGAAATTTCACTTCCGACGACGGACTACGCACTGTCCGCCTACTATATAGTAAGCTCGGCAGAGGCAAGCTCCAACCTTGCACGCTTTGACGGTGTCAAGTACGGATACCGCGCACAGGCGGACACCCTTAACGACATGTACAAAAAGTCGCGCAGTGAGGGTTTTGGCAGTGAGGTGAAACGTCGCATACTGCTTGGCACATACGTGCTGTCAAGCGGTTATTACGATGCATACTACAAAAGGGCAAAGCTGTTACAGCGCCAGATGTGCGAGGAGTACAACACGGCACTGCAACAGTATGACATACTGCTGACACCGATATCGCCGACGACGGCTTTCGGCATCGGCGAAAAGACGGAGTCTCCGACCGAGATGTACGCGGCCGATATCTGCACCGTGCCGCTCAACCTCACCGGACTGCCGGGTCTGTGTGTGCCGTGCGGTATGTCGGGCGGTCTGCCCGTCGGTATGCAGTTTATCGGGCGACACGGCAGTGATTTTGAGTTGCTGTCCGTCGCAAAAGAGTACGAGCGCCTTGTGGGCGGTTTTGTAAAGGCGGAGGTGTAATATGACGGTTTACGAGCCGGTTATCGGTCTTGAAGTGCACGCCGAACTCTCGACGGCGACAAAAATTTATTGCGGTTGCAAAAACGAATTTGGGCGCGAGGTC
>CAYJFU010000050.1:13423-15137 GCA_964369445.1 uncultured Oscillospiraceae bacterium | reverse complement strand
CAAGCTCTGCAAGGGTGTACTCCTCATGCGCAAGCAGCGTTAGCCCCGCCTGTTGAACCTTGTCCGGAAGGCGATCGAACAGCCCGTCTTTTTGCAATGTTTTTATAGCGCTGACCATTGCCGCATTTGTCTGTGCCGTTTTTTCGGTATTGGCGATGTCGCAGTTGGAAAGCCTGTTTGCCTTGTTGTGCATTTCCTTTTCTATTTTGGTGTTTATCAGTGCAAGTGTAGCCTGCTGTGCACCTAGCAGCACCAGTAAATCCTCTATCTGCTCCGAGGCGGTGACATAAACCACCCATCTGCCGCCACGCAGTATGCTGTGCCCGTTTATGCCGTACCCGTCAAGTTTTGCGAGCAGTTCCTGTGTCGGGCTGTGCTTTAAGGTGTGAAACTCAATGCGGTAGTCCTTTGTGGGGTCGCTTATAAAACCGGTGTGTAAAAACAGCTGTGCCAGCTGTATATCCTGTGGTGGCGTATCACCGGTGACCGCTTTATTTATTTCGGTTTTGACCGTTACGTTAAAACTGGGGGTTGTGCTTTTGTTCATGTTTTATAGCTCCACAAACTAAACCATCGCAAATTACTCTCCACTTTTTAATTGGTGGCGCTATCGTGTTATGTCACGGTGAACCGTCTCGACTTTGTAACCCTCTTTTGTCAGCGTGTCGCATATGCGCCGTGCAAAGGATACACTGCGGTGTTTTCCGCCGGTGCATCCGACAGCGATACACAGCTGACATTTGCCCTCTTTGATGTAAAGTGGCAGGGAAAACAACAGTTGATCTTCAATGTGCTTGTATAATAAATTTGCATTATCAAAACCAAAAACGTAGTCATAGACCTCATGTTCAAGCCCTGTTTTGCCCTTTAGTTCCTTTATATAAAATGGGTTTGGCAGGCACCTGACATCAAACATCAAGTCGGCATCGGTCGGCACACCGTGCTTAAAACCGAAAGAGAGCACCGTCACGACCATAGCCTGCAAAGACGATTCCGTAAACTGTAGTGTTATGCGCTCTTTTAAAGAGGATGTGCTGAGGTGACCTGTGTCTATGACGAAATCAGCGCGTTCAAAAAGCGGTTTCAGCAAGCGTCGCTCCTCTTTAATTGCCTGTTGCAGTGAAACACCGCCCTCCGACATAAGTGGGTGACTTCGACGTGTTTCCTTGTACCTGTTTGCCACGATATCGTTGTCTGCGTCGAGGAAAAGTAGGCGGCACGGCATACCGCCAGCTTTTGAGCGACTCAAAAGCTGTAAAAGTGTACCGAATTCAATGCCGCCGCGGACATCAGCGGTTATGGCAAGTTTTGTCATGCGTCCGCCGGCCTTTTGGGCACGTGTCAATAATTCCGGAACCATTTCGACAGGTAAATTGTCTACACAGTAGTAGCCAATATCTTCCAGTGCGCGCATGACAGTGGATTTTCCGGCACCGGACAGTCCGCTTACCAACAGTAAACTTTGCATCTATTCCTCCACAATCCTAATTTCCGGTACAAGTTCTATGCCGGTTTTTTTGTATACGATGCTTTTAATTTGTTCGCACAACGTGAGTATGTCTTTACAGGTAGCACCACCTGTGTTGACGACAAAGCCTGCATGTTTTTCGCTGACGGCAGCACCGCCAACAGCGTAGCCTTTAAGTCCGCACTCGTCGATAAGCTGTGAGGCATAACCGCCCACAGGACGTTTAAAGGTACTTCCTGCACTGGG
>CAYJFU010000050.1:5384-13413 GCA_964369445.1 uncultured Oscillospiraceae bacterium | reverse complement strand
GGCAGGGAGAGCGGTTGTTTGTCACGTCGTCTTTGCATAAAATCGGACATGCGCTCCTTTATTGCATGACTGTCAACGGGATTAAGCTTGACGGTGACACTCATCAGTATGTCGCCGGTTTTCATCAGTGCACTGTGCCGATATTCAAGACTGAGATAGTCCTTATTCACTTGTAAAACTTCGCCCTGCGTTGTCAGTATCTCAGCGCCTGTGATAACATCGCACAGCTCGCCACCATAGGCACCGGCATTCATAAACACACCGCCGCCCACACTGCCGGGTATACCGTAGGCAAATTCAAGACCTGAAAGACCCATGTCGCACGCTTTGATACACAGAACCGAGAGGTCGGCACCCGCCATAACCGTCAAAGTATAATCATCAACCTGTTTAATCTCCGCAAACGGCTTTGCAAGTTTAACCAGTGCGCCACGATAGCCACTGTCGGCAAACAGCAGGTTGGAGCCTTTACCGATGACGGTATGCTTCACTTCATGTTGCTTTAACAGGCTCATCACAATGCACAGCTGTTGCTGTGTGTGCGGATATATGACAATATCCGCAATGCCGCCGACTTTAAAGGTGCAAAGGTCAGAACAATTGACATCTTGCTCATATGCTATGCCGTGTTTTGTCAAAATATCAGAAAAAAAACTACAGTTCATCATACCTCTTTTATTGCATCGCTATACTGTAGCATACGTTTATAAAGGGGCGGATTATGCATTTTAAAAAAGTTTAACAGATTTTGTTCGCTTGAATTGATAACAAGCTCGGGAGGAAACTCCAGTTCATCAAGCATTTGTGGGATGCCGGCAAATTTGGCAACCATGTAAATTGAATGAGCATCACTGTTGACACAGACATATGTGCCATTTTTTTTGCAAGCCTTGATGAGTCTTAAGCGGTTATCGTCGTTGCCGGGGCGTACGGTTAGTGAGTTTGCATTGAGCTCTATCACCTTACCGCGTCGTGCAAACTCCTTTGTGACGGTATCATAATCAAATTCAAACCGCTTTTCCTCCGGATGACCAGCCATTATAATTCGGTCGTTTTTTATGACATTAAGCCACAACTCGGTAGCGCTCTCCTTGTCAAGACTTTTAAAAAAGTCACTGTGTATCGATGCGAGCGCATAGTCAAGGCTGTCGGCATCATGTATGCCAAAGTCGGTGCTACCGTCTATTGAAGTGACATTAGCCTCCATGCCTTTTATAACATATATTCCCTCTAAAACATCAGGCTGGCAGGACAACATGTAAAAATACCATGGGTGTCCGCCGTCACTGCTTTGTGGGCCGTGGTCTGTTATTCCCATTGCAAAAAGCCCTTGGTTTACAGCTTCACGCGACATTTCGGTAATGCTGTTAAGTGCGTGTTTCGAAACAAGCGTGTGGCAGTGTAAATCAGCAATTATATTCATTATTCCTCTATTCCCAAATTTGCGAGCAGTTCTTGTGCGGCGTTATAGCCCATCTTTTTTTGACGGTTATTAATAGCCGCTGCCTCGATGATTACGGCAAGGTTTCGTCCGGGACGTATCGGTATAAGGCAGGAGGGGATATCGATACCCAGTATCTCTTTAGAGGTTGACTCAAGTCCGGTGTGTGAGTAGTGCTTGCCCTGTTCCCACGTTTCAAGCTCGGCGATAAGATCTACCTTTTCGGTAAGTTTGACAGCACCAAAACCGAACACACGCGCAACATTTATTATGCCCACACCGCGCATCTCGACAAAGTGACGAATGTTTTCCGGCGAGCGTCCGACAATTGTCCTGTTGGACACACGACGAAGCTCTACCGCATCGTCCGCAATAAGTCTGTGACCGCGCTTTACCAGTTCTATTGCCGTCTCACTCTTACCCACACCGGACTCACCGAGCATGAGTATGCCCTCGCCGTACACCTCAACCAGCACGCCGTGGCGGGTTATACGCGGTGCAAGCTCCACTGCAAGCATGGATATTATGGATGAGCAAAGCTCCGAAGTGTTTTCTTTGGAGCGCAAAAGCGGTACTTTGTGTTTGCGGCAGGCACTTACTAACTCGGGGAAGGTGTCAAGGTTACGCGACAGCACGACGGCAACAGGCTTTTCGTTGACAAAATAGTCGATACGGCGCTTGCGTTCCGCTTTGGTCAACTCTTTAAGATAGCCGTACTCGGCAAGTCCGAAAACCTGTACACGCGCAGGGTCAAAATACTCATGAAATCCGGCAAGCATAAGTCCCGGTCGGTTGACATCGACGATGGATATCTTTATGTCGCTGAATGTTGTGGGAACGTATATTTTTTCAATATGAAGTCGATCGACAACCTTTTCCAGTGTTACGGTAAAAACAGGCATAATTTCCTCCCTGATTGATGTGGACAATCTTACTATTAATATCATACCAAAAACACACGTTTTTTGCAATGCTTATAGTCAATTAACTTAAAAAACAATACAGGGTTGTCTATTAAGCGGACTAAGCAAATCTTGCTAATTGACATAATGCCCTCCTGTTGGCGGTAAAGGGAGCATTATATCATATTTTTCATATATGTTTGTAGCGACAAACCCACACCGTCGCAACAACATAATTTTTTTGAAACTTTGGTGAGAGTTGCCCTCATTTTGACCATAGTCGGAAGTCCCCCTATGTCTGTAGCCTTTTCACCTAACACGAACAGAAGGAGAAACCCATTCAATGATGTAATTTTTTTATACTACTACAATTTGTAATATTTGCCTATATGTGAAAATACCGTGAACGAGTGTTTACAATATCACCATTATAGTGTATAATAACCTAGTACAACAGACATGAAATTGATCGTTATTTAATCGGAGCAGAAATGAGAATTGCCATATTTACCGAGTGTTATCTGCCGTTTATAAACGGTGTTGTGACGCACATAGAGACACTGCGAGAGCAGCTTATCGCGATGGAGCACGAGGTGCTTATTGTTACCGCAAGCACAAAACTAAAGCCGCCGCAGGAGGAAAATGGGGTGCTGTACTGCACTGCTATTCCCTTTAAAAAACTTTATGGTTACGGCGTAAGCAACCCGTACAGTCTTGCTGTGTTTTTGAAAATGCGTGAGTTTAGCCCCGATGTCATACATGTGCATACCGAGTTCAGCATAGGCCATTTGGGTATTCATGCGGCAAAGCTTTTGAATGTGCCACTTGTTTACACCCTTCATACGATGTATAATGATTACCTGCACTACATCGCGCCCAAAAGGATAGTGCCGCTTGTAAAACCGGCTGCCTATTTTTACCTTAAAAACGTCGCCTCAAAGGCAACGGAGATAACAGGTCCCTCCCCTAAAGTTGTGGAGCTGTTGCGGCTGAGCGGTGTTAACAAACAGGTGAATGTCATACGTAACAGTATGAAAAAAAGTGACTTTTTTCCTGAAAACAACGACAAAGAAAAGGTTGCACAGGTTCGTGAAAAATTGGGTCTTGCCCCCGATGAGTTTGGGCTTATTTACGTCGGTCGACTTGGCGGTGAGAAGAGCATCGACGAGCTTATTGATAACTTTGACTTTGCATGTGCCGACAAGCCGGCCTATAAGTTGATTATCATAGGCCATGGGCCGCTTGCACAGCAACTAAAAGCACACGCATCAAGAAAGCTTAGCGCTGACAGGATATTTTTTATAGGACGTGTGCCGCACAGCGAGATACAGTACTATTACCTTGCATGCGACCTGTTTGTCAACGCGTCTATTTCTGAGACGAATTCCATATCCATGCTTGAGGCGATGGCGGCAGGACTTTTTGCGGTGCAAAAACTGGATAGGCTTGATGCAGACCAGGTAACAAAGGGCGTGACCGGCGATTTATTTGAGACTAAAGAGGAGTTTGCAAGCATTATAAACCGTTACGACCGCCTAACATGCGATCAGAGGGTGTCTATGCGCAACACCGTCAGCATGACAAGTCGAATGTATGATGAAAAAGCGTTTTGTCAGCAGGTGCTCAGCGTCTATACAAGGGCGATCTTTCGCTACAAACGGCAACGAAAATTCATATTGCCGACAATAGAAATAAAGAGAAAATCGGAGCGATAATATGTCAACAAAAAAAATTATAGGTATTGTTGCCGCGTGTGTAGCAGTGCTTTTCACCGGCATTACAGGTGTCACATCGGCAATACTGCTCAATAGCAGTATGCAGTCACTAAGTGACAGCTTTACCGACTGGTCTTTCGGTGATACATTCGATGAGGTTACTGTGCCAAGCGGTGTCGCGCTGGTTTATGTAGTGGGTACGATACAAAATACTTCACCGACACTGGAGCAGACGCTTAGCAACACCGGGTATAATCACAACGGTACGTTAAACTATATCGAAGAGCTTGCAAACAGCTCCGAAAATGAGGGCATTGCACTTTATGTCGACTCGCCGGGCGGTGCCACCTACGAAAGTGATGAGTTGTACCTTGCACTTATGGATTATAAGGAAACTACAGGGCGACCTGTTTACGCCTACTTTGCCAATCTTGCCGCATCCGGTGGGTACTATGTGGCCTGTGCGGCAGATCATATCGTCGCCAACCGCGGCGGATGGGTAGGTTCGATAGGTGTTATTATTTCGCGTACCGACATGTCTGGTCTTTATGAAAAACTGGGTATCACACAGGACATTTACACCTCCGGACCATTTAAAACCGTCGCCGCAGAGGAGTATCAAGAACAAGAGGACGTAATATTCCAAGGTCTTGTGGATGATGCGTTTGACCTGTTTGTATCGGTGGTAGCAGAGGGCAGGGGGCTGAGTGAAGCTACCGTGCGCACCATCGCCGACGGCAGACTTTACACGGCAAGCCAGTCGCTGAGCAACGGCCTTATCGACGAAATAGGCAACTTTGAAGATCTCGAAAACTATATAATGGAAGACATCGGGGCGGAGGTCAACTACGAGCCGTTGTCAGCTATAAACACATTTGATTGGTTGTTTATGTCGGCACAGCAACTTTTGCCCAAAAGCGAAGCACAGGTGCTGACAGAACTTATTGAGAATGAAAAGGCGGTGGAGCTTTTATATGAATTTCAAGGTTAATCCCAGCATAACGGCAGGTTTTTTTGTGCGCGCCGTGGCGTTTATCATCGACAGCATTATCATTGCGGTTATCAGCTCACCGGTGACGCTTTCACTGTGGGCTGTCGACCTCTTTAATGCGCCGGTGTTTTTTGAGATGTCAGTAATGGCGATAGCGCAAGCGGTGTTGTCCGCAGCATATTTTACGTTGTTTACTACCTACTGCGGTACAACGCCGGGCAAGGCCCTATTTCGTCTGCGCGTTATTGACTGTGGCGGTAAGTTGACCATCATAAATGTGCTGTACCGTGAAACGATTGGCAGATATTTAAACGGTATTGTATTTATCGGCTACATCATGGTATTGTTTGACAAAGAGCACTGTACACTTGCGGATAAGCTGTGCGATACAAGGGTGGTCTACCCTAATTTTTATATTACGGGCAACTATACGTAGGAGGAATATTGTCGGGAATTATAAAAAACAGTTTTAAACGGTTCAATATACACAGTATGCGAGATTTTTGGAAATTTGCAAAGCAATTTGTAAAGTTTTGCATCATCGGCGCTGTAAATACATTGTGGTTTTACAGTTGTTATACACTTCTGGTTTTTATCGGGGTACATTATACCATTGCCATTACTATAGGATGGATGACCGGTATTTTAGTATCATACTTTTTAAACACAACCTTTGTTTTCAAAGCTAAGCAACCGGCAAGCTCTATAGTGAAAACTTACGTCGTTTATGGTATATCATACCTGTTTACAATGGGTGCAACAGCCTTACAGATTGATGTTTTGGGTGTTTCGGAATATATTGCACCGTTGGTTGTGCTTTTATTTACCACCCCGTTTAACTTTTTTATGCTTAAGCTGTGGGCACTGAAAAAACGCAAGAAAATTAAATCCTGCGTGCTGTTTGACCTTGACGGGACGATACTTCGCACACACGTCGGTGTTATACGCTGTATTAATAATACCCTTAAAAACAATGGCTATAGTGAGCTTACACAGGAGCAGGCAGACCGTTGTATAGGGCCGCCGATAAGGCAGACTTTTTTGCAGTTTTTCCCTTTTGAGGATGAGCAACTTGAAGATATAGTCAAACAATACCGTGCCGAGTACCGTGAAAACGGCTTTGCGGACTGTCCACCTTACGACGGTATGGAGCAACTGCTGCAACTTTTGCGTGCAAACGGCTTTTCGCTTGCTGTTGCTACATACAAAAGCGAGGAGGTTGCGCAGGGTATAATAAAATACTACGGCCTTGATGGGTATTTTGATGTCATAGTTGGCTCCGACCATGAGGGAAAGCGCACAAAGATCGATATCATGCGCATTGCACTTGACAAGCTGGACAAAAAAGCTGACGAAAGTTACATGGTAGGGGATAGCCTATACGATTTTGAGGCCTCCAAGGCGCTTAACTGTGACTTTATCGGTGTGCGCTACGGCTATGGATTTACCGACGATACAGTGCCAAAAAAACCATGTGTCGGCATGTTTGACACTGTTGAGAATATAAAAGGTTACCTTAAATTATGAGAGTGATAAATAAGATTACCGGTTTTTTTAAGGTTAAAACCGGTGCGAAAATACTCTTGTTGTGCTACGTTTCAGCGGTGGTTTTCTATGCACTGTCGTCTGTTTTTATACTTGGTGTGGATAGGGTAGGGCGACTTTTAGGACTTATTGAGACACGATATTTAACTGCAGCCGAGCTTACCGCCACCGACCTTGAGGTTAGAGAGGGCGATATACTGGTTTCACTGTCCACTGACCCGCAGTTTTTGGCACAACTTTACGGAACACATATAAGCAGTGTGCTGTTGCACCTTGATTATACGATAGTGCCGGGCGAAGTTTGCATGTACTATTTAACAGGCGATGAACAACAGTTTGCGGCGAACAAGCGCGTTTTCGGCTCCCATGTCGGCGGTGACATACTCTTTGCAATGTCCGGTGGACAGGTGAATGCTTTACGCGTCGACCCAACAAACAGCGTGGGCGAGGTAGGTTATTTTAATGGCATTGAGCTGAATCCGTATCTGCCGACTTCTTTTTACCTTTTACCCTCCGGTGGGGATGCATTTTACCTGTTATTTTATCCTGCCATAGGCGCGCCGATACTTTATGCACTCTACTGTTTCTTTGAAAAAAGACAGAAATCATAATAAAAGCACTGTAAGCAACCTAGGGGAATATTCCTGATTACATATTTCCGCCGGCGGCAGAGGTAAGTAATCAAAAAATATTAGTGTGCACAAGCTATAAACATTGATAATAAAAGAGGAAAGTATGGAGAAATTTTTACCGTTGTCGGTGCCGAACTTTTGCGGCAACGAAAAGGCATACGTCGAACAAGCTGTTGTGAGCGAGTGGGTTTCCACCGGCGGCTCTCGCGTTACGGAGTTTGAGCAGGTGCTCGCGGACTACCTCGCAAAGGAGCGCTCGGTCGCTACGGCAAGCGGTACAGCGGCGTTACACCTTGCGTTGCTTTGTCTTGGGGTACAGCCTGACGACGAGATACTTGTACCGACGCTGACCTTTGTGGCGGCTGTTAATCCGGTACGCTATGTCGGCGCGCATCCTGTGTTTTTTGACTGCGATGATACGCTGTGTATCGACACGACACTGCTTCGCAATTTTTGCGAACAGCAGTGTGACTTTGATGGCACGACCCTGCGCAACCGCAAGACAGGAAGACGCGTAAGCGGTATTATACCTGTGCATGTTTTCGGCAATATAGCCGACATGGAAGCGATAATGGATATGGCAGAACGCTACAAGCTCTTTGTGCTTGAGGATGCCACCGAAGCGCTCGGCAGTAAGGTCGAGGGTGGAAGATATGCCGGCATGATGGCAGGCACGATAGGGGATTTTGGCGCATACAGCTTTAACGGTAACAAGCTTATAACTACCGGCTCCGGCGGTGCACTTGTCGCCAAGGATCTGCAAAGGCTGGAGCGTGCAAAATATCTTTCGACGCAGGCAAAGG
>CAYJFU010000050.1:0-5374 GCA_964369445.1 uncultured Oscillospiraceae bacterium | reverse complement strand
CTACCGCATCACAAACGGCCAAGCGGCAATGGGGGGGGCGCAGATGGAACAGCTTGAAAAGTTTATAAAAACAAAAAACGACAACTATGACAGCTACCTTGCGCGTATAAATGATATTGACGGATTAAGCCTGCTCCCCTTTAGAGAGGACATACGCTCTAACAAATGGTTTTACAGCGTGCTTGTGGGTGATGAGTATCCGATATGCCGCGATGAGTTAATGGCGCAACTGCAAAAACACGCCATAGGTACACGACCTATATGGTCACTGATACATACGCTAAAACCCTATGCACAGTACGAGTGTCATACAAACGGTAAAGGCGATTGCTACCGGCAGCGAATTATAAATGTACCGTGTTCCACAAGCCTGACTGAGCAGGAGGTGCAAAGGGTCTGCGACACACTACAACAACTTTCAAGAGGCTGATATGGATATAAAACCACTTATTATAACAGCGGACAGCACCGTGATACAAGCGATGCGCCAACTGTCCGAGACAGCATGTCGGATATTGTTGCTGTGCGAGAAAGAGCGCTTTTTGGGCATCGTGACAGACGGCGATATAAGGCGTTTTATACTGCGTGGCGGTGAGCTGTCGCAGAGCTGTGAGCAGTCGGCAAATTTAAGCGCGCACACGGTATTGCCCGGTGAATTTGACAGGGCAAAGACTATAATGAGAACGGTGGATACCGATGCGGTGCCGGTTGTGGACAAAGAAGGCAAGCTGTGCGACCTTTACTACGAGGGGCAGATGCAGTGCTCGAAAAAAGCTTCCGTCGACCTACCTGTCGTGATAATGGCGGGCGGGCTTGGCACAAGACTGTATCCTTATACAAAAATACTGCCAAAGCCGCTGATACCGATAGGGGACATACCCATTATTGAGCATATTATCAAGCGTTTTGCAGCGGCAGGTTGCACAAAATTTTTTATCGTTGTCAACCACCGAAAAAACATGATAAAATCATATTTTGCCGAGCAGATAACAGGTTATGACGTGACCTTTATCGACGAGGACAAACCGCTTGGAACAGCCGGCGGACTTTCGCTGTTAAAGCAGTATATCGACACGCCATTTTTTCTGACCAACTGCGATATACTTGTCGAGGCGGACTACAGCGACGTGTTTAGCGAGCACAAAGAACAAGGCAACGCTATAACCGTCGTGACGGCATTTAAGCACATCGTAATTCCCTATGGCGTGCTAAAGCTTGATGACAGCGGTGCACTAAGCGAGTTTGCGGAAAAACCGCAGATAGACGTTTTGACAAACACCGGATTTTACCTTATAGAGCCACAGGTGCTTGCAGATATCGAGGACGACACACCGATTTCCATGCCGGAAATTATAGACAACCTCAAGGCAAATCAGGCGCGCGTAGGTGCGTATCCCGTCAGGGAGGATGCCTTTATGGACATGGGCCAACTGGAGGAGCTGGAGGATATGCGCAGGAGGTTACAACATGGTTCGCCGCAGTAATTACAGTAAGGAAAACACCCCTGTCCGCGATGGGTTTAACATAATATCGCGCCCTAAAAAGCAAAACTTTTTAAAATCGAGGGAATTTTTGTTGCCGTTAATGTGCATTTTGATAGCACTTGCCGGCGGTATGGTTGCAATATTGCTATCTTAAAGGTAATATTATATATATAATGAACAATTCTCCTATTTGTTGCGTACTATAGATTATAGCTGACAACAATAGGGGTTTTTGTTATGATAGAGATTCTAGAGAAATACATAAAGAAAGGTGTGGCGCGTCCGGGTATGAAACTTCGGCGCTTTGCCGGTATCACTTTGCACGAAGAAACCGGCGGATGTAAGCAGGGGGCCATGCACTTTGCGGCGCTGTTGCAGGAGGGTGCACGGTGTAAAACAAGACTTTCAACACACTACTTTGTCGATGACAACTGTGTCATACAGTGCATACCGCAGGATGAGATTGCCATTCATGCCGGTGAATACGCCGACTATCACACGATAGCCATCACCATGTGTGACTATGAGGGTTGTGATTACGACATGCTATTGCACAATGCTTCAGAGCTTACGGCGATGATATTTGCAGCGCACAACATAACCGTTATAGCAGACAGAATATATCTACACCGGCAATTTTCAAATTTCAATCGTAATTGTCCTAAAAGGTTTATGGAACAACACTGTATGCCATCCTTTGCCAAAACGGTACAGAAACTTTTGTTGAGCATGTCGAATGAACAGCAACAAAACAGCTGTGGCTGTGACGACACTCCGACGATTGTTATAAAAAACGCTGTTGCCGAGGAAGAGGATCAAGGCTTTATTGAAAAGTTAAAGACAACACTTTTCGGCATTGTGTGCGACGACGAGGATGATCAGTATGTCGGCAAAATGCTAATAGATGAAGAAGCCGGCTGCACATGTGGAACGGTTGTCACAAATGACAGCGCAGATGAAGGTTGCACATGCAACGGCACCACCGAACAAGTTAGCCGCACGAGTAACTGTAACTATCAGTCAAGTGCTGTTTACTACGGAACAACATTTACTACCTCCTCTAATACAGACGATTGCCTTTGTAACGGCGAGCAGCAACCGGTGACAGTTTTACCACAACCTTGCTCTGTCTGCGCTGATGACACTAGCGCGATAGCCACCGATGAGTATGCTGAAGAAGAGACCCCTAGCGAAATAATTTACCGAAACAACACTTGCACATACACCAACAATTTTTGTGATAGCACCGTTAATGTTGCCACTCCGGCTTGTGCTATCAGTACTCAGCGCACACTTATACTGGAACCCGGAGAGACGGAAATCGCTCTGCTGGCACAGTCATACCCCCCAGCTGCACTTGAGTCGGAAAGTAACGATATTGAGGAGCTTATACCGTATTACGGTCTGTCGTTTAGGATAGAACAATAAACCGTGAATTGTCAAAAAAACCATCAACTCCCTCGCTGTCGGCGGAGGAGTTGATGGTTTTTTAATATAGTTGCAGTGGCTATATTATAGGCATTTAGACCTTTGTTTTGTCCAGCACTTTAAAGATTATGGGTGCCACCACAGCGGTTATAATTATTTCGGGAATCATGTAGGTGCCGTTGTAAAATGCGGAGTAGACGACCGCAAGGTCGGTACCGGTGAAAGTAGACAGTACTGAGCTGCCGAAGTCGCCTAACGTTTCCTGACCGAAAAACCACTCGGCATAACTGCCCCAAAATATGACACCGGATACAAAGTGAGCTATATAGCGCAGCGACAGCGCCAGTACGGAGCCGAGCGCTATTTCCGCAGGTTTATTGCCCAAGCGCCCTTTAAATATCCCTGCAAGACCGAGCACAGTATATGCGATAAGATAGTCGATAAGGGTTATAAGTATAGCGCTTGTCAGCACCATTTGTCCCTCGCCGGGCAAAAAGTACGCTGATATGGTGCTCATGCCGGTGAGCATCTGTAATATGCTAAACAAAAAAGCGCATCCCATGCCCCATTTTACACCGTATAAATACGCAAGTATGACGATGGGCACCATTGATGCCAGTGTGATGCCGCCCCCAAACGGAAGCTGTAGCGGAACAAAGCCGGAAGCTATGGTGAGTACCAGCGCTATACCGAGCAGTGTAGCTGATAGTGCAAGTCGATGTGTGTTACTTTTTGACATAAAAAAATCTCCTTTCAATTGAGTAAGGAGAAAAAGACACGGCATTATAACCGTTCAATCTCCCTACGCCGGTATTATCCGTTTCAGGTTATTAGGGTTAAAGCATTGCGCTTACTCTCAGCCAAATGGCTCCCCTGATTGACTTTGTAAGTGTATCACAGTAGCACAATATTGTCAAGCCTCTTGTTTAAAATTTGTTCACGTCTGTTTTTGGTGGCAGATGCACAGCTTGAAAGCAATGTGCGACAATATTCTGTTGACTTTACAGCACTTTATGTATATAATTTTTTTATAGACCCAGACAAGTGCAAAATGCACCTGCGACTAAATGCTAATGACTAACGGTAAAAACTCATGTTATTGCACTTAAAATTTTCATACTTAGACCTTAGTTCCATGCATTTTACATATAACTGATATTTACAGAGCGGAGGCGCAGATGGCCGGCATACCGACACCTATAAAAAATAAAAATTATACACTGCTGGACTATGCGCGGGAAAACATGGACAGCTTTGCAGATGCACCATTTAATGAGGTGGATGCTCTTATTTTTGCTCAATTTTGTTACATTGACTTTGGGCGCTTAGTGTCCGATGTGCATGATGCTAAACCGTGGGTATCTACTGCATCGCTTAATAGGGCAGAAGAGTTTGAGTTTATGGTACAAAAGACGTTTTTTCCTGCCTCAAATAGGGAGCTACTTGTTGCGCTTTGTGCTAGTCCACGTTATCGAGATGTTTACATAAACTATTTTGTCGATAAACTGGATGTCGAGGTGGAACAGCAATTTGCTGCGATAACCTATAAACTGCCAACAGGTGAGATTATAGTGGCGTTTAGGGGCACCGATTCCACTATGGTCGGGTGGAAAGAAGACTTTAATATGACATTTTTGACACCGGCACCATGTCAAGTGTCTGCGGTGGAGTATCTCGAAGCGGTTGTTGCCGCCACAAAAGGCGCTGTGTATGTCGTCGGTCATTCCAAGGGTGGGCATCTTGCCACATACAGCATATCACACGCATCAAAGGACACACAAAAACGTGTTATATCGGTATATAACCTTGATGGTTTCGGATTTCCCACCGATATACTGCAACAGCAAAAACATGAGGGAGTCGAGCATAAAGTTACTAAAATAATGCCCGAGGGTTCGGTTGTCGGTATTATGCTTGAAAGTATCGGTGCCGTTAAAATTGTAAAGAGCAACAGACTGGGTATAAGGCAGCATGAAACATTCAGTTGGCTTTTAAACGGCAACAGTTTTTTGCAGAGTGAAAGCACGACAAGAAATGTTAAATATATGGACAAAACCCTTAACTCCTGGATAAACAGCCTTGAACCGGAACAGCGCAAAACATTTGTTGACACAGTTTTCTCAATTATTTATGCTATAAATGTAGAGACAGTGTCGGAGTTTGTGCCAAAGCTAATCAAAGAGCGCGAAACAATCAGATCCACCATCAAAGAAATAGATCCCGAAACGGCCGACTGTGTGAAACAGGTTTTGAAAACCTTTGTTAAAATCTCCTTTGAACACGTATTTAGCAAAGATGTTGACGCTAAAAAGGGAATGGATATTTTTGAGTAATTGCAATTGAAAGATGTATTATGAACTGGTTTAGAAGATTTATGGTAGGCAGATACGGCACCGATAAGCTTAACATGGTGCTACTTATAGTCTCGATTGTCATTACCGCTGTTGGGGGTTTGACAGGTG
>CAYJFU010000049.1:0-15400 GCA_964369445.1 uncultured Oscillospiraceae bacterium | reverse complement strand
AAGCTGAAAAAATCCAGTTTGCACTGGGTACCCTTGAGACTTCCACAGGTCCTGCTGACCTTGATGATATCATAAAGGTCAACACCACAGCCAAAAAAATGCTGCGTGATGTCATTAAGAACCAAATGCTCATCGGCATGAAGATGGAAGACACCGTCGAACTTGCTCAGATGGTTTTTGAGACCGAACAAAACCAAAATGAAGAGCCGGCACCCGCTCCCGTAGTAGAAGAAGTCGTAGAGCCCGAGGCACAGGCATAGTAACGCCTAGATAGCGTTAACCCTATCTAATACCTTATCAGTTATGCCCTCACCCCCGCTGTCGGCGGGGATGAGGGCATAAAAACAGTAACGGAGGCAACATCATGCAACTTGAAAAGCTTATTTTAATCAACAACAACTGCTATAAAAGCGGTAAAAAACATACTGTGCGCGGTCTTATGATACACTCGACCGGTGCAAACAACAAAAAATTAAGCCGCTATGTCGGGCCTGACGACGGTAAGCTCGGCGTTAACCCAAACAACAATCATTGGAATAGAGCAAAGCCGGAGGGCATAAATATTTGTGTACACGGTTTTATTGGGGTGGACAAAAACGGCGAGGTGAGAACATACCAGACACTGCCGTGGGATATGGTTGGTTGGCACAGCGGTGTCGGTCGACTGGGTTCCGGCAAAAACGGCAACAACACCGGTTACATCGGTGTTGAGATATGTGAGGACAACCTGCAAGACGGGGAATACTTCCAAAAGGTTTACACCGAGGCTGCTGAGCTGTTTGCACACCTTTGCAACCTGTATCGACTAGACCCGTTAAAACAGGTAATCTGCCACAGTGAAGGACACAAAATGGGCATAGCATCAAACCACGCCGATGTCATGCACTGGTTTCCAAAGTACGGCAAAAACATGGATACCTTTAGAAGTGACATCGCCGCACTAATGCAAAAAGATCCCGGTCAGCAACCGTCTTCGCCTTCAACTGAAGTTAAGGGTGACACACATAGCGATAACGACGCACAGGGCAAACTTTACCGCATACAGGTTGGTGCATTTTCATCAAAAAGCAATGCCGAGGATTTTTTGTCGCGTGTAAAACAGGCAGGGTTTGAAGACGCATTTATAAAACACAACTGATAAAGCCGTCTTGCGGCATTTTTTAAGTTGAATAACTATGCAAAACAAAAGGGGTGGGCACATGGGTAGATACAAAAGAGTAATAAAGCACAAAAAACGCAACATGGCAATGTTAAGCCTTTTTTTAATATTTATCATTTTACTTGTGCAATCGGCACTGCTCATGTTTGTGGGCGGTGCCTCAAGCCCCGAACTTGCACAGTTGGATACAGTGTTTCGTACAACTTTAAGCTCGATTTTCGGTTTCTTCATGAGCTCTACCGCCATAGGTATGGTCGACAGCAATTCCGAGACACAAAGTGAGCCGATTAAAACAATCGGCTTTGCGTCACAGCCATCACAGGACGCGCCGACAGCCAAAGGCGCGACTGATAACGACGCCAAAAGTCAGGCCTCGGAAGGCGATATAGGGGAGGTTAACACAAGCTCCTCTCCAAAAGTTACAGCTCGCTTTGTCAACAACTGGCAGATAATCGTGCTTACAAGCGTCTGTCTTTTTTGCTTAATCGCTATGATAGCGGTGCGCTACTTCAGCTTTTTGATAACCGATGGTGACAACGCTATGGTGACGCTATCACTTTACCGAGACTTTATATCCGGCAGTGTCGGCGCTATAACTGGTTTGGCACGGAGTAATAACTAGGGTGTGGGGATTTGACTTTCTATATCCACTCTATAAATAATGCTGCTGTGAGTTGACATACTGCGCAAAAATATGATATAGTCATAGAAAGTGACAACATTGTCTAGACTATTGACATTACTTAACAATATTTGAGTGTACCAATGATAAGATTGACTAAAAAGCAGCCCGATGACACCATCACCAGCAACGCTTCGCGTGAAGAGCTGCTAGGTCGCCTTTATTTTTATGAAAATCTACATTACACCTTAACGGCGCAGTACGAGATGGCCGGTATGCAACTGCGAGAGCTAGAGCGTGCTGGTCGCATTAACACACCCCAATATAAAGAGTTGATGGGTCAACAGCTTATATCCGGCAAGATGCTTGCAGCATTTAATGGTTAGCCAAAGCCTTGTGAGATACGCTGACGCAGTCACAGGGCTTTTGGCTAAATCAAAAACGGTTCGAGTTACAAGGCTTTGCCTAGGTTGCCGGCACTGCTTGCACAATCTCCTGCAAGGCCGTCAAAGCTTGTTGAGCAAAGCTTGAAAAACTCTCCGTCATCGTCTCCTGTTCAGGGTCGGTGTTTAGATATTTGTCTGTAATTACCTGCCCCGCTACCGTGTAACGAAACTCATACTCTGACGGGGTTTGCGTGACGGTGTCGGGATAACTTATTGTGGCGACAAACTCGCTTGAGCCACCCGCCTGCCTTATCGTCTCCTCCATGTAAGCTTGATCTCCGTGTCGGTTGAGCTGAGAGTTTTGCGGTGTGATATTATATGCGTTTGCGACGCCACCAAGCGAATCGGCAATCACATGCCCTTGATCGAGATGCTCCTGCTCAGTGCCGGGAACATTCGCTTCGTCGTGATAATACCGACCGTTGCCGTTTACCGGCTCGGTGCTTTCATCCTGCAGGACTATTTGGCGCGCCAACACGGTTATCAGCTGTCCGTGCTCGTTTGTAAGCCCCCAGTATTCTCGCTCACCAAAACCTATGTCTACGGCAACATTTACAAGGCGCTGTCCGTTTTGATCACCGCCATCCACCTCAACTATTGTATAATTTGCATTTTTATAACTCAGCGTAGAGTTTTCAACACTATAATCAACCCACGGCTCTGTCGGTGTAGCATAAAATTGTTGCACCAGTGAGTTAAAGTCTTGACCGCTAAAGCTTGCGATTGCTACAACTAAAAGTATTAATATAAAAACCGTACCGGCGAAAGATTTTTGTTTCTTTTTGCGCTTTCTCAAATTTTTCCTCACTGTTCTGTTGATAAATGTCAACACTTTCTAAGTGCACTAATATTTTTTGCTACCATCCCCCCGCCGGAGGCAGGGGGATGGTAGCTGTAACATTTACCTAAGTTGTTAACATTGGTTTTATAATTGCAACGCTATTCAAGTCAACCGACTATAAGTGTTTTTTTATCGTACATTGTCTTGTGCCCAAAGTATAGGGTGCCAAAACAGGCTACACACACGGTGGCACAAATTGCAATCATTATCGCAATTTGATAAAATATCGCCGTTGTCGGGGGTGTGCCGGATAGGATCTGACCTGTCATCATGCCGGGAAGCGATATTATCCCCATGCCGACCATGGAGTTGAGTGTCGGTAGCAGTGCTGTCTCAAGCGCGTATCGAACAAACGGCATCAGTATTGTCGAGGGGGTGGCGCCGGCGCACAGCAAGGCTTGTATCCTTATGCGGTTGTCCGCAACGGACTTGTGAAACGTGCGCACGCCCAGCGTCAATCCTGTCATGGTGTTGCCCAGTATCATTCCGGAAAGCGGTATGACGTACTGAGGGTTGAACATGCTCTCGCCGACGACAACCACGACAAAATATGTGAGCACCGACAGGCCGGAAAGTGCCGTGCAGACGCATACGACAAATTTAAAGGTTTTGTTGATATTTTTGTTGATGGACAAGACCCTATAGCACGTGAAAATGGTCATAATAAGCACATAACCGACAGTCAGTATCGGGTTTTGGATGTCAAAAATATACATCAGCAGGTATCCGGCGACTATAAGTTGCACCGTCATGCGTATGCTTGCTACACTTAAAAGTTTCAGCTGATCTATACGGCACAGCTTCATTATAACGCCGACAACAAGCAGTAATATGTACACCAGCGAAAATTGCAATAATCCAATTTCAACAACATCAGTCACCTTGCACCTCCACCTTGTCTAAGCACACTGTATTGTCGGCAAAAGCACTTACAAGCGACGGGTTGTGACAGATTACAAGACACGCTATCCCCTCTGCCGCACAGTGGGTTTTTACTCCTTCAAGAAGCGCCTGTGCGTTTTGCTCGTCCAGTGCGGCACAGGGTTCGTCCAGCATCAACACCTTTGGCCTCATAGAGAGAAAAATCGCAGTGAACACTCTGGCACGCTCACCACCGGACATGCTGTTGCAACTGTCAGACACCGAGCAGTCAAAGGAGCAAATGCTTAAAGCCCGTCTCATTTCGTCATCGCTCGGCGATTGTTCGCCACGTGCAGCGTGATAAAAGTCAAAGTTATCTTTGACCGTGCCGTCATTTAAATACACCTCCTGCGGTACTAAAATCACCTCTTTGCGGTGCTCTATCGGATCGCGTTTGTGCACGCTCTCGCTTCTATATAATATTTCCCCGCACGACGGCATTTCAGTGCAGTTTAAAAGTTTGAGCAGTGTCGATTTGCCACTGCCGCTTTTGCCGGTTATAAATGTCATGCCGTTTTGGGGTGTTGCAATATCGTTGTAATGCAAAAAGTCACGAAACACGACACCTTTTATTTTAAAGAGAGGTTTTGAGATGTTGCACCTCCTAAATATGTTACCTATAGCTATGAGAAAAACACGTGGAACCAAGGACTAAAGGTGCATGACTACTTTTGATTTGCAATGAAACAACTTGGTATTTATTGCATCAAAAGTCGTTCGCCATAAGTCTTTAGCACTTTGTTGCACAATTTCCCCGCCGGAGGCAAGGAGAATAATACAAATGTATTATTCTCTATATCGAACGTTTAAGTTTAAATGCCACAAACAGGTTGCCCAATGACAGCGCCGCGGCAAAGAAAAACACAAAGTGCGGACCGAATGTCACCCAAATTGCACCGCTGAGCAGTGCCGCAACGATGGATACTGCGTGGTCAAGGCTTATGCCGGTGGAGAGCACCGACGTGACCTCCTCTGTGTTGTCCGCAATGGATTTTACATAGACAGATTTGACGATGCCGACATTCATCGAAAGTCTGTCAAGGATAAACAGCCCGTAGACGATATAGACCGGCCAACCTGCATCCGGGATAAGTCCCGTGTGTATTGCGTATACTACTATGCCAAAAATTATGTACACAAATATAAAGCTTAGCGCGTCGACAAACATCATAAAACGCACACCTTTGACCTTGAGCCATTTTCCGACCATGCGTAGAAAAAATATTCCGAGAAAACTGCTGGCAATGAGCAGTACCGACATTATGTCCGCGCCTTTGCTCAGCAGGTCGACAATGACCCAACTTCCGTAAACGAGTGCTATCTGTTTTTGTACGCCGTTAAGGGTGGCAAGCATGTAATAATACTTGTATTTTTTCTTAAAGTAGAAGTTAACCCTCTTTTTTACCGGTGCAACGCTGTAGCCGTCGGCGTTTGCACGGCGAAACAGCACTACACACATCACAACTGCAAAGGCATAAACCACCGCCGCAACCACAAACGTCATCTTAATGTCGGTGGTAAAGCTAAACCACCCTGCGCGAAAGCCGATAAAAACAAGTATACCGGACAAAAAACCGCCCAGTGTTTTAAGGCTACCCATCTCACCAATGCGCAGACCTACCTCCTCAGGTTTTGAAAGCGACATACATATGGAATCGGATATAGGCATGAATATGTGCCCGCCCAGCGAGTATATAAACAAGAATATACACATAACCACAAAAGGCGGACTGGACAGTCCGAGCACAAGGATACCTACCACGCACAAACATTGTGCAACAATTGCAATGCGCAGATTACCCAGCGGTGCTAAAACGGCGATGACCACCGCCAAAATAAGCCCCGGCATCTCACGCGGAAACTCAATAACCGAGCGCAGAGCCGCATCGGCATTGTAGGCGTCCTTAAAATAGTTGTTAAGTATGTGGTCGCTCAAACCCGCCGCAAAAAACGACATTGTCATTATGACAAAAAACACTTTAAGGCTAGGCGACAGCCCGGTAAATGCAAAGGCTTTTTTTAGCAAGGTTTTCATAGACACCTCTCAAAAAACAACTTCGGATAATGCCTTGTCAAAACTCTTTATTTTGCTACTTTATTTAGTATATATATTATGCCGATTATTATAGCTGTCACGACAAATATGCCGAACATGCCCATACCCATAATGGGTATCGAATCAAAAAAAGCTTGGATATTCATGTTGTATCCCCTTTACTGTATAAGTCCGAGTATAAGACCGCCCGCAATAACGCTTGCTATCTGACCGGACACGTTGGCGCCGAGTGAGTGCATGAGCAGAAAGTTCTGGTTATCCTCTGCTAGACCCATTTTATGCACAACGCGCGCCGACATGGGAAATGCGGATATACCTGCCGCACCTATCATCGGGTTCACCTTGTTTTTTGTGAAAAGGTTCATAAACTTTGCAAAGAACACACCGCCTACGGTATCAAAGACAAACGCTATAAGTCCGAGGAACAGTATTAGCAGCGTCTCAAAGGTGAGGAAAAGTTCCGCTTGCATCTTAACGGCAATGGTAATGCCGAGCAGTATTGTTATGAGGTTTGCCAGTACGTTTTGCGCCGTGTCCGATAAGGAACCGAGCACACCGCACTCCCTTATGAGGTTGCCAAACATTAAAAATCCGATAAGCGCCACGGCGTTAGGTGCAATAAGACCTGCCACCACCGTCAATATGATCGGAAACAGTATGCGTGTGAGCTTGGATACGCTTTTCTGCTCGTAAGGCATACGGATAAGTCGTTCTTTTTTTGTGGTAATAAGCTTGATAACCGGCGGCTGTATTATAGGTACAAGTGCCATATAAGAGTATGCCGCAACGATGATAGCGCCGATGTAGTTGGACTGCAACGTGTTGGCGACAAATATTGAGGTCGGGCCGTCTGCCGCACCGATTATGGATATAGAGGCCGCATCCTTTAGCTCAAACCCGAAAAGCGATGCCATCGACAGAGTGAAAAATATTCCAAACTGTGCCGCCGCACCAAATAACAGCAATTTGGGGTTGGTGAGTAGCGGGCCAAAGTCTATCATTGCGCCGATGCCGACAAACAACAACAGCGGAAACAGCTCGTTTGCAATACCAAAGTCAAACAATACGTTGAGTATCCCCTCTTCCCCACTGTGTGAAACAGCACCGGAGTTGGGCAGGTTTACAAGTATTGTGCCAAAACCTATAGGCAACAACAGCGTCGGCTCCATGTTCTTTTTTATTGCAAGAAAAATCAGTATTCCACCAATAAGCCACATAACAAGCTGTTGCCACGTGGTATCAAAAATATTTGCGTAAAGTGCTTCCAAAAAAATACCTCTCACATAAAAAATATTAGTACATGCGGGGGGCGATTAAAAAACAATGCACTTCAATGTCAAAAGCTTAGGTAATGCCATTACAAGCGCTCGACCATTTGATCTTAGTGTTTTTCAACCTTACCTTTAATAATATTACAAAACTTCAAAACAGTCAATATGTTTTTGACCGTTTTAAAAATTTAATGTGTGAAAACCTTCGCCATAAACCCCCGATGCCTCTGTCATTATAACAAAAGCACCACTGTCAACCTGCAAAACAGCAGCTTTCAGCTTGGCATATTGGTGGTTTGAACAGGTGCACATCACCACAAATCGCTCAGTGCCGCTGTAGCCACCTCGCGCCCGAATTATGGTGCAACCACGACCTGTGTGATCGTTTATACTGCTCGCCACCTCATCAGGGCGCACCGTTACACACAAGGCAAGTTTGGTGCGGGTAAAACCTACAATAACCCTGTCCACCGCCTGCGCCGATACAAAAAGGTACACTATACCGTACAATACCGCCTCAAATTCTCGAAACACAACTGCGCCAACGAGCACCACCGTAAGGTCGGTGATAATAAAAAGTTGACCTATCGACATGTGTGGACGTAATTTTCTTGCCGCCATTATGACAAAATCAGCGCCTCCGGTGCTTGTTCCCTTATTATAAAGTAAAGCAAGTCCCACGCCGACACACGCCCCGGCAAACACTGCCCCCAACATCCTGTTGCCGTCATAAACCGGTAGCGGCACAAAGAGCAGGTCGGTGAAAAGCGAAACTATCACCATTACCACAAAGGATCCGAACATGAACTTCCTGCCCAAAAATCGTATCGTGAGCAATATAATCGGAATATTCAGCAATAATATGAGCGTACCTACCGGTAGAGATGTTACACGCGAGAGTATTACGGCAAGCCCTGTAACCCCTCCCGGCGCAAAGTCCGCCGGCACTGCAAAGCATACTATACCAATCGAGTAAAGTGCCGCGCCGAACAGTATGAAAGCAAAATCCATTAGCTTTTTTTGCATTATTTCTACCTTTTCCATACATTACAATATAATTCTATATATCATTGCCAAATTTTGTCGAAAAATTATTTTCAATAATGATAATTATTTTCATTTAGCTATTGACTTTTTGAAAAAAAGGGGGTATACTATAGTCAAGACAAAAGATCTGAATAATAAGTTAAGAAGTTGAGAGTAAAGACTGTCTTTTGACAGTGAAAGGGGTGATACCAATGGGCCGGTTAGAAGGAACCAAAACAGAGGAAAATCTTAAGGCCGCCTTTGCAGGAGAAAGCCAAGCACGCAACAAGTACACATACTACGCGTCGAAGGCTAAAAAAGAGGGTTATGTCCAAATCTCAAACATTTTTACTGAGACAGCGGACAATGAAAAGGAGCATGCAAAACTTTGGTTTAAGCTCTTACACGACGGTGATGTGCCGGATACCTTGACAAATCTTGCAGATGCTGCGGCCGGGGAAAAGTTTGAATGGACAGATATGTATGCCAAAATGGCACAGGACGCCCGCGAGGAAGGTTTCAACGATATAGCTGTTCTTTTTGATAAGGTTGGTGCTATAGAAAAAGAGCACGAAGAACGCTATAATAAACTCGCAAGCAATGTCAAGTCTGAAGAGGTCTTCAAAAAGAGAGAATCCGTTTGTTGGATATGCACCAATTGTGGACATATCCATACCGGAGAAAGTGCTCCGGAACTATGTCCTGTTTGTAGCCATCCCAAGGCATACTTTGAAGTTCGGGTTATCAATTATTAAGTGTTAATAACAATAACCAAAGGGAGGTTTCCCAAAAAGATATAACTTAATAACAGCTCGGCGCCGTAGCGCTGGGCTGTTATTTTTGTATGTCATTGCTATTTTAATGATTTTAGCACATTTACATGTAATATGGCGCAGTTGTGTTGTGCAGAAATTTCGCCTTTAAAGATAAATGAGTGCCCAATGCTTTGTGCATTTCAAACAACGCAGGCGAAGATAGACGGAGTTTACACCGATAATCACTGTTAGATTCAAACTAGTTGCCTATCTATTTGTCAACCTCTCATTTTTTGACAATACGTCGAACAGCTATGACTGTTATCAATGCCAAAGCGAAAGTGAAAAATATATTGACATCCGATAAAAGCATAAACACGCCAAGGCACATCGCCAACATTACAACAATAAACCCGATAATAAACTGTTTCAAAACGGTATCTCCTAAGTGATTGGGTGTCGCATTTGCAGGAGTTGTTATCAGTTTGCACCAAGAGCTGATGTGTTTTGGAGCACTATCCCCACCTGCGGCGAGGGCAGTGCTCCAAAAAAACGAACATTTTGCAATTTAACTGCAATGTGACATCCCCAGTGAATGTCAAGTGGATAATATCGACACTACCTTTGATGATTTAGTTTCCAAACTAATATAGAGCGTAATTTTTAACCTTTAGCTTTTTGCCTTGCCAACCAAATCCAAAAAGTATCGATGTACCGCCGTGTCGGTTGTAAGCTCCGGATGAAATGCCGTGGCAAGCTGATTGCCTTGTCGCACCGCCACTATGTGACCGTCAACGGTTGACAGTACCTGCACACCCTCACTGTGTTCGCTTACAAACGGTGCACGAATAAATGTCATCGCAACCGGCTTTTCGGCAAAGTCGGCGGTCGTGTCAAAGCTACCCAGCTGCCGTCCGTAAGCGTTGCGCATTACAGTGATATCCATTGTCGCCAGGTGGGTGCGGCTGTCATTTTGCAGTGTTTTTGCAAGCAGTATCATACCGGCACAGGTGCCAAATACAGGCATACCGTCACAAATACGTTGCTGTAAAGGCAGTAACATATCAAGGTCGCACAAAAGCCTGCCCATAGCGGTACTCTCACCGCCGGGCAGTATAAGTGCGTCAAAATGTCTATCAAGGTCACTGTGCTTACGAAGCTCCAGCGTATTTACACCCAGTGACGTGAGTATGTCGATGTGCTCAGCAAAAGCGCCCTGTAAAGCAAGTACCGCTACCGTCATTATTTACCGCGCTCCGCCATTAAAAGCTTTATTTCATCGGTGTTTATGCCCACCATCGCGCCGCCGAGATCCTCCGATATCTCTGCAAGAACTGCGGGTTCTGCAAAGTTGGTAACAGCTTTTACAATCGCCGCGGCGCGCTTTTCGGGGTTGCCGGATTTGAATATGCCCGAGCCGACAAAAACGCCCTCTGCGCCAAGTTGCATCATCAGTGCGGCATCGGCAGGTGTCGCTACACCGCCGGCGGCAAAGTTGACAACCGGCAGACGTCCCTGCTCTTTAACCATGCAGACAAGCTCGTAAGGTACGGCAAGTTTTTTTGCGGCATCGTACAGCTCGTCCTCCGACATGGAGGATATGCGACGTATCTCCGCTTGCATCATTCTCATGTGCGTAACCGCCTGCACTATGTCGCCGGTGCCCGGCTCTCCCTTTGTGCGTATCATTGCCGCACCCTCGTTTATACGACGCAGTGCTTCGCCCAAGTCCTTTGCACCACACACAAACGGTGCTTTAAACTTTGTCTTGTCAATGTGATAAACCTCATCCGCAGGTGTGAGCACTTCGCTCTCGTCGATGTAGTCAATCTCGATCGCCTCAAGAATCTGCGCCTCGACAAAGTGACCTATACGACATTTCGCCATGACAGGTATCGACACAGCCTTTTGTACATCCTTTATCATTTTAGGGTCGCTCATTCGCGACACACCTCCGGCGGCACGTATGTCAGCCGGTATTCTTTCGAGTGCCATTACGGCGCATGCGCCTGCCGCTTCGGCAATTTTCGCCTGCTCAGGGTTCATTACGTCCATTATAACGCCACCTTTAAGCATCTGCGCAAGTTGTGCGTTTATTTTAAATCTCTCGTTGTTCATTTTTTTGCACCTCTGTTTTTAACTCTTGACTATTATACAACATTTTTTTTAGAATTGCAACTGCGCGATATCCGCAACAACACTTTCAAATCGTTTCCCCCCTCTCTGTTTTGCGCTGTCGTAATTTGTCGCTTTGTGCAACATGCTGTAGTTTTATGTCGAATTATAATAATTTATAGTTAATGCTAATATTTTATCTTGACAAAGTGCGCTTTTTGTAGTATAATAATACACAACGAAGAAAAAGCCAATATTCTACCTTTTGTATATGAGGTTTTTTAATGAAAGATAAATGCACACAATGGACTCGTGAAACAGCACTTCAAATGCTTTCGGAAATCGCCTCCTGCGCCACTTCGTGTGCACTTGAACGTGAGGACGGTGCTTTTAAAAATCAAACCGCGATGGTTGCACTTCGCGCCATAGATCTCGCTAACAGAATGTGTGGTTTTGCCGGCCCACAGGATGATGAGGATGTAGAGGCAAAAAAGTTGGAGGATTTTATATAGATAGTGTTGACGCAATTGTTCAGCTGACCAATTTTGTCGCTTTTTCTGCCCTGCTACGTCATCAAAATTAACATTCTACAATTGAGTTTATCATTTTTCTTCCTTGCAGAACATAAAAAACGCTCAAAATCTGCTCATTTCAACTCGTGTCAGCACTATTTAGATAATGTTGACGCTACAGTGCAAAAAAGTGTCACACAACTCAGCTACCCCTGCTTGTATTACTGCGACAAACCTTTTATTTTACTACTACTTACTACAGGTGAATAGCATTGTAACTGACAGGCAGGTTTTTTTCTGTCCAGTATTATTAAATATTGTAATAATATATTACACATTCAAATGCAGGAGGTGGAAAATGATCAGTCACGGCGAAATCTATACGTCCGACTCGTTGATAGAAAAACGACGAAGACAATGGAAATACCTTAAAAGCGAGACGGAAGACAGGTTACTTTGCAAAGCAATTGCACTGGAGATTGTGCGTTGTCCCGAACTGGTGGAGGAGCTGCGATCTCACCCCGAAAAATTGATAGAACTGATGTTCGTGATACCGGATAAGCACCAAAAGACGGTTCCGTTCTTTTTCAACAAGGTGCAAAAGGACTTTATCTCCCAGCTAAGGCGCGCCGTAAAAGAATATCAAAGCAAACGCCGAAGCAGCATTTCAATTGTGATACTCAAAGGGCGACAGCAGGGTTTCACGTCGCTGATAACCGCCTACCAACTGGCTTGTACATTGCTGTCTCGCAACTTTGAGGGCATGACCGTCGCCGATGACAGTCGCAACGCCGAGACTATTTTCGAGAGCAAAGCAAAGTTTATGCTGGACCACCTGCCGGATATACTTCACCCACGAGAAAAGTACAACAACCGCCGCGAGTTGCGATTTTCCGGGCTTAATTCCGGTTGGAACATCGAGACAGCCGGCAAACAGATGGGGCGAAGCCGTACCATAAACTTTCTTCACGCCTCAGAGTGCGCGTTTTGGCGATGCGGTATCGCACCGGTTCAGGCGGCGCTCGGCGAAGCGCTCACCGCCGATTGTGTTAAATTTTATGAGAGCACCGCAAACGGCTTTAACGACTATCAAGAGCTGTTCACCAGCGGCGCACACGTCAGTTTGTTCTACCCATGGTGGGACAGCGAGGAATACCGTTTGGTGTTTGAAAGCACATTGGCAAAGCGCGAGTTTTTGCAAAAAATCAAGGTTGCGGACGGCTGGATTTACGAAAGGCTACGGCACCTCCACGAAAGAGGACTTTCGGCGGAGCAACTGCACTGGTACGCGGAAAAATATCGTGGTTACCTTGACAAATCACTATTGAGGCAGGAGTATCCTTGCTCGCCGGAGGACGCTTTTGTGTTCAGTGGGCGCAGTGTGTTTGACAACGAAGCCATCATGCACTACAAAGGTGAGTTGTGCGCAACTTATGAACAAGTACACTTTGATTTTACGCGCGGCAGTAATCTTTGTGCGCCGGAAAACCCATGCCCGACAAAACAAACTACGGGCAGTACGCGCATCTTTAAAAAGCCCGAGGAGGGTGTGCCGTATGTCATCGGCGGTGACATAGCCGGCGAGGGTAGCGAATCCTTTTGTGCACAGGTGCTGGACAATCGCAATGGCGAACAGGTGGCCGTTTACCACGCACAGTTTGACGAGGCGGCATATGCCGAGCAGGTTTACTGTCTGGGGCTTTACTACAACCGCGCACTCATCGCAACGGAGGTCAATACCGGCATATTTGCCTGTGAGTTGTTACAGCGGTGGGGGTATCCGCGCCTGTATCGTCGTGAGAGGGTGGACAGCTACACCCATAACCTCGAGCCACGCTATGGTTTCAAGACAACTACGCTCACAAGACCGCTGATAATAAGCTCTTTTATTCAGTTTGTGCGTGACAACCTGTCACTGATAAAGGATGAGGATACTTTGCTTGAGATGCTGTCCTTTGTCAAGGATGAGCACGGCAAGGAAACGCATCGCAAAGGTGCAACCGACGACAGAATTATCGCCTATGCAATAGCACTGTTTGCCGGCAGACAGCAGAGCAAGCTGGTTGTAATTCCACAAAAGCAAGGTGCTTATACCAATGACATGTTAGAGGACTACATAAGCGCCGATGAGGACACAAAACAGCTAATGCGTCAAAGGTACGGCGTGCCGGATGCAATATAGTAATGGCTAATGGTTGCTGAAACACAACTTAAAGGAGGGACAAATGGACAAGAAAACTTTACTAAACCACTACAAGCAAAAGTATGAGCAGGCGTTTTCGGACTTTTCCGGTTGGCGCGAACGTTTTTCCGATTGGCAACGCCAGTTTGAGGGTGACCTTGCCATCGAGGGCGGCAGTTCGGCAAAGTTGTGTTACAACTTCACGCGCGAACTTATCGACGCACAGATAAATGTTGATATACCACAGCCGCTTGTGTCGGCACGCCGCTCGTCGGATAAAAACGATCAACTTGCGCGCACAGTGGAGGTCATGCTTAAAAGCGAGCTTAAAAAATTGCCGTTTGAGGCGATTAACGACCTTGAAGAGCGCATAACGCGCATCATGGGTGGGGCGATATTTTTGGTGGAGTGGGACAACTCCGTCTCCACCTCGGAGATAACGGGTGGTCTTTCGGTGCGTCTGTTGTCACCGCTGGAGTTTATCCCACAACCCGGTGTGTTTGATATTGAACGTATGGACTACTTTTTCCTTGTGTTTGAGGACACAAAAGAACGACTATACACGCGCTATCGTGTCAACGTCGACGGTGAGAGTTCCGATGTGCGGGTTGCACAGCCTTCGCTTACAAACGACAGGGTTACACAGGTTATTTGCTACTATAAAAACGACAGCGGCGGTGTGGGCGCCCTGTCATGGGTCGGCGATGTCGAGCTGTTTAACGAGACGGAATACCATGTGCGCAAAACCTATGCCTGTGCCGCTTGCGGTGCACCTAAGACGGGTAGCGCCTGTGCGTGCGGTAGTAAAAAGTTCTTATCGAAGGTCAAAAATTTTGAGGTTGCCGTAAACTGCAAAAAATCTGATGGTTCAACGCTCCCTGTAAAAACCGTCACACGTGACAAGAGTGGCAATGTTATCACGCAGGACGGTCTGCCTATAGTCAGCGACACCGAGGTGCCGTACTATAATATCCGCAGTTATCCCGTTGCACTCAGAAAAAACACCTCCATGTTCGGACGTTTTTTCGGCGGCAGTGACTGCGAGACGGTGGAGTTGTTGCAACGCGAGGCCAACAAAGCGCTGAGCAAAATAGACGAAAAGATGGTAAACAGCGGCTACATAATGACAAAACCCGACTCCATGCAGTTCGAGCTATCCAACAAAATGGGCAAGGTGCTCTCGGTGTCCGGTCAAGATCAGCTTCAGATGATGAAGGCTATATCCTTTGAGTTTGATGCCACAGCAGACTTTGTGGTGCTACAGCGCTGTTACGACATGGCAAAATCCGTGCTCGGCATAACCGACACATTTCAGGGCAAAAGCGATGAGACGGCTATTTCCGGCAAAGCAAAACAGCTGCTTATAGAGCAGAGCGCCGGTATTCAGCGTACAAAGCAGATGTTAAAAAATGCCGCCTATAGCAGGTTATATCGCAATATGTTTGAGTTTATGCTTGCCTTTTCCGACACACCGCGACACTATAGCTTTGTATC
>CAYJFU010000048.1:1035-15986 GCA_964369445.1 uncultured Oscillospiraceae bacterium | reverse complement strand
GGCAAGGTAGAACTTCCCGAAATGGACAGTGAAGAAAAGGAACGGTATCTTAGATGTTTTGGTAGAGAAAAAAGTGAGTAAACATAGAAATGAGCACTCACAAAAGGCTATGCCCCTTATGAGTGCTCATTATGGTGCCGCTGACCGGACTTGAACCGGTACGGTATTGCTACCGAGGGATTTTAAGTCCCTTGTGTCTGCCTATTCCACCACAGCGGCGATACATTTAATATTATATTGTAAAAAGTGCATTTTGTCAACTGATTTTATACTCATCTTGTAAGGCAATTGTAGGTGTACAGTGCTTACTGAACAGTGGGGAAAAATAAAAAGAGGAAAGCCACATAAATAGAGTGTACTTAAGTCGCTACAACCAAAATCTCTACAGAAAGGATTTTGCTCATGAATAGCATTACACAAGACATGAATTATAGAGAGAGCCTCCTTTGGTAAAATATTGGCACCATAGGTGTTTGATAACAGGAGATGGGTTTTCCACACATAAATAGTTATTCCGGTTGACAATATCACATAATTGATGTAGAATTATACTAATGATAAACTTCGCTCTGCGAGGGAGTTTTGTATGAAAAACAATGCGATTAAGGCGCTTGTGGTTACAGATAAATTAGCAAATTTAATAATCACAGATGATCCAGTCGGCATAGTTGTGACACGTAAAGACAGACCATGCTACATACTTGAAGCCAATGATATGTTTTTTGACACGTTTGGTTTTAATAGACAGGAATTTGACAAAAAATTTAGCAACTGCATCTGCAACATGCTAAGCAAAGAAGATGCGGACAATTTTCTTTCGGCGGTCAAAACCGATTGCGAGTCGGTGCTTTTGAACATGCGCACTCGTGGCGGTGTCATACTTAAAGTCAGGGTGATAATAAGCGCCTACCACGACGGCGAAAAGCACATGCTGTGTATGAAGTTTAAGGTCGTCAGCAACTCCAAATACGACCACTCACTGCCCTTCAATGAGCGCGAATTTTATCACCTTGTCGAGTCGCTGTCCGACGATGCGTTTTTCGATTATGACATGCCGTCGGCAAAACTGACGCTGTCCGAACACTTTGCGCATAAGTTTGGACTTGATAGCGTCACCGACAACTTTCCACAGATATTTTTTGACAAAGGCATCATTTTACAAGAAAAGTTTGAGGCAATGGTGTCAAAGCATCGCGGACAAGGGCACTCCTTCCGGCAGGAGGAAACAATGTTGAGTGCGCCGGACGGTCGAAAGTACTGGTATAGTATAAGTACGCGCGCTATAACGAATGAAAAAGGTGACGTGCTTCGCGTTGTCGGCAGAATGAATGATGTGACACGACATCACATGGCGATAGAATCGCTGACCGAGCAATCACAAAAGGATGTTTTAACAGGACTTTACAATAAAGGTGCGACGGAAGAACTTATCAAGCAAAGACTTGCAGCGGACAACGTTCTAACTCACGCACTGCTTATCGTTGACATCGACAACTTTAAACTGATAAACGATACCTTTGGGCATCTTTACGGCGATGTCGTTCTGACACAACTTGCCGAGGGATTGCAAGCGATATTCCGTACCGGTGACATTATAGGACGTGTCGGCGGAGATGAGTTTTTTGTGCTAATAGAATCGTACAAGGATTTAGAGGTGATAACCCGTCGAGCACAGGAGATATGCACGGCTTTCAAAAAAAAGTACGTTCAGCAAAGCGGTACCGTCGAGATATCGGCAAGCATCGGCATAGCCCTGTTTCCCAAACACGGACAGGACTTTCAAACAATTTATAAGTCCGCCGACCTTGCGCTGTACAAATCCAAAGCTGACGGTAAAAATCGGTTCACTATATTTGAGGGCGAAGTGCCGGTGCATTATCGCTCCAACCGCACAGCGTTTGACGTCGGAAATATGCCGCAAAAAAACTTTAAAGAAAACAGGATAGAGTTCATTTTTAAGCTGCTATACGGCTTTAGCGATCCAATTGATTCCATTGAAGCGGTTTTAAAGTTGGTTACCGAACATTTCGGATTTTCAAGGGGATACATCTTTGAGTGCGAAAGTGACAGGAGTATCATAAATAACACCTTTGAGGTTTGCGTTGATGATGTGGTTGCGCAAAAGCAAAACCTACAGGGTCTGTCATCGCAAAAACTTACCACGGCGTTTGAGGCATTTGAAAAATATGGCATGTTTTTGATGTCGTCACTGAACGAGGTGTCGGAGTATGAGCGCAAACTTTTGGAGCCACAAGGCATAAAGTCCATGTTCCAGTTTGGTATATTGGATCAGGGCGAGTATGTCGGGCTTGTGGGCTTTGACAGCTGTAGTGTTGAAAAGGTTCCGGATCAGTACGAAATTCACGACCTGTGCACCATCTGCAACGTGATTTCAGAGTTTTTGACAAAGCACCGCCGATATGCCGAAATCGAGTGCAACTACAAGGCACTTGATACCATAATTGAGCATCTGGGCGGATATACATACGTCATAAATGCCGCTACGTTTGAAATACTGTACGAAAACCACAGTGTCCAGCAGATCACCGCACAAAAAAACATCGGAAAAAAGTGTTATTCTGCAATAATGGGTAATACTAGTCAGTGTGCGGACTGTGCAATCCACGGTCTTTGTGGCGGCAAAACAAGCTATACGAGAATTATTGACAATATAAATCTAGGTCTTACAGTTAAAACTACCTGCAAGTCGATAAAATGGCCGGACGGTAGAGATGCGTACCTGATAAGCAGTATAGAAAGTTAAAACACACCAGTCGGCTTTATTCGGAGGTACATTTTGAAGCAATACGAGCACATAGCCAATCTATATAAAGACAGTAGTACCCCCACAGCGCTTGCCGATGAAGGTTACACGATTGTCTGGCGGAACGAGGCGGCAAAAAACAGCTTTTTAAACTCTCATACCGCGCTTCGTGATGCCGTTTCACGCACGCCCGGCGCGGCAAAATGCATAAAGGAAAATGTCCCTGTGCTACTTAACAACTTTGAGTGCTATGCGGATATGACTCATCTTTGTGTCAGCAACGTCGGTGGCTACATGTTGATTCAGCCGGTGCAACGATTTCCCGCCCCCAGCAACACGAAGTACATTGCAGAGGATATGCGCACGCACCTGTCCGAGATGTTTTCGCTCATACCGGCGCTTATGGAGCGCACCGAACAGGATGCCGACACCATCCGCTTTTTTGAACTGATGTCATCGGGATGCTATGCGCTTTTGCGCAACTCGGCAAACCTATCGGTGCTTTCGACATTGCTGTCAGACACACCGCTACAGATGCAACAGGTGAACGTAACAAACATGCTGACCAAGCTTGCGGCGGGTGCAGGCGCTGTCTGCCGAACTGATACCGTGCCCATAAGCGTCAACTGCAACGGCGAAATGTTGGTGATGTGCGATGAAAGAATGCTTTCCATTGCGTTTTTAAACATTATAAATAACAGTTTAACATATACAAAGGATTTTAACGAGCTCAACATAAGGGTGAAGCAGGTAGGACGCAACGCTGTTATCACCTTTAGCGACAAGGGCATAGGCATACGAGAGGACGTTTTACCCTCGATATTTGAACCCTACTATTCCTGTGACCCATATGAAAACGACAACCCACGTCCGGGCTGTGGGCTCGGGCTTTCAATAGTAAAGGCGCTAGTACAGCGTTGCGGCGGTAGCTACAGCGTCATGAGCGAGTTTTACAGCGGTACCGATATAACACTTTCACTGCCGCTGTGTGGTATGTCAGAACAGGACGGTGTGCTCGAAACCGAGCTTGCCGAGTATCTGACTAACAGGTATTCCCAGCTTTACGTACAACTTGCAAAATTTATGAGGATATATTAAGAGGTAAATGATGCCAATAAAAATACCGAACAAACTGCCGGCGTTTGCAACGCTTGCAACGGAAAATATATTTGCACTTCCCATCGACAGGGCGGAAAGTCAGGATATACGCCCTTTAAAAATACTGGTGCTCAACCTTATGCCGAAAAAAATCGAGACAGAGGTGCAACTGTTGCGTGTGCTGTCCAATACGCCCATTCAGGTCGAGGTGGAATTGCTCGGTCTTAAAACGCATACGCCAAAAAACACCCACAGTGATCACCTTGAGCAGTTTTACAAGTACTTTGATGATATAAAGCAAAACAGGTACGACGGTATGATTATCACCGGTGCGCCGGTCGAGCTGTTGCAGTTCAATGAGGTGAACTATTGGGATGAGCTGTGTGATATAATGACGTGGGCGGATAAAAACGTCTATTCCGTTTTGCATATATGTTGGGCGGCTCAGGCGGCGCTTTATCACCGATACGGTATCGACAAATACAAACTGCCGCAAAAGTTGTCGGGTGTGTTTGCGCATGTGTCGCTGGACGGTGCGCATCCTCTTCTGCGTGGGTTTGATGACTGTTTTTGGGCGCCACACTCGCGCCATACCGACGTGCGACTTGCTGATATTGACAGACAAAAGGATTTAAAGGTGCTGTGCGTGTCGCCCGAGGCCGGTGCGTACATAATTGAGGACACCGCCGAGCGTCACTTTTATGTCACCGGACATCCGGAATACGACAGAGAAACGCTTAAAAACGAATATGACCGCGATACAGCGGCGGGCAAAAACCCGCGCGTACCGCAGTCATACTTTCCAAACGATGATGTGACACAAACACCGCTTTTCAGTTGGAAATCACACGCACATCTACTTTATTCCAACTGGCTTAACTACTTTGTTTACCAACAAACCCCATATGACCTGTCAAAACTTTAAGATCATCTTCGGTATCAATGTCCATAGCTTCAATCTCGTCACGAAGTTCATGTATAACAAGGCTGTCGGGATGACGGAATATAATGTCGCGCCCGCCCACATCGCCTTTAAGCTCCAACAGCTCTTTAAAAAACTTTCTGCCAAACACAACCGGCGCACAGCGCTTACCTCCTGAGTGACAGCTGAGGATTTTGTCGGAAGGAAACCCTTTGAATATGTCGTTTAGTGTTACAATAGTTTCTGCACTTATCATAGGTTGGTCGGCAGGTATAAACATTACCGAACGTCTGAAACGAAAGTGTGATGTGCCCAGACGTACACTGGCGCTTTGCCCGTGACGGGCTTCCTTGTTGTGTATTGCAAGGAGGCCTACTTTTTTTGCTAGTTGTGCCACAGCCGGGTCAGAATAGATGACAACAGCAGGCAGATTTGTGGTCTTTAATGCCTCCATAGTCAGCTGCACCATAGGTTTTTCGCCAAGATTATACAAAAGTTTGCTGCTACCGAACCTTTTACTGCACCCGGCGGCAAGCAGTACAATCCCACTGTTAAACATGATTATTCCTTCAATGTGTGTAGATAACGTTTTTCATATTCTTCAATAGCATCCATAATCGCCTTATCGACACGGTGTTCTTTTATGCTACTTTTTAGCAGGTGATTATTGTAGTCTTCACTTCCGCCTATCAGGTACAGCGAATAACCTGCAATATTACTGCAATAGTCGGATATACGCTCAAGTCCCGACAGTATCTCGATAAATATAAGTCCGGCCTCTATATTGCATTTGCCCTTTTTAAGCCTCATGACATGGCGATTACGCAGTTGCTCCACTATCTGATCTATCGCCTCTTCAAGCGGCTCAACTCTAAGCGCCATGTCGAGGTTTTGCTCAAATGCCGCCTTGATAGACAGGTCGATATTTTCGCTGACCGCCTCGCAAAGTAGCGCAAGTTCTTCTTTTGCATTGTCAGAAAGTTTGCTCTTTTTGCCGGAGGCATCTGCCATCGTGTTTGCAATACTCTCAACTCGGTCACCGATGCGCTCAAAGTCCGACAGCAGGTGCAACAGCATCGAAACCTTATCGCTCTCCTGTTCCGTCAGCTCTTTGTGTGTGATTTTGATAAGGTAACCTGCCGTTTCGACTTCAATCTCATCTAGTTCCTTTTCCTGCAACCTGATCTGTTGCAATATTTCTTCATCGTGCTTTTTGAGAAGCGACGATAAGAGGGCGAAGTTGTCCTTGGCAATTACCGCCATGTAGTTTATCATGCTCTGTGCCTGTTCAATAGCAAGCAGTGGCGAAGCGGAAAGTAGGCGCTCGTCCAAAACGGGCTTTTGGCTTTTTGTGGTCGGCTCGTCTTTGTCCTTAATTGTATTTGTGGCAAGATATGCAAGCAGCTTTGTAAAAGGTAACAGTATCAACGTTACAAGGATGTTAAAGATGGTGTGAAAGTTAGCTATGTCACTGCGCCCGACAACCTCATTCCAAAAAGGGATGCCCACAGTATATTGTATGCCGTAAATTATAATTAAAAACAGTGATGTGCCGATAATATTAAAATACAGGTGGCAAAATGCACTGCGCTTTGCCGCTTTGCTTGCACCAATAGAAGCCATCATGGGGGTGACGCAGGTACCGATGTTTTGACCGAGAATGATGGGCACCGCTGTAGACCAGCTTATAATACCGGTGGAGGACAGCGCTTGCAGTATACCCACCGATGCGGAGGAGCTTTGTATAATTGCGGTCACACCTGCGCCGACAAGCACGCCGAGCACCGGATTTTGCAGTGTGGAAAACAGCTCGGCAAAAAGCGGCGACGAACGCAACGGATACACAGCGGCTTCCATTGTGAACATACCGGTAAACAGTATGCCAAAACCTATTGCGGCCTGACCCCAGTTGCGAAAACGCTCTTTCTTGGCGAATATAAAAAGTGCCGCGCCGACACAAGAAATAATGGGTGCGATAGTTGCAGGTTTTAGTAGCAACAAAAAGAAGTTGTCGGAAGCTATGTCGCCAAGGCTGAGTATCTGCGCCGTGAAGGTGGTACCGATGTTAGCACCCATAATAACGCCAATCGCCTGAGACATCTGCATAATGCCACTGTTGACAAGGCCTACAACCATGACCGTTGTAGCGGAGGAACTTTGCACCGCCGCCGTCAAAAGCGCACCGAACAGCACAGCAGTAACGGGGTTTTTAGTCAGGCGCTTTAGTGTTGACTCAAGTTTGCTGCCGGCGGCTTTTTCAAGACCGGCGGCCATTGTAGTCATACCAAACAAAAACAGCGCCAGACCACCAAACAGTTTAACTACGTCAAAAAAGCTCATATATCCTCCGATTTGTTATAGGGTGCCGCACCGTATAAGTTAAATAGCATTGTGCTAGCATATCACTGTCAACGAACAAAGCGAGCGCGCCAATTGTCGACATATCCTGATAATTTTAACACAGATTTTACATAAAATAAATAGTTTTAGCAAAAAAATGATGCCGAGATGTTATAATTATGGATTTTTTTTGAGTTTTGTGTTAAAATTAGTTATCATAGTGAGCATTTTAAGTGGGCTTTGTTAATTTAACATGGAAAAATAACCGATCATAAGGGTTGACACGCCAGAGTCAAATTGCACAGTTATCCGAAACACATCAACATTTTGTGCAAGCCGACAATAATTCCCACAAACGCGAAGCCCCCTGATAGAAAATCAGATGTATTTATGAGTTTGTTATAAAATTTTATTCATTTTAACTTAACATTGTCATTGATCGTTAACAGAGGTGAAATATGACTTTTGAGCAAGAGGTTAAACAATTTGTACAGCAAAAAAGTGAAGAAATCGTGCAGTTGCTGGGGGAGGTTGTCACGGCACAGAGTGTCAACGGACCGGCAAAACCCGATGCGCCGTACGGGCAAGGCCCACGCGACGCGCTTGACATAATGCTAAACGCGGCGAGACAAAAAGGCTTTAGCGTCACCGATGCACAGGGTTACTTTGGCTTTGCCGAGCTTGACGGACAGTGTGAAGAACATATCGCAACGCTAGGACACCTTGATGTTGTGCCGCCGGGTGAGGGTTGGGATACCGACCCTTATGTGATGTGTGAGCGCGATGGCTGGTTGCTTGGGCGCGGCGTTTCCGACAACAAGGGCGCAAGTGTGCTCACGTTGTTTTTATTGGAATTTTTCAAGGACAGGCCGTTGCAATACGGCTTGCGTGCGATATTCGGCTGTAACGAAGAGACCGGCATGGAGGATATGGAGCACTACAATGCCCTGTACGAACCACCGATGTTTGCTTTTACGCCGGACGGTGCTTTTCCTGTCAGCTACGGCGAAAAGTCCATTATTGCAACAAAGTATAAAAGCTCTGATGTCGCACGGATTATAGTGTCCATGGAAGGCGCCGGCGCTGAAAATGTTATACCTGAAGCGGCAAGTGCAGTGTTGCGAACATCAAAACAGTTGCAGGACGCACAGGACATAACAGTTGTGCGAGACGGCGACTGTGTTACGGTGATGGCAAAGGGTGTGGGGGGTCACCCTGCACACCCCGAAGGCACACGCACCGCGCTTAAAATACTGCTGGACTATCTTGTCGCACAAAAGATCTGTGAGGGGCAAGAGCAGGCGGCACTTATGTTTTTGCAAAGCGCTGTTCAGGATAACTACGGTGCGTGTCTTGGCATCGACTGCGAACTTCCGCACTTTACACCGCTCACCGCGTGCGGCACCATGCTCAGCGTGCAAAACGGCTGTTTTGTGCTGACCTTTAACATACGCGCGCCTTTTGGTTGCAACATCGACGACATACTGTGCACCCTGGACGAGCACGCACAACAAGCAGGCTTCACTATGGAGCCGGCACAGGTCAACATGGGCATTTTTCAAGACCCCGACAGCGAGCGCATAAAAATCCTCGCTGAGGTTTACAACAATATAAGCGGCACAAAAGAGCCGCCGGTAACCATGTCCGGCGGCACATATGCACGCTCACTCGCCAACTGCGTCAGCTACGGCATCGACACACCGCATGGCCAACCAAAACCGCCGTTTGTAGGGCAAATTCACGGTCGCAACGAGGGTGTGGAGATACAAAATTTACTGCTTTCACTGGAGGTGTTTATACACGCTGTGGCGAGGTTGCAAAATACGTAATGTCTATCACAAGACTATTACTCTATCCGGGGCCATCAACTCCGCCTCCGCTTTGTCGTGCGTAATATAAATCACCGTTTTTCCGACGGCGTTAGCTTTCACCATGTCAATGGTGTTCTGCTTAGTGTTGTCGTCAAGCCCTTTAAACGGTTCATCTAAAATAAGCGTGTCATAATCCGCTAAAAGTGCGCGCAGTATTGCCGTTCGACGTTTCATGCCGCCTGACAGTGTGTTGACCGATTTTTCACCGCAATTTATAAGACCTATGTTTTCAAGCATCTCGTCGAGCTTTGCTTTTGTTAAGTTTTTATGGCTTTGTTTGTTCAGGTGCGGCAGCAGAATGTTTGTGTAAACATTCAGGTTCTCGCAAAGCCTGTCCTCTTGGAAAACTGCACTTATTGCACCGTTTTCAAGTCCGCTAACAGTGCCGCTTGTAGGCTGTTCAATGCCCATCAGCAGTCGTATAAGCGTGGTTTTTCCCACGCCGGACTTGCCCATTATACAGTTGACCTTGCCGGTTTCAAACTGCATATTTAAATCCTCAAAAACGACGTTGTCGCCGTATTTTTTACAGACGTTTTTAAGCTCAATCATGATAAAGTCACCTTTCTCAGTCGTTTGCAGGCAAGACTTATCAGGTAGGCAAACAGCTTTTCAAACAAAAAGCTTACAATTATTATGACAACCGTCCATGCAAAAAGCGTCGGAATGTCAAGAAAAACCTTAGCCTCGTACAGGTTTTCGCCTATGGACATGTCCGGCAATCCGATTACCTCTGCGGCAATGCCCGATTTAAATGCCATGCCAAGCCCCCCAATGCAAGCCGATTCAAAAAAGGGCATTATCTGAGGTAAAACGATATATCTTATACGGGTAAGGTTTTTCATTTTGAAAAGTTGCGCCATCTCGTCAAGCTGAATATCCAGATTGTCGATACCGCTGTAAACATTGGTGTACACCACCGGCATAACCATTATAAAACTGATAAATACAGAGATGTTGTCCGAGGAAATCCACACTAAAATAAGTATGATTATCGACGCGACCGGCACTGATTTTGCTATGATAACAACAGGACTGATAAACTGCCTGAAGGCGCGCGACTTGTGCGAAACGACCGCAAAAAGGCTGCCTAAAGTTGCGGCAAGTATAAAACCCACGCTTATCCTAAGCATGGAAAACATAACAGCCACCCAAAAGTCGAACCGACCGAGTAAAAGTACAAGCTTTTCCAGTACCGACAGCGGTGTGGGTAGCAGTATTTGTGAATTGAGCATCATACTAAAAAACTGCCAGAGGGCTACCCACAAAAGGATAACCCACAAAGGCAGTTTTTCTTTTTTTGGTTTTGAATAGTTATTCAACTTGAAACCCACCACATCTTCCCGGCAGAAATTCTGCCTATCTTCGTTGTCGTCAATCAGAATACGCGAGTATTTTTCAATCCGCCGCCTTGATAAGCAAAATTTTCTTTTCAGCAATCTTGTGCCGTTTTTCAAGCTGAACAACTATATTGTTGCCCTGCAAAGTCGTTACCCATGCTATAGTCATTAATAGTAAGTTAACTGAAAACCAACAAGTCTTGGCGGCATAAACCACCTATCTATGTCTGTATCAGTCGGGAAACATACAGCACACCGCACTCTATAACCGAAAAAGCAAATTTTTGTTTGACAACATGTGTGGTTTTTAATCAAATCGCGTTCTGATCTGTGACACAGTATGTCACAAATGGATTTTGCAATGGCTTACTCAGCCATGTAATAGAATGCGTCGTCCGGCATTGCACCGCCGATTGACTGTGGATTTTGCTCAAAAAGCACGCCTAAATAGCCGGACAGCATGTCCTTCATCTCTTCGCCCGCAATGAATGTTATGTTACACTCCGGTATTGCCTTGAGAGCTACCGCTTCCGGCACCACTTCATATCCGCCTACCAAAGCGGCGGCTTGCTCGACGTTGTTGTTGACAAAGTCAACACTCTGTGCATAGTGTGACATAAAGTCTACCACTGCATCGGGATTTTCATCGGCAAAGGCGGTATTTACGACTACAACACCGGTTATCAATGTGCCGTCGATTTCTGAGTTGTCCCATATCTCGGTGAGGTCAAGCGCAACCCTGATGTTCTCGTTTTGTGTCTGCGCGGTTGTAACAAACGGTTGCGGTAACATTGCGACAGCATTTTCCTCTGCGCCGAGTGCCGCGACGACCTCTGCCTGCTCTGTTTTCCACTCGATGGTTACCGAATCGGTAAGTCCGTTTGCAGCAAGTAACTCGTTCAGTGCATACTCCGGTGTTGCACTTTTACCGCTCGCATAAATGGTTTTGCCGGCAAGATCTTCCATTGATTGCACTGTGTCGCCATTTTCAACGATGTACAAAACGCCAAGTGTGTTCAGCGCGAGTACCTTGACGGCGCCGTCTGCATTGTTGTAGAGCACGCTTGCCACATTTGAGGGCACGGCGGCAAACTGCACCTCACCTTTGGAAATCATCGGTGTGACAACATCTATCGCCGTCTCTATCGAAAATGTGTAGTTGTTGCTTGTTATTGCACCGTTTTCGGCATCGTCCATGAATTTTACCATGCCCATTGCAGTGGGCCCATTGAGAGCTACTGCGGAAATGTCAACGGGCGCGGCGGCTGTTGGCTCTTCTTCCGGTTGTTCGGATGCACTCTCGGATTCGGATGTAGTTTCCTGCGACTGTGACTCAGCCGGTACGACCTCAGTCGGTGTCGATTCGGTGGCACCGCATGCCGTAAAGGCAAAAAGCGTTGCAACACATATAAGTAATGTTATTATTTTTTTCATTTTCTCTCCGTTTGGTTGAAATTTTGGTTAGTATTAACTAATTTAGTATAGCACATATGTTGAAAATGTCAAGAGTTTATTGTTGAAATATACTTAATTGACACATGTTTAGGATGTTTGACAGTTGCAGTTGCAACAGTCAAAACTTTAACCACAACTCTAATTGAACTATATTAAGATGTAACTTCTTTAGATATTACAAACGAATGTAAGTTTAGTCCATTTATTTATAGTTGTGATAGGTGTATAATTGCCTTATAGCTTTATCCCCCGAACCACCGTCGGAGAACAAATATGACTCGCTGTTTATCCTGTATGAACCTGTATGACAGTCCTACCCCCGTTTGTCCGCACTGCGGCTATGAGCAGCATACCCCACCGCGCGAGGGTTACCACCTGTCGCCCGGCAATGTTTTAGAGGGGCACTATCTCGTCGGTCGTGTGCTTGGCTACGGCGGGTTTGGTGTGACCTACATCGGATACGACCAAAAACTGGAGCGTACCGTCGCGATTAAGGAGTTTTTGCCGACAACATTTGCGACGCGTCTGCCAGGTGACACGCACCTTACTGTTTACAATAATGGCAATGTTTCGCAACAGTTTGATGCAGGCCTTAACCGATTTGTCGATGAGGCGCAGACGCTGGCACAGTTTAACGGCGTGCCCGGCATCGTCGACATATACGATACTTTTATGGGTAACAACACGGCTTACATCGTCATGGGGTTTTTGAAAGGTCACGATGTCAAGCACATTTTGACCAATCAAGGGGCGCTTAACTTTGAAATGGCACGTGGCATTATATTGCGCGTCTGTGACACTCTTGCCGTCGTGCACGCAAAAAACATTATTCACCGCGATATATCGCCGGATAACATCTTCATAACCGACGATGGCGATATCAAGTTGTTGGATTTCGGTGCGGCGCGTTACGAGAGTGCCGTCAACTCCAAAAGCCTTTCCGTCATACTTAAAAGTGGCTATGCGCCGGAGGAACAGTACCGCTCCAAAGGCGATCAAGGGCCGTGGACCGACGTGTATGCGCTTGCGGCAACCTTTTACAAACTGCTGACGGGACAGACACCGCCCGACAGCATGGAGCGCGCTATTGCCGACGAGATAGTAGAACCGTCTAAACTAGATGTCAAAATACCTCAAAGCGCGGAGAATGCGCTGATGAACGCGCTCAACGTGCGCAAAGGCGACAGGACACAGAGCGTCACCGAGTTTGCCGCGGCGCTTAAAGGCAATGACGTTCAGCGCGTCAAGGTAAAGGTGCGGCGCGACAGCACAAAAGCACCGCTCGCCGCGAAAATTGCCATTGCCGTCAGTGCCGTTATACTTGTGGGTTTTGGAATATTTGCCGCCACGGGAGGACTTGCCGGCGAGGAAGCGACACCCATAGTCGTCGGTGGCACCATGCTCGAGGATAACTTTGGCAGTGCACAGACTGAGGGGTTTGCAATGGTGCCAAACGTCGAAGGCATGTCATACGACGAGGCAGTGGTGGCACTGGAGGAGGTCGGTCTTGGCATCAACGTTGCACGGGTTGATATAAATGTCGAAAACTATGCCGCCATGGAGGATATGACCGTCACGGAACAGCTTGATACCGCCGGCGCACAGCTTGAAGAGGGTCAGACGGCAAACGTCGCCCTGTTTGTCAAGGATTTCGAGCTTGCAACGCAGATGGGTATTGTGCAGGACATAACACAGATGTCGACATCAGAGGCAATCGGATACGCTGAAGCTACCTTTGACCATATGAATATAGTTTTTGAGTACTCCGATACTGTGCCGCACAGTGTGCCGATAGGTTATAAGGCCACATATGACACTGAAACGAACGAGCAGTTTGACACACGACTACATATAAGCGCCGGCACACAGGCGGCGCAGGGGGAACCCGGTAATATTATTTACGGATATGCCACCTCCCGACATGCCGATCAGTTTGAAATAACGGTTGTCACGGCGATGGAACCGCCGGAGCAGAGCAGTGACAGCGAAAGAGCTCATGTGCTGTATGCGTCGACGGACGGCGGCACCACATGGGAGTATGTAAGCTACATGTCAGACAGTTTCACCTCCTACAGCAATTACGGTAGTGACAATATAAATTACTATCATATTAGCAGTAACTATATTACTAATCTTAATACGGAACAATACTTTAACAAAGAACTGAGGTTGATGGTGGAGACTCGGTTACTGTCGGAGGACGGTACGCGTGTCGAGGAGCAAGAGTTAACCTATGACTTTGTTATGTCAACACCGATAGTGGACAGCTTTGTGCTGGAAAACACCTTTACCTTGCAACCGCGCGAAGCAGACTACGGTGTCGAGGTGACAAACATTGAGCGCATTACCGAGCAGGAGATGCGCAGTGTGGCGCAGGACAACGAGTTTGAAAATATGCAATCGTTACAAAATACCCTTGAATATAATATCTATACCGACACGCACTTCTACAAGTTAACAGGTGATTTTACGTCCGGTGAGAGCTATCCGCAATATCATTATTCACTGGGTGTGATATACAACGATTCCATGAACAGTGATTACACCGAAATGTATTTTTTAGCGGATGAATCCGGCGCATATACCACCGCATATCTCATCAGCGACATGCCGATTACAGCGGTAGTTTTTGTGCTGGATGCCTACCGCGATAATGAACCCGTCACCGACCGGCAAAACATAACCGTATCGATTGATCCGCAGTTTGTGTTCCCTGTGACGGCAGCGCCGCCGAACCCGGAGGGGATGCCTACCACTTTGGATGAGGAATTCATGTCTGTTTTGCGTGAGGAACTTGCCAATGCCGACTACTCAACGGAGGAACTTATGGAATATTTTGCAGGCTACTCGGATGAGGAGCTGGAGGAATATTTTGCAGGTTACTCAAGAGAGCAACTGGTGGAATATTTTGCCGAGCAACTGGCGATAACCGAGGAGGAAAACTGATATGGACAGCATTTGCTTTAACTGTTTCAGAAATACATCGGGTTATCAGGTCTGCCCTTACTGCGGACACGTTGTCGGCACACCCAACACGCCGGCATATATGTTGCAACCCGGTATGAGGATATGGGGACGTTACGTCATCGGAAGTATTTTGGGCATTGGTGGTTTTGGTGTAACGTACAAGGCGTTTGATACGCGACTTTCCAGTGTTGTTG
>CAYJFU010000048.1:0-1025 GCA_964369445.1 uncultured Oscillospiraceae bacterium | reverse complement strand
TTGCTATAAAAGAGTTTTTTCCGCAAAACATGGCAAGCCGTATGCCGGGAGAGACGGAGTTGCGTGGTTTTTCCGGCGAACACTTTAAAAACTACCAGATATACAAACAGCGCTTTGTCGAGGAGGGAAAAAACCTAGCCAAGTTTACAGGCGACGAACACATCGTCAACGTGCTGGGCACCTTTGACGACAACAACACTGCATACATCGTCATGGAGCACCTTGACGGCATGACTTTAAAGGAGTACATGGCGCAAAACGACGGTGCGATACCGTCACAGCGCGCCGCCGAGATAATGCATGACCTGCTACAGGGCATAAAATCCATACATCTAAAGGGCATCATACACCGTGACATCAGCCCTGATAACATCTACATCTGCGAGGGCGGCAACGTTAAAATACTGGACTTCGGTGCGGCTCGCTTTGCCGCAAAGGAGGAGTGGACACAGAGTGTCGTTGTAAAAAAGGGTTACGCACCGCCCGAGCAGTACCGTAACAACATGCGCCAAAGCGAGCAGACAGACCTTTATGCCGCCGGCGCAACATACTACAAGATGCTCACCGGTGTCACGCCGGAGGAGAGCATCGAGCGCACGGAAAAGGACACATTACAGCGCCCGTCCAAGCTTGTGTCCGGCATAGACGCGCAGGTGGACAAGCTCATAATGAAGTCGATGGCGTTGCGCCCCGAGTTGCGCTTTAAAAGTGCTGACGACATGCTTGTGGCACTTAGCGGCGGCACAGGTTACGACTACCCCGAAGAGGAGCTGAAAAGGATAAACTTTCGACGTCGCGGCATTATCGCCGTTGCGGTTGTGATGATGCTTAGCGTTTTCGGTGTTATGGGCTGGCGAGCGGCGAGCGGTGAGACGGTACTGCCCACCATAGTGCGAGTGGACCAGACACTTGCCGACAAAAATATTCAGCCGGACAGCATCACGCTGTGGGTAGCCGAACATGAAAACGAGGACGGTCTGTACAACACCCTTGCAACCGAGTTTATGGCGGCATATCCGGAATAT
>CAYJFU010000047.1:0-16237 GCA_964369445.1 uncultured Oscillospiraceae bacterium | reverse complement strand
CTTTTCAGCGGCATGGCAGGTGGGTTTTGCAGTGTGTGCTCCAGTAGTTTTTCAAGCACGTCCGCCTGTGCACCGCTTGGTAGCTCATCAAGCGATGCCACCTGCTCCGCAACGGAACATAGGCGCTCATAGCCGCCGGGTTTTAACAGCGTTGTTGCCATCGTCACACTTTTTATGCCGCCTTGTAGCAGTGCTTTAATGTTGTGCTCGTCTGCACCGCCGGAAAAGGACAGTGCATGGTTTGTTCGCTCGGCCAACAACACTGCCGTCGCAAGTGACAGCACAAACAGCGGACGCCCCGACATGTACATCTCTTCGCCAGGCAGTTCGCCGTTTTGCACAAGCACGGGGAAGGTGTTTGTAAGTTTCAACCCAAACGACAAACTTTTGCTCTTGGCAAGCTTGCTGAGCCGCTCAAACATCGGCAGTGCCTGTGACGGTTGCAGGTCGTCAACAAAGTGGTGCTCTTTAAAGTCGAGATGCCCGTACCCAATGCGGCGCAAAAGCTCCGATGCTCGCTCGTACCCGAGCAGTGTCGGGTTGCATTTTATGTAGGTGTTAAGCCCTTTTTGCGTTATAAGGTGGCTTGCGATGCTTTCTATCTCCTCGCTTTTACAGCCGTGCAGTGTCGAAAGGGTACAGCTGTCCGCTACACACGGCGAAACATCCTCTATATACTCCCCGGTGACATGTTTGAAGCGGTGCAGTTGCGACAGCGCATAACGCTTGCACTGCAAAAAAACCTCTGACTGCGCAGCATTTGTCATACCATCGATAAACCCGTTTATTTTGTCGCCCTTTATTCCTCGGAGGTCGTAACCGACGCTCATGTTAAAGTGGAACTGCTCGCTAAGTCCCCATTCTCGCGCAAAAAGCTTTATCGCAAAATAGGCTTTTACATACTCGCAAAAAGCCTGCTCTACCGTTAGTTCCGTCGACCATTCTACATTATAACACTCGTTTGGTGCGTATATGCACGGTTTTTGTACCGGCAGATCCTCGCCGTCGATTTTTTGCACCGTTTTAAGTTCGAAAAAACGCGCACCACACCCAAAAGCCGCCACTATATTCTGCGCAAGTTGGGTGTGTGGCCCTGCCGCCGGCCCAAAAATCGGCGCGACCTCACCGCGGTAAGGCTTCCGACCGACAAATGTCCTGCCGGTGGTAAAAAGATGCTCGCACAGATATTCAAATGTCAGCGGTGTCATTCTGTCGCTCATATTTATATCCTCGCCCACAGCTTTGTTGCGCGTTCTGCCGTCTGTGCGGCAACCTGTGCCGTGTCTATATCCTGCATGACGCCGTCGTTGTAAATCAGTTTGCCACCTGCAACGGTGTTACGCACCAGACTGCCGTTTAACCCAAAACGAATGTGTCCTTCGGCGGTGTCGTTGTTTATCGGTGTCGGTGCGTCGTAATCCAACGTTATTATGTCTGCCGCCGCGCCTACTTCAAGCACCCCGACGTTCGCACCGAAATGCCGCCTGACAAGCTCGGCGTTTGCGCCCATAAGCATGGACATATCCGCGCCGTAAAAGTCGGAAGGACTGCCGGTTCTCAGCCGCTGTGCCATGCCGGTCACCTTTAAACTCTCCAGCATGTCGTAGGTGTAACCGTCGGTACCAAGTCCCACTGTCACGCCGCTGTTCAGCATGGCGCTTAAGTCGGCGACACCGATACCGTTGCCCATATTGCTCTGGGGGTTGTGCACGACAAACGTGTCAGTTTCAGCAAGCCTACATAGTTCGCTCTCGTCGGCAAACACGCTGTGCACGGCAATGGTTTTTTCGCCCAGTATACCGTAATCCGCAAGGCGGTGCACCACCCTTTTGCCGTGGTTAAACATGCAATCGCGCTCGTCTGCCCTGTCCTCGGCTACATGCACGTGGTATCCGCAGTCCTGTGGTGCGCGCTTTGCAATGTAATCCATTGTCGCATCGGACAGTGTAAAGGATGCATGAAGCCCAAAACAAGCCGCAAGCCGTCTGTCACTTCGCACATAGTCGAACAGATTACGATTTTCGCGCACGGCGGCGTACATTGCCTCGTAACCGTTGCGGTCGCTGACCTCAAAACAACCGCTAAAGCGTATGCCGATGTTTTGCGCCTCCTGCGCCATTGCTATTAGACTGCCGTCGACACCGCCGTAGCCGGCATGGTGGTCAAACACCGTTGTCACACCGTTTTTAATCATCTGAATAAAGCTGTACCGCGCAGCAAGTCGAATATCCTGCTCGTCAATACCGCCGTCGACGCGCCACCACAAATTTTTGAGCTGTCCCGTGAAGTCGGAGGAGGGGTTTGGCGCAAAACCGCGCGCAAAGATACTGTAGATGTGAGAGTGCGCGTTGATAAACCCCGGCATGATAACACCGCCACGCGCATCAAGGCGCTTTTCACGCAGATAAGCCGGTATGATATCACGCATTTTACCCACTGCAACAATCTCGCCTCCCTGCACAACGACGGCGCCCTCGGCAATGACACCGGCGGAACCGTTTGTGATAACCGTACCGTTACAGATAATCATGTTGCACCTCATATAGAATGGTTTGAACTGCTGTATTTTCGCAAAATTTTGATATGTTTCGGATTGACGTGCAGTCAGATATTTTTTCGTATTTCCCGCCACCATCAGCGGTGGGAAATACGAAATAGCATGACAGTTGCTTTGGTCTATTTTAACATTTTTATTACATTATTGCAAGTTATTTTTGTTTGTGGTATCATTGTATTATCATGTTTATATTTCAGTGGTTGTCGCATTTGTGGGGATTATTGCCAGCATGCACAACGAAATGATGTTTTGAAACAAGTACGGAGGTCTTACATGTCTGCTTTAAGTTGGGTTGGTAACACCATGCCGCGCGATAAAAACGGCAATCTGCAACTTATGTCGTCTGAGGAGGTGCTGAAAGCCGTCACATTTCACCGCTCGATGCCCTCCTACGCGCCGACACCGCTTAGGAGTCTTAAGTGTGCCGCCGCGGATATCGGTGTGGGCAGTATTCACATCAAGGATGAGAGCTACCGTTTTGGGCTAAACGCATTTAAGGTGCTCGGCGCAAGTTATGCCATAGCGCGCTATATAGGCGAGTTGCTCGGCAAAGACGGCGTCCTCACCTTTGACGAGCTTGCCTCCTCAAAGGCGCGCACCGCCTATGACGGTACAACATTTTTCACCGCAACGGACGGTAACCACGGTCGCGGTGTTGCATTTATGGCGCAAGCACTGGGACAGAAAGCTATTGTGCGTATGCCGTCCGGCACCGTTGAGGCGCGTCGGCGCAACATAGAAAAGCATGGCGCACAGGTCAGCATCGAACAATGCAACTATGACGATTGCGTGCGCCTTGTTTCACGGCAGGCTCAGCAGGTACAAAAAGGTGTTGTGGTGCAGGACACCGCATGGGATGGCTATGAGAACATACCCACCAACATCATGCAGGGGTACGGCACTATGGTTTATGAATGCACCGAGCAACTAAAGCAGCCGCCCACACACGTCATTGTTCAAGCAGGTGTTGGCAGTCTTGCGGCAGCGGTCGTGGGGTTTTTGGCACAATTTTATGCGGACGCACCGCCTAAATTTATCGTCGTGGAGGCGCAAAACGCTGCATGTCTGTACAAAAGCGCGGTGCAGGGCACAGGACAAGCGCTTTCCTGCACCGGTGACATGCCAACGATTATGGCAGGACTGTGTTGCGGCGAGGCGAACCCCATTGCATGGGAAATATTGCGATGCCATGTCGATGTGTTTGTGTCGGCGCAGGACGAGGTGACGCTTTGCGGCATGGAAACGCTTGCGCGACCGCTGGGTGATGATTTGCCTGTCACATCGGGGGAGTCCGGCGCTGTGGGTATGGGGGTTTTGCGATATATCATGCGCGAGCAAACATATAAAGAGTTGCGCCAAGTGTTGAAACTTGACGGCAACTCTCGTGTTCTGTTGTTTTCCACCGAGGGCGACACGGGGAAATAAAACTGTCATTCAATTTAAAAGGCTATTTCGGCTGTTTTGAGCGTGCAAACAGTGCCGCTACAAAAGCGCACACCACCGAGACGGTTATGCCTGCAGAGGCGGATTTAAGCCCACCGGTCAGTATGCCTATAGCTCCCTCGGCGCGAATTTCCTTCATAACACCTTGCATCATGACGTGCCCAAAGCCGGGCAGAGGTACCGACAGTCCGCTCTTTGCAAACTCCAGTATCGGGTCGTACAGCCCGAGCGCCGACAGTGTTGCGCCGATCATAAACAACCCGACAAGCAGTCGCGCCGGTGTGAGCGGAAACTTATCAATTAACACCTGGCAGACGGCACACAGCGCACCACCAACTAAAAATGACATTAAAATATCCGAAAACATATTTCACCTATTGTAATCCCAAACTGATACCCAGCGCGCTGTCCACCTTAGCGATATCGGTGTCCGGCAGTGTGCCGGTGTGCTCACGCAAGCGCTGCTTGTCAATAGTGCGCAACTGCTCGAGTAATATGACGCTATCCCGCGCAAGACCGCTGTCATCCGAGCTTATCGGTATATGTGTCGGAAGCGATGTTTTGCCTGTTCGGCTTGTTATCGCCGCCGCTATGACCGTGGGACTGTGCCTGTTACCCATGTTGTTTTGCACTATAAGTACCGGTCGTATGCCACCCTGCTCTGAGCCTACCACGGGACTTAGATCGGCGTAAAATATCTCACCACGCTTAATTTCCATATCATCCTCACATGTGTGCTTTACTATATTTTTACCGTTTATGAAAATGTTATACAGGCAACCGTTAAATTTCTTTCTCTATTTTTAAATTGCAAAAAAGCAAAAGGTTGTCTCTTACTTTTAAAAATACATCAGTCTTTTGTCTAAACTGACAAAAGTTTTTCAAATGCGACAGCTCAGCTTTGTGAGTTTGTCGTAAACAGATGGGCGGCCAATGATGGTCTCTACATTCCAACGGAGGAAAAAGTTTGAAAATTGGTATAGATTGCGTTTTGGACGAGCGCATGACGCGCAGTCTTAAAAACCCTGCGTTTGTGCGCCGTGTGTTTGGTGAAGCAGAGCAACAGGAGATTTTTGCTGTGAAAAATACAGCCAAAGCCGCCGCCTCCTGCTTTGCCGTTAAAGAGGCGTTTGGCAAGGCGCTCGGATGCGGCATAATGACACAATTTGCGCTGAGTGATGTACAGCTGTTACATCGCTCAAACGGTACGCCTTACGTGAAACTGTCCGGCAGGGCGCGCGCACTGGTCGGCAGAAAGCGGGTTAAAGTGTCGATAACGCACGAAAACGGTTATACATTTGCAGTGGTTGTTTTGTGACTTGTCCGGTCGGTAACCTGAATTTCTTATCCCCTGCCTTAGGCGGAGGATAAGAAACGCAGAAAGTCAAATCAACGCTGTGACCCTTACACGATTTCCAAAAAAACTTGCAAACACTGTTAAAAAATGATACAATGTACTATGAATAAATGTTTACCTAAAACGACCGGAGGAATTATCAATGGCCAACAAAAAAGAGGCGCTGGATACCGCGCTTGTCCAGATAGAAAAGCAGTTCGGCAAGGGTTCTGTCATGAAGCTCGGCGACCATGAGGGCATGGCGGTGGACAGTATCTCCACCGGCTCGCTCGGACTTGATGCCGCTCTCGGTATAGGCGGTCTGCCGCGTGGTCGTGTCATTGAAATATACGGACCTGAAAGTTCCGGCAAGACGACGCTTGCACTGCACTGTGTGGCGGAAGCGCAAAAGGGCGACGGCGAAGCGGCTTTTATCGACGTAGAACACGCACTTGACCCCGTATACGCGCGCAAACTCGGCGTCGATATCGACAGCCTGCTCGTCTCACAGCCGGACACCGGCGAACAGGCACTGGAAATCGCCGAGGCGCTGGTGCGAAGCGGTGCTATCGACTGCATCGTCATCGACAGCGTTGCCGCCATGGTACCGCGCGCCGAAATAGAGGGTGATATGGGCGACACGCATGTCGGCTTGCAGGCACGACTTATGAGTCAGGCACTGCGCAAACTTACAGGTATAGTCGGCAAAACCAACACCGTCTGCATCTTTATAAACCAGTTGCGTGAAAAGGTGGGTGTCGTGTACGGCAACCCCGAGGTCACTAGTGGCGGTCGAGCACTTAAATACTACTCCTCGGTGCGCATCGACGTGCGCCGCATTGAGGGTCTTAAAAACGGCACCCAGTTTATTGGCAACCGCACAAGGGCAAAGGTCGTCAAAAATAAGGTGTCACCGCCTTTCCGTGAGGCGGAATTTGACATAATGTTCGGTGAGGGTATCTCCAAAGAGGGCGAACTCCTCGACATGGCGGTAAAGCTGGATATCTGTCAAAAATCCGGCGCGTGGTTTGCATATGGCGAGCTTCGTCTGGGTCAGGGGCGTGACAACGCAAAGAGCTATTTTAAAACCCATCCCGAAGTGTTCGCCGAGGTGGAAAAACTCGTCAAGGAACGCGCAACGAACAAGCTGGACACCACCGACAAAAAACCTGTCACCGCGACGGAAGAGGACGCACCGCCAAAGCCGGAAAAAAAGCCGACAAAGGCATCAAAAGGCAACATAGATATAGCGCTTGATTGATAGGAGTTTCGTATGAATATAGCGGTCATTCCGCTTGGGTGCAGCAAAAACACCGTGGATTTAGAGCGTATGCTCGGCAGGCTGACGGACGGCGGTTACACGCTTGCCGGAGATCTTTTTGATGCCGAAACGGTTATCGTCAACACATGTGGCTTTATCGAGAGCGCAAAGCAAGAGGCGATAGAAAATATACTGCTTTTAGCTGAAAAAAGAGAGCAAAACCCAAACATGAACATCGTTGTGACCGGCTGTCTTGCCGAGCGTTACCGCGATGAGATTCTTCAGCTTATCCCCGAAGTTACCGCCGTGGTGACACCGGGGCGTAACGGCGATATCGTTGACATATTACAACGTGTGCAAAACGGCGAGAGCGGTCTTTTTGACGCAGACATCGAGCAGATGCCGGAGCATGGCAGACGTGTCATGCTGTCACCGCCGCATTTTGCATACATAAAGATTGCCGACGGTTGCGACAACAGGTGCAGTTACTGCGCCATACCGCTTATAAGGGGCAAACAGCGCTCGCGCCCGATGGAGGACGTTTTGAGCGAGGCGCGCGAGCTTGTCGCGGACGGCAAACGGGAGCTTGTGCTCGTTGCACAGGACACCACCGCTTTTGGCAAGGATACCGGCGACGGCTCTCTTGCAGAGCTTTTGACGGCACTGGACGGCATAGAGGGACTTTGTGCCGTGCGCGTCATGTACGCTTACCCCGAACTTATCACAGAGCAGCTGGTGGAGGTCATGGCGAAAAGCCGCACATTTGTGCACTATATCGACATGCCGATACAGCATATCAGCGACAACGTATTGCAGCGAATGAACCGCCACGGAGATGCAAATACTATAAGGCAGGCTATGGCACTGTTAAAGACCGCCATGCCGGACATGACACTGCGCACGACGGTTATGGTGGGTTTTCCAGGTGAGACGGAGCAAGATTTTGCCGAACTGTTGGAGTTTGTCAAGCAGGGCGAGTTTGAACATATGGGGTGCTTTGCATTTTCACCGGAGGAGGGCACGGCGGCGGCGATAATGAAACCGCGTGTACCGTCCAAGGTGAAGCACGAGCGCGAAAAGCGAATTATGACGGCACAGTACGACAACGTTGTGCGCCGACAGCGCGCAAGGGTAGGCACGGTGCTAAAAGCGTGCGCCGAGGACGTGTGTGAGACAACAGGGCGCGTCATGCTGCGACCGACACACTGTGCACCGGAGGTGGACACCGTTATCTACTGCGACGGTGAGGCAATTATGTTTGAAACATACAACGTCACCATTACCGGCACAGAGGGCTATGACCTTGTAGGCGAAATACAAAGCATGGAGGAAACACATTGAATTTACCAAACAAGCTGACAACGTTGCGCATACTGCTTGTGCCGGTGCTGATACTTTTCATGGAGCTGTCACAACTGCCGTACAACTACCTCTATGCGTGCATCATCTATATAATAGCGTCAGTGACCGATTTTCTTGACGGTTTTATCGCACGCAAGTACAACCTTGTCACCGACTTTGGCAAGACGTTTGACCCTCTTGCCGATAAGCTTCTCACGACGACGGCGTTTGTCTATATGGTTGCTATGGAATACACGGCACCGCTTGTGCTTATTATTATATTGTTCCGCGACTTTGCGGTCACGCAACTGCGCGGTACCGCCGCCACACACGGACGAGTCATTGCGGCAGGTTTTAGCGGCAAACTTAAAACGGCACTGCAAATGGTGTTTACTATACTGTGGTTTATCGGTCTTTTTGCCGAGCAACTCGGTGTTATACTGCCCACGCAGGAGGCGATACCATACCTCATGTGGATGATAGCCGCCGTGTCTCTTTACTCCGGAATAGATTACCTCTATAAAGGTCGGGAATTTTTAAAAGGATAGTTTATGGTTATTTACAATACACTTACAAGAAAAAAAGAACAGTTTACACCGATAACTCCGGGCGAGTACCGCATCTACGTCTGCGGACCGACCGTCTACAACTTTATACACATCGGCAACGCGCGACCGCTTGTCGTGTACGATGTACTGCGCCGTTACCTTGAATACTGCGGCGATAAGGTTGTGTTCGTGTCCAACGTGACCGACATCGACGACAAACTTATCAAAGCGGCGATAGAGCAGGGTGTGAGTGTTGCGGATATCGCAGGCAGGTTTGAGCGCGAATTTGTGACCGAGCGCGACGGCTTACGTTGTCTTGCACCCACCCACATGCCACGCGCTACCGAGCACATCGACGACATGATTGACATGGTGCAAAAACTGCTGGACAAGGGCTTTGCTTACAACAGCGGCAACGATGTCTACTTCCGCACCAAAGCGTTTGAGCAGTACGGCAAGCTGTGCCACATGCCGATGGAGGAGCTGGAGAGTGGCGCGCGCGTCGCGGAAAACGAGCAAAAGGAAAACGCCACCGACTTTGCACTGTGGAAAGGCGTAAAACCGGGCGAGCCGTCCTACGACGCGCCTTTTGGTGTCGGCAGGCCGGGTTGGCACCTTGAGTGTTCCGCTATGGCATTGAAATATCTGGACGAGACGTTCGACCTGCACGGTGGCGGTGTCGACCTTGTGTTCCCTCACCATGAAAACGAGATTGCGCAGAGCGAGGCGGCAAATGGCAAGCCTTTTGCACGCTTTTTCATGCACAACGGCTTTATAAACCTCGGCGGCAACAAGATGAGCAAAAGTCTCGGCAACATATTCACCGTACGTGACGTGGCACAGAAGTTCGGTTATGCCGCCATTCGATTTTTACTTATCAGCGCGCATTACCGCTCACCGCTGACCTACTCGGAGGACGTTATCAACCAGAGCATTGCGGCACTGGAGCGTATAGAGAACTGTCGCCGCGCGCTGACCAACGCCACGGGTGAGCAGGGTGCAAACGACATGTCAGAGGCTGTTAAGGTGGCACGCGCCGACTTTGCAACCGCTATGGACGACGACCTTAACACAGCTGATGCACTTGCCGCTATTTTTGAATTTATAAAAAAGGTCAACACCGCCACCGACATGTCGGCAGAGGGCGTCAAGGCCTCGCTTGCACTGCTTGACGAGCTTTGCGGCGTTTTGGGCATATTCTTTGAGAGCGAACAATTTCCACAGCAGGCGCTTGACCTTTTAGAACAGCGCACCGCCGCCAAAAAGGCAAGAGACTTCGCCGCCGCGGACGCAATACGCGACAAGCTCACCGAAATGGGCTACGGCGTCGAGGATACGCGCAGTGGCTCCAGCCTTGTGAAGTTGTAAATGTAGTCCGTTAGCTTAATTTGAAAAAATATAGGTTGGCGATGGTATCCATTAATAAAATTCATCGTTGCATACAAAAAAATATGATGTGCTTGGGATCGTTTTCCGCCGCCACCACTAGGAATGCAATCCCAAAAAGAAACAGGTGTTGTAAAAATTCACTCTAGAAAGTGCGACAACCCCAAAATAGAAAAACAGTCCTTTAACTTACCGTGCCATAATTGTTTATGAGGAGGAGACTTATGAAAAAAATACATATTATTTTGCTCGTGTTACTTTTGACGATGTCACTATTCGCCGGCTGTTCGTCCTCGTCGGGCTACGACAGCTACGCTGAGGAATCCTACCCCGCAGAGGCGCCGATGATGGAAGAGTCGGCGGAATATGACGGCGAGTACGCTACTAATGACGGCGGTGGAGCGGTGACCGGCGGTGCTATCAGCGATGTGCCGAACAGAGACATCATCAAGACCGCCAACGTCGAGATGGAGACGAAAGAGTTTGACACGGCGACCACCTCGATTATCTCACTTGTCGAACAGTACGGCGGTATCATCGAATCGTCGGAGCTGTATAGCTATGACTACGACTACGGCGAAGAACGCGAGATGTCGTTAAGAATTCGCGTGCCCAGTGGTGATTACAGCAAGTTTTTGCAGGAACTCGGCGGTTTTGGCAACGTTCTGCACATCAGCGAGACCTCGGAGGACGTGACGGAACAGCTTGTTGACTACAACGCACGTTTAGAGACGCTGCGAGTGCAGGAACAGCGCCTTCTGGAAATACTGGCGCAGGCGGAAACGGTCACTGAAATGATAGAGATCGAGAGCAGTTTGGCGCAGGTTCGCTATGAGATAGAGACCATCGACGCACAGCGCGCAAGCGTTCAAGGCCTTGTTGACATGTCCACCATCAGCCTGTGGCTACGCGAGGTCGTCGTTTACACCCCGACAGAGGTTACCTTTGGTGAAGAGATAGGGCTTGCTTTTTTAAGTGGCACGGAATTTTTGTTTGATGCGATAGAGTTTGCGATACTTGCATTCTTTACGCTACTGCCCATTGCAATACTATTTTTAATACCCGCTGTAATAGTATTGCTTATTATACTTATTGTCAAAAGGAAAAAACGTACTAAATGAGGATACACCGACACTTCACCACCATACCGCAAAGCGCGGTAGCACTGGGCACCTTTGACGGCGTGCACAAGGCACACAAGGCGGTGTTGCGCCTTGCAAGCACCGAGGCAGAGCGCTTGGGATTGTGCGCGGCGGCGGTGGTATTGCAACCGAAACAGCCCCGCGATGTCATAATGACCGACAGCCTGTGCAACCGCCACATCGAACTTACCGGCATACAGCACTGTTTACGCGTCAAATTTTCCGACTATGGCTACCTGTCGGCAGAGGACTTTTTTTGCAACGTACTGCTAGGGCAGTTAAACGCACGTGTCATAACCTGCGGCCCCGATTACCGCTTTGGGCGCGGAGCAAGCGCCGATGTCAATGTCCTGCGTGAGTTGTGCAAAAAACACAAGGTCACGCTAAAGGTGCTTTCGGAGCGCCATTATAAGGGTGAAAAAATAAGCTCCACACGCATAAGGCAGGCGCTCAAAGACGGAAAAATCAGCACGGTCAACACCATGCTCGGACACCATTACTCCATAGACTTTAAGGTGGAGCGCGGCTATGGCCTTGGCAAAAAACTGGGATTTCCCACTACAAACCAGTACTGGCCGTCGCACTTTGTTGTGCCAAAGCAGGGCGTTTACATCACCGCAGCCGTGCTGGACGGTAAGTTTTTACCGTCTGCGACTGGTGTCACGGCGCGTCCGACATTCACACAAGAGGACGGCATAAGCTGTGAGACGACAATATCCGGCGACCTGCCGGACATGTACGGTGAGCACCTGACGGTGCAGTTTTACAGCTATCTTTTTCCGCCAAAGCGTTATGAAAACATAGAGGATTTGTACAACATGGTGCGCAGTTCGGTGGCGCGCTCGGAGGAATATTTTAAGTGAGATACGTCAGCGACAGCGCAAAGGCGCGCAAAAAGGGCAAGAAAAAAACACCGCCCCCACCTCCCCCTAAAAGACGCACGGCACCACCGCAACCGATAGTGACCGAGCGTGAGGGCGTGAAGGTGAACATTTCAGCCGCAATGCGCGGTGCGCAAGCGCCAAACAATACGGGCAAAAAGTTCGGCGGTGACCTGAGCTCAGACATCATTATAAAGGTGCTGATAGCACTGGCGGTAGCGCTCGGCGTATTTATAGTTATGGCGGGCATCTATTTTCTGACCACCGACTCAGCACAGCAGGAGGATGCCGAACAGGCGGTCGGCTACCCCGTCATTGTCGGAGGTGTCAACATCAGCGAAAAACCTACGGCGGTCGTCTCACTTTCGCCGCTATTGTCGACGATTGTGCGCTCACTGCCGATAAACGACCCACTTGCCGGTGTCAGCGAGTACTGCGAAAACGACGAGGGACTTCCGAGTGTCGGCACACCGCTACTGCCTGACATAGAGGCGATAATTGAGCTTCAACCGCGGTATCTGCTCACCGTCACACCTCTGACACAGCAACAAAAATCGACACTGGAGCAACATGGTTGCTCTGTATTGCAGTTTGACGCGCCGACTTCGGCGGACATAGTAAAGGCGCTGTCGGCAGAGCTTGCAATGATGTATTTCGGCGCGGAGGACGGCGATGCATATGGAACCGGCGTTTACGACAGGTTTTACGACGACCTTGCGCGCATAAGCCTTAACCTGCCGCAAGAGCGCCCGACATATACGCTTATGCTGGACATGGCAGGCTATTCCGCAACACCCGAGACCCCCGAGGCACAGATACTCGGACACATATTGGGCGAGGTTGCCGTTGCCGGTGAAAACTATATGACAACGCTTGAACAGATAGTTGTCGCAAACCCCGGTGTGCTGATAGTGCCGGACACGATAACCCCACAGCAGATAGCAGAGTCAGAACTTGCCGCCACAACCGCATTCACCACAGGGAACGTCTATTATATAGACATGCACGAGCTTGAAAATTTTGATCCGGCTTTTATTTTCGACCTTGCACACATCGCAAATCAAGTGTATGCGCGATAATTTGAGTCCGGTTTCATTTTGCATTGCACACCACATCCGGCGGTGGTAGCAATTCAGATGTTTATATGAGCTGACAATAATATCCACAAATGTGAAAGTGCTAGATAGTGTTGACACAAATTTTCAGCGGGCAGATTTTGGCGATTTTTCCGCCATTCTTCGTTGTCAAAACTCACATCCACAAAGAAGTGTATCGTTTTTTCGTTTTGACTGACGAAAAAACTACTTAAAATCTGCTCGTTTCAACTCGTGCCACACTATCTAAAGAGTTTAGGTTGTACTACAAATTAAAAATAGTCATTCACTATTCACCCTTAGTTCTTAGTTCCATGTGTTTTGCATGGGCTACCTAGTTTATAAAAAGGAGGAACACATATGAAAGCAAGAAAAGCATTTGTGATATCGATTGTTTTTTCGGTGTTGATTGTTACACTCAGTGCCTGTGGCGCATCTTCGCAGGATACCGAGATGCTTGCCGAAAATGCCCTCTTAAAAGCAGAAAATGCCGCACTTGCCGAGCAAAATGAGGAGCTGACAGCACAGATTGAGCAATTAAACGAAAAAGGTGCTACAACCGACACTGCCGCAGAGCAGGTCAGTGAAGCACCGACAACAGAGCCGGAGCAGAGCGTCAATGCCTATGCAAGCGGTCAGTTTGTGGCGACGGTTTACGCGTTTGTACCGGAATTCGGCTTTGCGCCGGAGGAGTACACCCCTGTTATTGTATCGGAGTTTCAAAGCGGCAGGCTATTTGCGGTGTTAGTTGAAAAGTCGATTGCGAGTACGTTGGAGCTTAAGAACACCTACCTATACGACTGTATGGACGTCTACATATCCGACCTTGATGCAGAAGATGTGGAGTTCTACAGTGAGTACGGCATCAGCGCAACAGAGGCCGCTGAACACAGCCAGATTTTCGTCACAGGTGTCGGCGAGCCCGCAGAAGATCAGTTGGGGTTAGCCTCACCGGTGTTTAGCATTGCGGTTGAGCAAGGGGAGTAATGGGGTTAAGGTTGAACTGCCCCTAATTACATGGGCTATCACCCCTAAAGGAAAATAAAAAAGAGCAAACTGATTTCTCTGCTACAGAGGGGTCAGTTTAATTTTTAGCTAAATTCGCTCATAAATTAAGATTTTTTTCTCGCAATGAAGTATAGTAGCGATCCATGACAATCAAAAAATTCAAGCTCAAAGTCTTTTAATAGCCTTTTCCTAATAGATTCTTCGCTATCAAATGGAAGCGTAAAAAATCCTTTTTGGGCAAGTATTTTTTTAACGACAAAATCAGCCAGTTTCCCTTTGCCCTCGACATAAAAGCATGAAAGCAGTACGCCGCCTTTTTTAAGCACCCTTGTCACTTCTGCAAAGGACTTATCTTTATTTGGGAAAACATGAAAACCATTCATGCTTAAAACTATATCAAAACTTTCGTCGGCAAACTGTAAATCACCAACATTACCCTGAACAAGTTTTATATTTTTACCGCTAATTCGCTCTCTTGCAATGCTTAGCATATCCTCGCTGTAATCAAGGCAAGTTATCTCAGATTTTTTCATCTTGCTGTATTTTGCGTGAGTAAACACCCCTGTGCCGACAGGAACATCAAGAATTTTTCCACTAAAATCGTTTGGTATTTTATCGAGGAGCTTTTTTGCTATGACATTATTGTCTCCCCCTTTCCAAACAATGTTTCTATAAAGTTTGCTCCACCAAGTTTTGTGGGTAATGATCACATCATAGATATTTTTTGTTGATCTGTATGAGTTTTGAATTTTGTCTGCCATTATTTCACCACCGTTAATTTAAAGTCGCAGATGACATCACCGTCACCGATTGTCTTTGTCCTGCCCCAAACAAGTTTAGGGTGCATATTGCCGTATACTATGTCATCACCTCTGCAAAATGCCTTTGTAATTTCAGGATAACCGTATTTTGTACATAGGTTTGAATAAGGGCATTTTGTCATATCAAAACGCATTTCTTTTGTGGATATTTCGTGAAATACCGCATCAAATTTTTGTTTAACCCCAAACTTCTTCTTAGTCATATTCCCAAACATTACAGGCATTTTTTTATAAATCCCCGGGATCTTCATAATCTTTGCAACGAGCTTTGCAGCTTGGTAGCTTCTCCACTCTATAAACTTAAAGTTAAAGTCAAGTGCATTTTCTCTTGATACACCGTGCTTAATCTGTGCATCAAGCACCGCAATGCAAGGGTAGATTTTCACATGAGTATGGCTGTGCATAGCCTTTGGCTCATCTAAATTTTCCTTACAGAGTTCCTTAAATCTTTTAATTGCTGAATTTGCAATTAAATTACCTTTTTCGCTGCCATAAGTTTCTATTAATAACTTTTTGGCTTGCAATAAAAATTGATTGTTATACATTTTCACCTCTTCTTTATAAGGGCAATAGGCGGACATAAAATCCGCCGTTGCCATTTGATTTTACGATAGCGCCCAGTTTGTACTCTCAGTTTGTAGCCTAATCATATTTTCATAATCTGACGATGTTTGAAGCAGTTCCCCGTGTGCACCCTCAGCACTTACTTTGCCCTCTTTTAGTAGTACGATTTTATTAGCACCTGCAATAGTTCTCATTCTGTGGGCTATAACGATAACCGTCTTATTCTTAGTAAGCCTTGAAATTGCCTTTTGTACAGCGCTTTCGTTTTGAATGTCAAGAGATGAGGTTGCCTCGTCAAGCAGTACAATCGGTGCATCTTTGAGTAGCGCCCTCGCGATAGATAATCTCTGACGCTCACCGCCCGAGAGTTTTGAGCCGTTTTCACCGATAAGTGTGTTGTATCCGTCGGGCATGGACATAATAAACTCGTGGCACTGCGCATTTTTAGAAGCAGTTATAACATCCTCATCAGTAGCGCCTTTTCTGCCTATGCGGATATTTTCCATAACAGTGTTGTTAAAGAGCGTTACATCTTGGAAGACGATGGAAATTTCCTTTAAGAGTGTTTCAGGGTCGATTTTGTTTACATCTTCACCGCCTAAAGTAATTTTACCGCTACCGACATCCCAAAACCTTGCGGCAAGTTTCATAGCTGTGGATTTACCGCCACCCGATGGGCCGACAAGTGCTGTAACTTCACCCTGTTTAGCAGTAAACGACACACCGTTTAGCACCGTTTCACTTGTATCGTACGAAAACTGCACATTCTCAAAGTTAATGTCATAGCCACTCGGCGCCATAGTATCGACACCTGTTTGAATTTTTGTGTTTTCAAATTCTTTCATTCGCTCAACA
>CAYJFU010000046.1:14574-18082 GCA_964369445.1 uncultured Oscillospiraceae bacterium | reverse complement strand
AACAGCACCAAGTTTAGGACTTCACTTGTAGACACCTTTGTTAGAAAGATAGTTTTATCAGACGATGACAGCGGAAAAAATCTTGATATATACTGCAACGCAAGTGCCGAGAATATAAGAATTCCCTTAAACGATTTTAGTTCGTCTAAGGGAAACTTGGTACGCTCGTCGAGACTCGAACTCGAATTAATGGCGTCGGAGGCCATCGTGTTATCCGTTACACTACGAACGCATATTTAATGCATGACAAATCATACACTGAAAATTGTATTGCACAGCAATCAACTTTTTTTCGCAGTAGGTTGTAGCCAATCGCTAACGCTCTTGGACAACCCTTGCGTGGGTGCTGTTAGCCAATCACTTCGTTCTTGGACGAACACCGCAAGTAGTCAAATAGTAGTCATTTCTGTTTTCTCCCGTTCCTCCTCTGCCGTTAAATCCGCTTGTCTACACCCTTTGTCACACCTCGCCCCCTCACCCGGTCAGAGTAGTCGGAGGCCGATACCTTATCCATTAGACCACAGGCGCATACCTATATCTGAAAGCCGTTTTACAGCTGACATTTTCAATGCATTTGGATTTGCATGAAATTTGTAGGGCGACAACAATTATCCCACTGCTATAAAATTTTCCCTGTCACCTTGTAAAGCGGCAGACCCACAAACAGGCAAACAATCGCCTGCGATAGAGCAATTTGTGCGGCGTTTATTGCAAACACTATAAAATCAAAGCCACCGGTTATCGTGTATGTAAGAACCCCTCCAATAATAATACCGTTGAAAATGACGGGGCACAGCGCTGAGAGAATCGGTAGACCTTTAAAGGTAAATTTGCGTGATGCGTAACTAGCAACGGCAGCTATACCGGTTGCTAAAGTGCCGAAAACGATGTCTATCATGCCGTAAGGGCTGGCCAGGTTTGTCAGAAAGCAGCCGATTGTCACTCCAATGCCTGCCGCCGGCGAGGAGGCCGCAAGCACGGTCAGTGCTTCTGCGGGCCGAAGTTGTATCGGCCCAAAACTCAGTGGCGCGAGCAATAGCGATAATGCCGCATAAATGGCGGCTATAACTGCCGCTCTCGTCAAGTGTTTTGTCAAAATCTTTGTTCCTCTGTAAAATCTCCGGCAAAGCCCTGTTGCCTCAACTGCTCAAAAACCGCCACCGCAACGCTATTTGACAGGTTCAAACTGCGTGCCGACTTTAGCATCGGCAGGCGTGCGGTGTGCGCGCTGTACTCACTCAACAGATGCTCCGGCAACCCCTTGTCCTCGCGCCCAAACACCAGATAAACCGGCTGTGTCAGGTTGTGCTCGGTGTAAAGCCGCGCAGACTTTGTCGTGAAAAGCACAAGCTGCGGATTGTTGTTTTTTTGCAAAAAATCCGCAAAGTCCTCATAATAGTATATACTAAGTTCACCCCAATAGTCAAGTCCTGCGCGCTTTAATTTTGCATCGGTTATCTCAAAACCCAACGGCTTTATCAGGTGCAACCTCGCGCCGGTTGCACTGCATGTACGTGCAATATTTCCGGTGTTTTGAGGTATCTGCGGCTCTACCAATACTATATCAACCATCAACTAACCTACCTTTTTTATTGTTTCTCCAACTACATAGCGGAAAATCTTGGCGGTAATTTTGCCGTATCTCGGCGTCAAAGAACCTTTTCATTAAACTACGAACAAAATCACTCGTCAATCTTTTGTCTGCAATTCATAGTCATTCATCTTGAAAAGCGCCACAAGATTGTCGAGCAGAAATTTCGCCTATCAAGTCGGAGGAGCAAGTGATGCTTTGTGCATTGCGATTGACGACAACGCAGGTAGGCGGAATTTCTGTCGGGAGGATGTGTTGATTTTCAAGTTGAAGGACTATAGTTGAGAGAGCAGTATCTTTGCGGCTTTATAAATGTCACCGCATCCCATCGTAACTATCAGATCACCGGGCTTTGCCATATCCTTTGCCGCCCGCACCACTCCTTCAAAACCTTCGTAAACCTTGCACCCTGCTAATAGCTGTGCGAGCTGTGCGGACTTTATGTCCCCCGGATCCTCTTCCCTGCCCGCCATAATTTCGGTCAACAACACTACATCCGCGCCGCTGAGTGCCTCTGCAAACTCCTTTAGCAATGTCCTGGTACGGCTGTAGGTGAACGGCTGATGTATCACAATTACTCTTTTGTAGGGCAACTCTCGCGCCGCGGCTATTGTGGCGTCAACCTCTGTCGGGTGGTGTGCGTAATCGTCTGCGACGGTCACGCCGTCAACCTCGCCCAAAATTTCAAAGCGTCTGCCTGCACCCCTAAACTCACCTATACCGCGCTTTGCGCCTTCAAAGTCCGCCTTTTGCAGGTGGCAACAAGCAAGTGTAGCCAGTGCGTTGTAGATGTTATGATAACCCGGCACACCAAGTGTGACGCGTCCTTGTTGTCGCGCGTCGTAGTGTACATCAAAGCTGTAAAAGCCCGAATCCTCACGTCTTATGTTTTCGGCGCGCACATCGCAGTGCGGTTTTGTGCCAAAGGTCAGCTGCGGCGTTTTTATGCCTTGTGCAACCTCCACCGAGCAGTCATCGTCGCCGTTTATCACTATCGCCTTTTGTGCAAGTGACAAAAAGTCTCGAAAAGCTCGTTTGAGGTTATCAAAGCTTCCGAAAAAGTCGAGGTGATCCTCATCGACGTTGAGCAATACCGCCACCGATGGGCGTAACTGTAAAAATGTGTTTGCGTACTCGCACGCTTCAATGGTGATTGTGCCTGCCGCGCCGTGCCTGCCGTAACCGTCTATCAGCGGAAGCCTGCCGCCAATAACCGCAGCCGTGTCGACCCCTGCCGTAAGCAGCGCCTGTGTCGTCATGGCGGTTGCAGTCGTCTTGCCGTGTGTGCCGGCTATGCAAAACGACTGCTCATAAAGTGCACATACCGCTCCTAGCAGCTCACTGCGCGGCACCTGTTTAATGCTGAGCGTTTGCGCGGCCGTCATCTCAACGTTGCCTGGGAGTAGCGCCGCAGTGTACACCACCATGTCAGCACCCTCTACACACGACCCACTGTGCGGTATAGTAACCGAAATACCCATCCCCCTCAGCGAGTCGATGATGCTTCCCTCATTGACATCACTGCCTGTTATCGTGTAACCGAATCCATGCATAATCTGTACCAGCGGGAACATTCCCGAACCGCCAATGCCGATAAAATGTATACGCGTTACGCCTTTTAATAAAGGTATCTGTTTCATACTCAAGTCCCAAAAAAGTCTATACATATTAAGTATATAGTAAATCGACTAAAAAATAAACAGTTATACGAAATTTTCTTTAACTTTATATCAAGTAAACGTGTTTTAGCATACAATACGTATAGGACAAAAACTTATGGAGGTCTATATGACGTTCTGCGTAATCGGCAAGGACGAGCGGCAGGCATTTTTAGCAGGACATTTAAGCGAACATGGCGCACAACTTATAGCGCCGTCCGCCGCCGCTACAGCCGATGCCGTTGTGTTTCCGCTACCC
>CAYJFU010000046.1:13698-14564 GCA_964369445.1 uncultured Oscillospiraceae bacterium | reverse complement strand
CTACCCATAGCCAAAGAACAGCGTGCATTTGAGCGCCTGCTCAACGAAAACTACAGCGGAATAATTTTCGGCGGACTTATTGATTTGGAAGGGCGCAAAAATCCGGGCGGCGCAAAAATCCATGACTACGCCAAAAGCGAGTATTTTTCACAGCTCAATGCAGTGGCATCGGCGGAGGGTGGTCTTTTCGAAATGATGACCCACAGCCGCCGCACGTTACAGGGCAGTGAAGTGTTAATGTTCGGATACGGGCGCATCGCCGAACACATGACGCGTCTACTGCTTGCCTTTGGTGCCAAGGTTACGGTGTGTGCCAGAAAACCGGAACAGCGAGCCAAAGCGGAGGCGATAGGCGCCCTGACATGCTCTTTTTTGCGTGTTGGTGACAATATGGGCGGCAAGCACTTTATCGTCAACACCGTGCCGGCGCCAATACTGGGCTATGACCTACTAAAAAGGGCAAGGCGAGATGTCTATCTACTTGACCTTGCATCGGCACCGGGCGGCATTGTCACCGAGGACGCAACCGCGTGTGGCTACACCGTCAACTGGGCACTTGCCGTGCCGGCGCGTTACAGCCCCGATACGGCGGCAGGCTACGTTTTACAAGCCATAAACGAAATACTATCCGATACGGGGGTACATATATGAACGGTAAAAATTTGGGTTTTGCGGTATGTGCAAGTTTTTGCAACTTCCAAAATGCTGCAAACGAGCTGACAAAGCTTGTCAAAGATGGCAACAACCTACAGTGCATTTTATCCGAGCACTCTTCAGGCATCGACACTCGCTTTGGCTCGGCGGCGAACTGGACAAAAACGTTTGCCGACATAACCGGCAAACAGCCGATAACGGATATCGTCGGC
>CAYJFU010000046.1:10157-13688 GCA_964369445.1 uncultured Oscillospiraceae bacterium | reverse complement strand
AGAGCCTATCGGTCCACAAAAAATGTTTGACGCACTTATCGTCTGCCCATGCACCGGCAACACACTTGCAAAACTTGCAAACGGCATAACCGATAACACCGTCACAATGGCGGTAAAAAGCCACCTGCGCGGTGGCAGGCCTGTAATAATCGCGCTGTCGACAAACGACGGACTTGCGGCAACTGCTCAAAATATTGCACAGCTTGTCAACACAAAGCACTACTACTTTGTGCCGCTCATACAAGACGACCCGTACAAAAAACCGAACAGCCTTGTTTGTAATTACTCGGCGGTTTTGGATACGGTGGAGGCGGCGCTTTGCGGCAAACAGACGAGACCTCTGTTTGACTGTTAGTGGGTGTCACATCTGTTTTAATTATGCTATTACCTTAAAAAACACCACGGGTTTGTTGGGAAGATATGGTGGTTTTTAAGTGAAAACACTCTATAGTCAGCTTGCATAAAAGATTGACGTGTTTTGGGCTGCTACACCCGCCATTGGCAGGTTTAGCAGCCCAAAAGAATCCAAAACTATACCAGATTAACTTTAGCATGACAACCTTGCAGTTTAGCTATCTCTGCATCCCCACTGTGCCAACAGCGAATCGTATATTTTTGCACACTCTACAGTATCGCTCAACGGTATGATGTCACTTTGCTTTTTGCCGGCAAAGTATAGATCCCTGAAATGCTCTATTTCATAGATAAACCCGTCCTCAAATTCGTCGGTGAAGGTTTGCACCACATTGCCGTCATTGTCGTACAATGTACACTGTTTGGCGGTGTAAAAGTCCTTTTCTATCTGTATCGAGCCGCTTGTGCCGTACACACTTGCCCTTGCGACAGAGTTCACAAGCATACCGCAACTTGATGTTGCAATAGCGCCATCTAGATAGGTCATATTGACAATGGAGAGCTCATCCACTCCGGTTTCGCTCAATGTTGCGACACCGGTAACCTTTTGCGGCACACCCAAAAGCCCCATTGCAAAACGCACCGAATACACACCCACATCATAAAGCGCACCACCGCCCATTTTTTTGTTAAAAAGTCTGCTGTTCGGGTCGTATACGCCTTGACCGCAAAAGGAGGAGTCGATAAGCCGTACTTTGCCGACTTTTCCTGTGTCAATCCATTCTTTCACCTTACGAAAAACCGGCAGACAGTTTGTCCAAAGGCCTTCCATTAACAGAACATCGTTTTCTTGCGCGGTTTGCCTAAACATCTCGGCATCATCTACGGTCATTGCCATCGGTTTTTCGCAAATTACCGCCTTGCCCATCTTCATGCACTGCATTGCTATAGGCAGGTGCAGATGATTTGGTAAACCTATGTAAACCGCGTCAACGTCACTGTTCTCACACAGCTCTTCAGCCGAAGAGTATACGTTTGCGATGCCAAACTTTTGTGAAAACTCCTTTGCTTTTTCTGAGTCCATCTCCGCCACTGCAACAGGCTCCACTCCGATTGCTCCTTTAAGCACCGAAGTGAATCTCGTGGATATGAAACCGGCACCAACGATGCCAAAACGTAAAACTTTTTCCATGTATTGCTCCTTGTCTTTTATAAATTTTCAACCTGTCGATACTGGCTGGGCTTGACGCCGTAGGCTTTTCGAAAGACCTGGCTGAAATATCTTGAATCTTCATACCCGACTAGCGCTGATATCTCATACATTTTCAACGTGGTATTGTCCAGTAAATATTTTGCTCGTTCCATTTTAAGTTGCGTGATGTAATCGGAAAAGTTTATACCCACGCTGCTTTTAAACAGCGTAGACAGGTAGTTTTTATTTATGTGGAAGTGTGTTGCCGTGTTTTCAAGTGTAGCATTTTTGTAAAACTCATCAAGGTACAGTTTAATCTTCCAGATTAGGTCGCCGGAACTCAAATTTATGTCCGCCATAAAAAGGCAAACCACCTGTGACAACTGCAACAGTTTAACCTTTATATGAAAAAGGTCGCGATATTGTACGTATTTTAACACCCCGTTTACATGGGCGGTCAACTGGTTTTTCAGTGTCTGCTCTTCGCATCTTTGTGCTGAAACCGTAACTGCTTTGCAATACTCGCGCACATAGCTTAACAGCATGCCCATAGGCAAGCGCATAATCTCCTTATCGTACGTTGCCGCCACGAGATGCTGTTGCATCTTGTCCACCTGTTTAAAACCGCCGGCTTCGTTAAAGCAGTGAATTAGCGCTATCGTTTGTTCCCATGCCTCACTTTTGCTACAAGGCAACGCGTCCCCTTGCATAAAAACACAGTGATCCGATGTGAGGGTCGTGTGCAGTTGCAATAGCTCCGCTTGGTCGTACATGTCCGACAGCGCCCCCAGGTCATCGCTTGTCTCGCTGATGGTGATACTGCAATTGACGTTGGGTTTTGCTGTCAGCTTTTGCCACAAGCCTTGCCAATCATCTCTTCTTAAACCCTGCGACGCATCGGCTATAACAACAAACTCATTTTCCTGATGCAATTGGCAAAACACAAGGTTCGTGCCACATTCTTGCTTGATAGCCCCTATTATATAAGTTGAAAGCTTGTCACTTTCACCGCCAAAGTGGTCGCAAACATGTGCGGTAAAATCCTTTATTTGCAACTTTATTATCGCCACGACATACCCACTTTGCGGTAGATCAATGTGCAAGTGTGTTGCTTTGACAATAATTTCATTCTCATTAAATAGCTTTTTAAAGGTAACGTCACTTAAAAATTTTTCCTGAACCAGCACAAGCTCTTGATTTGTTGTGTTTAGCTGAGGGTCATTCGACAGCTCCTTGTGTGTCTTTTCGAGCACACGCAGTATCTCTACCTCGTTTACAGGTTTTAACAGGTAATCTTCAATGTCCAGCAAAAATGCATTTCGGATGTAGACATAGTCATCGTATCCGCTTAGTATAATCATTTTGAGCGGATGGTGGTTCTCCTTAATCCATTTTAAAAATACTATACCGTTTTTTACCGGCATATGCATATCCACTATCGCGATGTCATGCCTATGGGTGGCATAAAGCTCCATTGCATCATCAACACAGTACGCGCTGTGGACTTGATAGTCCAGGCGATTGTTTTCCACTATTTCCTTTATGTGTTGATGGACGGCATAGTTGTCATCAACCAGTAGGACTTTCATTATAGTTCACCTTTAAAATGCATTGTGCTCATTTCAACTTATGTCGTCACTATTTACCCTTTTACCGCTCCAAACATCAAATCAGATATAAAAAAGCGTTGCAGTAGTATGAAAATTATTGCCACAGGTACAACGGCAAACACACAACCTGCCATCAAGGCACCCCAGTCGGTAACATTTGCACCCTTAAACAGCATTATAGCAGGAGTTAGAGTTCTCGCGTCGTTGGAATTGACAAATATATACCCGAACATAAACTCGTTCCACGCGTTGATAAAGGCATAAAGTCCGGTTGACACGATGCTGGGTAGAGAGATAGGGAGTATAATTTTTACTATAGTTTCAAGTTTGCCGCAACCGTCTATCTCGGCGGCCTCTTCAAGTTCCAGCGGTACC
>CAYJFU010000046.1:0-10147 GCA_964369445.1 uncultured Oscillospiraceae bacterium | reverse complement strand
TAAAGGTGCAAATCGGTACCACAAAGGTAGTGTAAGCTGCAATAAGCGCTATATGCACCATGTTATCACCCAAAAGGCCGAAGTTTTGCATGATAACGTAAAGTGGCACCAGCAACAACACGCCCGGTATCATCTGCGAGAGCATCATGCCAAAGTTTGTCACCTTTACAAACTTCACGTTGTAAAAGCGACTGAGCGAATAACCGCCCAGTATCGCCACTGCAAGTGAAATTAGTGTTGCGCCTGTTGAAACTATAAGGCTATTTTTTATAAAACCGAAGAAGCCGACCTCAATAATCTTTTCAAAATTGCGCATGCTGATATCCTGTATGAAGAGGGTCGGGACTGCCGCTCTAACCTCTTCAAGCGGTTTAAAGGCGGACACTATCATCCAGACCAAGGGGAAAAAGCAAAATATTGCAAACAACGTGAGTACTATGTAGGATATCACATGTTTTATGAGTGTGGTTTGTCTTTTACTTAGCATGTTGTAGTCCTCCGATATTCGGATTATGTTGGGTAATAGTGCCAACGCTATCTAGTACAGCTCTTTACTAATATTATTTCTGATACGATAGTAGAACACAAACATCACGGTCATAAACATAATGAGTATCGTTGACAGAGCCGAAGCGGCACCGATGTTGTAGTCCTGCATTGAATATCTGTAAACCATGAGTGGAAGTGTCTCGGTTGAGTAAAACGGCCCACCCATCGTCAAAATCCATATAAAGTCAAAGTTTATGCTTGTCCATATTATGTGCATAAATATAAGCACAAGCGAGGTGGATTTTATCTGCGGCATGATTATTTTAAAGAACCGCCTAAACAAGCCCGCACCGTCTATTTCTGCGGCTTCCAGCGCGCTTGTGGACACCGACTGCATAGCCGCCAGTAACGAAATGGTGTAATAAGGAAAACTACGCCATACATTAATCATTATAGCGGTTGCCATTGCACTGCCGCCGCTTGCAAAGAAGTCGTACGAACGGTCGAGCAAACCCATTTCTACAAGTAAAAGATTTATTATGCCGTAACTGGGATCCAGCATCCACTGCCATGTCATACCTGCAACAATAACGGGCACAAGCCACGGTATTATTATCAGTGTTCTGAAAACAGTCCTACCCTTGAGCTTTTGATTTAAAAGTGCCGCTGTAATAACACCAAACACAAACTCACCAAGCACCGAAAACCCTGTCCAAACGACGGTATTGCGCAGTGCCTGAAAAAAATGCTCGTCGGATATAACTTTTTTGAAATTTTCTAGGCCGGCAAAACCCGATAGGTTTTGGTTTATAAGGTGTTTGTATGTAAAGCTGTCCGTTAAAACCTGTATAAGCGGATAGGCTATGAGCGCAAGCAGAAATATTATTGCCGGAACAAGCATCCATACGGCATAGAACACTTTTCTTTGCTTTATCGACATGTTACGTCTATTTTTAATACCCATATTAATCAATGAGGTGTCGCACTGTTTTGCTTCTTTTAGATTGCTTCCCCCGCCAAAAGCAGGGGAAGCAATCTAAAAGAATATCTCAATTGTCTTTAATGCGACAACCTCATCTCCTTTCAAAATACTAGCGTTGCACACAAATATTTAGGCCTGGCTCAACTCTCCGCTCTCTTGAAGCGCGGTGTTTATGGAGTCGGAAAGCCATATTGCACACTCCTCTGGGGAATCGCCGTTTGTGAACAGCTTGCCCAGTGAGTCATACATTGCCTTTGTTATGCCGTTAAGTGTTACAGGGGGGTAGCTGAAGCCGTACTCAGCAAGAGCTTGGAAATCTTTGCTCCACTTTGTGTCCATGTAAACGGAGGACACGGGCGAGCGGTCAGCGTGTGCTTTTTGCTGATATTCTTCACTGCAGGTGAATGTTGCAAGCTGGAAAGCCTCCTCAACGTGCTCAGAGCCGTTAAAGATAAACAGGGGCTTAACTTCCATGTATGTTGCAGGTTGGTCGCTGTACGGAATCGGTGCTATGACAACGTCCTCCATCTCGGTCGGGTTTGTGCTTTCCCAGTCAACCATCCAGTTGCCTGCTACGTGCATACCGACTTTTGCGATGGCAAAGTTGGTGTCTGCATCTTCCCATGTCCATGTCTTTGTGCCCTCACCGGCAACACCGTTATCTATCATACCTTGATAGTACTCAAATACTTCTGTTGCTTTGGCAAGTGTTTCGGGGCTGTCCTGCCATGTGTTTCTGTAAAGGCCGTCATCCTGAACGTTAGCTACATCAAGGCCGTTTTGTTTTAGGTAGACAAGCATCTCCTGTGCGGCACGAGTGTCAACACCGGTAAATCCAAATGCATCAAAACCTGTTGCGTCATAAACGCTTGTGCCTATTGCCAGCATGTCGTCCCAAGTTTCGGGGATATCAACGCCGCCGGCATCAAGCAACGACTGGTGAACAAGCAGAGCGCGAACCGTCATCTCGTAGGGAACGCCTAGGATTTTGCCGTCGATGGTGCAGGCATCTATAGCGTTTTGGTTAACATCGCTTTTGCCCTCCCATGTGTCGTACATAGAGGTTAGGTCGGTTAGTATACCCATCTTGTAAAACTCAGCTGTCCACTCGGGTATAGCCCAAGCTATGTCGGGGGTGTCCTGTGCACTGCTGGCGACAAGCACCTTGTTGTGCATCATATCGTAGGTGATAAGCTCATAATCAACGCCGATACCTGTATCGGTCTGGAACTGCTCGATAAGCTTTTCGGATTCCGTCTCGGTCGGGGAATCGGGTGACCACGCTGTCCAGTAGGTCAGTGTAACGTCGCCCTCAGCGGACTCCTCTGCAGGTGCGTCTTCACCGGCAGGAGCCTGCTCGGCGTCAGCCGGTGCGGCAGTGTCGCCGGAGCAACCGACCAGTAAAGATGTTAAAAGTAATACACAGGTAAGCATTGCCAGTAATTTGCGCATATTCATTGTATTTATCCTTTCCATTTCAACTTTATATTGTATCAAAACTATATCAAAGGTGTTTCAACGAAATACTTAGGTAGTGTCGACACTATCCGGTTAAATACTAAAGGCTTAAAATGTACCGTTGCGGATTTTCTCCTGATAAGCCGGGAAATCAGCTATTGCATAAACGGGGTCGGTGCCGATGATGTCGGAGCCGGCGTTGAGCAGTGCCACAACACCTGCGGCGGACATGGTGAGCATACCTGTGCCTTTTATACCGAAATCAGGGCCTACCGTCTCACGTATCAGCTTTATCTGATGGCGGCTTGCACCGGAAGTCTCGGACCAGCCTGTGCCGGTTTTAAAGTAGTCTGCCTTTGCGGCTTTAACTGCTTTTGCGGCGAATATAAGTTCTTCATCGGTTACGTAGCCGCAGTCAACAATGAACTTAACTTCAAGGTCTTTTTTCAGTGATTTGCCGTACTCTGTAAGCTCAGTCAGCTCTTCTTGGAATGCATTGTGCTCGCCTGTTTTAAGGTAGCAGTGGTTGACAACGCCGTCAACAGAGTCACAGCCAAACTCAACCAGTTGTGCAAGTTCATATTTTTTCGCCTTAATGTCCATGCTGCCAAGCGGATAGGAAAACGCGCCGCAGACGCGTACGCCTGTGTTTTCGAGTAATTTTTTCGCAAGCTTTACATAGCTATTGCAGACAACAAACGAACGGTAGTTGTAGCGGATTGCCTCATCGCACTCCTTTTCCACACGATCCGGTGTTGTGAAAACGCCCAGTTGATTGCCACCCTCAAAAACATTGCCAAAATCTCTCAGTGTACTGTTTAAAACATCAAACATAAATTCTTCTCCTTTTACTACTTTCGGCATTGATTGGTTGTTGTGTTTTTATCAACACTCCTCTTATCCGATGTCCATAATTTTAACACAATTTGCAGTGGTTGTACATGTGAGGAATTTAGGGAAAATGTTTAAAATATTCATATGTTTTGGGATTCTTTAGTCAAAATAGCATAAATTTAAGTAAGTTTATTATGCAATTTTACTTAATCAATGTTGGCTAGGTGTTAAGCTGATCACTTATAGTGCTTGTTATGCATTACTGCGTCATTAAATTTCATAATTGACAAAGGTGATTATCGTTTTTTTTCAAAAGAAAACATGGCTTAAATTCTACATATCTTTAATTGTGTTAATACTATCTATCAGGATCACCGCTGTTGTCAGGTGGTAGCACATTTAGCAACTTTAGCTTAAAACTCACAGATGTGCCCACAGAGTGTTCACTGCTTATTGTTAAACCGTAATCTACGCCTTGTAGCATCCGTATCCGCTGTTGAACATTGTGTATGCCTATACTGCAGCTGTCGTTGCGAAAATTGGTCTGCCCTTTGCCCTGCAATTTACAGTTTATTTTATCCACTTCGGATTTCGGTATCCCCCGCCCATTATCCTCTATTTTAATGATTAGCTCGTCCTGTGACACCTCAAAAAGCACCATCAGCATTTTAACCGGCACGTCTTTATAACCTTGTAGCCCGTGTAAAACAGCGTTTTCCACAATGGGTTGCAATATAAATTTCGGAACATATAAGTCAAGAATATCAAATGCGTTTTTCACCTTAAAATCAATGTCATTTTGAAAGCATTTTGAAATTATTATCATGTAGTTGCGGACGTTGACAATCTCCTGCCTTATGGTGGTATAAACATCGCTTAAAACTTTGCACACAAAACCCACATCCTCCGCTGTGCCTGTCACTGCAAGGTTGGATATGGTCTGTAGGGTGTTGTGCAAAAAGTGCGGATTTATCTGCGCCTGCATGGTGTGGATTTGCTCGGTTTTAAGGTCTAGCTTGTATTGCATTTCGATGTGAATATAATCGCGTATTCGCCTTGTCATAGCGTTAAAGGAGGTGGCAAGGTCACCTATCTCGTCCTGTGAAGTTATGTTAACATGAACATCATAGTCGCCGTAACTGACCTTTTTCACACTTTCGCTGAGCAGAATTATAGGCGTAGTAATGTTCCAACTGAAAACAATCGAGATAACGATTAGTAGCAAAAGGGCGACAATGGGTGCAAATATCGCAACATAATAGGACAGTATCATCTGCGGACTGATGGTGTAAGTATAATAAATTTTAATGCCTATTCCCTGTATGTCCGTGCTGACCATCCTGTCATAAAATCCCACTTTGTCATCAAAAGTAGCTCCCACACCATCACCGTCGGTGGAGTAGACGACCGTGTTATTTTCTGTCATTACAAGTTGGATGTTGCCGTTGTCAAAACGGTTGTGCTCCTCCATGAGTTCTTGAAAATAGTCCAGTTCTATGTTGTAGCAAAAATGACCCATTAGAACGTTGCGATGCACAATGGGGTAAAAATATTTAACCACCTCACGGTTGTAGTTTTCATCGTAAACGACAAACAACTGTTTTTCACGGCTGTTTTGCTGCGTGAGATACCTGTCAAGCTGTGAGGGTATTGTCTGCTGTTCAAGGTCAAATCCAAGCGGCCGATTGTAAAAGTCGTAGTCGAGCAGGTTATAATTTGCATCGTAAAAATAAATACTTATAAGCCGGTGGTTCTGTTGGGTGAGGGAGTAATCCACCAGTATTTCGGATAGCAAAATGCTGGACTGAGGACGTATATCGGTACTGCCGTTAATAAGCTCATCCATATAAAGGTAGTACTCATGCACGTTATAAGATACGTTGTCGAGATATTTTACCTCGTTGTAAATTATGTCGTACAAGGTGCTGTCAACATAACTTTGTGCTAATTCAGCGTTTGTTTTTGTGGCATCTATATTTTGATTTATTATGACAACTGATAATATAACCATCGGGATTGTCGAGCAAAAAAACAACGATAAAAATATTTTTTTACGTATGTTAATTTTTTTTATGAAGCTGAGCACAAAAACTACCCCCAAACCATGTACAAGGATATAATACAGAGTTTGAGGGTGTTTGTCAAATATTAAAGGTGGCTGATAGTGTAGAACAACCTATTAAAATCTGCATCAAAACGCAATAGCTTTACATAAAATCTCTGCGTTTAAACTTGAATTTTGCTGGTTAAGGATTTTGTTGTGACCGCGGAGCATCTTCTATTATTTCCAGCAGGTTTTCTTGTTTCATAACTATTAGCATCTGATTTTTTATAACGTCACGCACCATTCTGCGCGCGTCGTTGTTGATTTTCATTATCGTATCGATTGAAAATATACTTTTGTCCATAATGCCAACTTTTAAGTAAACCTGTGTGGGCTCGCCGGTGAGGTCTATCGGTGCGGTTAATCCTGTTTTGGGGTTGGCGGCACTGGTGTTGTCACCGCCCGAGCGCACACGCGTAAACTTGTGTTTTGCGGTGTCTATGTAAAATTTGAGATAGTATTTGCCTTGGGGAAGGTTGGAAAATAAAAAGTTACCCTGTTCGCCGCTTATATTCGGTGTGGTAAATACAGCATCGACAAACTGTAGATCTTGATCCAACAACGCTACACCTATATCGTTAACAAACGGTTCATCCTGTGTGCAGTAGCCGTCCGCGTTTGCATCGTGCCACACACTGCCGCCTATGCGCACCGTATCCTCGTTCGGTAATCGGATGGAGACCCCTACCTTTTCCGGCTCTACTGCAAGCAGGCGCTTTTTTGTGTCCTGCTCATCAAAATAGGCTACGTCCGCCGCAAAGGTGTTCCAAGCTACCTGTCCCTCTGTGACACCAACCGGCACCACCGCGTTGACAAGTACCTGTAGCGACTGTGCCGGCGCAAGTAGCAGACCCGGTGCACTGACCCTAAAAGCTCGCAGTTCTGTGCTGTCATCCGGTAGTTCCGCTTGCCAATCGTCGACATCACCTATCGTGTTAAAATTGCCACCAAACCGTTTTGGGTTTTTGTCGGTGCTGTAGCTTATTAACATCCCTACATCAGTGCCCTGTGGCATAACACTTGCGGCGATTTCGCTTATATTGTACACCGGGAACTCGCTGTTTCGCGCGCTTGCAGTTTGTATCACACCTGTGTCCCCCACATGCGGCAGTATATCTATAAGCTCGATGTCTGTAAGCGTCGCATTGCCGGTGTTTTTAAGCGTTATAAGGTATTGCAGTTTGCCGCCCTCATAAGTCCTTGCCACACTCGGTTCTTCTATGTAAACATCATCCAGTGCGCCCTTTATCTTTTTATCCGAGGACACACTTACAAAAAATATCACTGTATTACTGCGAATGTTGCTTTTGGCGTAACCGTTGCTGCTTACCTGAGTGTCCGTCACACCATAGATGTCGTCAAAAACCGCGCCGGAGCCGGGTATAAAACCGGTGCTCATGCCGGTGTTTAGTATAGCAAATGCGCTGACAGTGCCCAAAGCGCCCACCGCCACCGTCACTTCAAAACTTATATTAAGCACTGCCGTCTGACGAAACGCAAACGCGTACTCCCCAGAAAATTCAAACTTCACAAGGGTCTGCGCGGACTCGGTAAAGTCGGCGACAACCTCTGCCGGTGGCAGTGTGGGATTTATCGCACCAAAGATGTCGCTGTAACCAAAGTTTACATCTCCATTGTACAGGAGTTCGCTCGGTAACAGCACCGCGACTATAGGGTTTTTAAGGCGTGAGGAGGTGCAGTTTACATTTATATTGTAGCGAAATTTGTCGCCCGGACGCAGATTGGCATCACCTACACTTGTCGTCAACTTTGGTCGCAGTACGCAGATATCCTCCACAATACAGGTTGTTTCTCTGCTCGCCTGTGCGGGTTCATCCTCCTGCTTTTGATAGTCAACCAGCAGGTCGCATGTCAGTGTCGACTGCAACAACGTATCACTCTTTACAGTGCCAAACATCAAAGCTGTGTTGCGGTGCTTCACGCCAATGCCGAACACAGCAATATTCCAGGTCAGTGTCGCCACGGCATCACCCGTCTGCACAAACTGCTCGGCATTAACAACATTGTTGACGGCGGTATTGTAGGGGCCGAGCGTGCCGGTCGCACCACCTACGGTTGTGTAGCCGATTGTGTATTCAAACGACACATCCTCTTTTATCGCCGCTATATAAAATGTTCCGGTGGTAAATCGGTAAATATCCACCTCGGCAGGAATTGTTATTGTAAACCCACAATCCGACATCACGCGGTTTCCGTTGTTTTCAACACGGTATTTGTAACAGATATATTCATCCGGCAGTGTGTAATCAGGGCCGTAAAGCCACAAAGACGGATTGTAAATTGGCATCGTGAGGGTTATTTTGTTCTCGTGGTTTTGTTGTGCTTCGCCGTCAAAGTTAAGCGTCGCAACCGTGCTCAGCTCCTCTCCCACACCGCGGCTTGTGCCTATTACCGCTTTGTAGATAAACTCGTATTTTTGGCCTCTGTAGGTCGGTATGTTAAACAGCACCTCGTTGTCGACAACCGCACCTATGATCCCGTCAGCGCTTTTATCCGCAAAGGAGGAGGATACATCCTTGCCCACTATCGCGAATTCCGTATCAATTGTTATGTCCTCGGTGCCGGGCAGGTTAAACACTACATCGGAAATAGACACACCTAAATCCTTTATATTTTCCAGTGTCACCTTGTAATAGATTTCACTTCCGGGAGAGGGACCCACTTGCGGCAGGATAATCTCATGTTTAAAAACAAATATCGCTACAGCCTCAAGCTTAACCGGCAGTGCTTGCGCCACAAGCGTGCTCACACCGTCTATGTAAAGCGAGACCTCGCAGATAAATTCCGTAAAATTTTCAGCGTCGGGTGTAAATTGCGCGCTCAAACTCAGTTGCACCGACACGCCGAGATCGGTTATGCGCCCGAATCGGAACGTGATAAGTGTTCCCTCCGGTACTGCTACGCTGTCGACACTTTGCACCGGCTTTCCAAAGACACCCGGCGTTACGTCGATGTATGAGGGAAAAATCAGCCGTATCTCGGCATCGGCAATGTCGCCCTCTATGCCGCTAAAACCTGCGTTGAGCGTTATATCAAACGTCTGCGTGTAATTAACGGCGGTTTTGTCGACTGCTACATTTAACAAAGCCATATCGTCACCTTTCTTTAATGAGGGTTGGTTTGAAAAGTTTTGCTGCGGTTGTCACCCTCGGCTTAAACGCTACCTTGGCACATCAAAGTTTTTGCACTTTGGACAATACGGTCTATAGTCATCCTTTTCCTTTTGAAGAGTGCTATAAATATCCATTGCCGAGTTTAGTTTATTTAGCAGTATCCACTCCTTTACAATAAGGCTGTTAACGAGTGTGGTCGTGTTTTTGCCTATTTTGTCAAACTGTGTTGTTGATATATCCGTACATGCGTATTTTTTTACAAACTCCTGAAGCTTTTCCCCCTCTGCGTTGAGAATGTGCGCTATTGCAAGCTCTTCCACCGCTACCGATTCAATAATCTGCATGACAACGGTACTGACTTCGGGACACTTTTCTCGCTCGGGGAATTTTGGCATACCCATGATAATCTCCTTTGGTTTGTGTATCGTTTACATAATATGCGGGAAGCAGATACAATAGCACTAAATATCTAACATCCACATACTATAGTATAGTTGTTTAGCTTGAAAAACGTCACAAAGCGTCTGAGTGTAGATTTCGCCCATCGAGGTGGAAAACCCCGAAATACTGCCTGTATTCCGGTTGACAACAAAGCAGACAGGTGGAATTTCTACCGGAAAACGTGATGATTTTTTAAATTAAATTACTACATATGAACTGCGAGTGAAAATCGCGAGGTGAAAGGCAAAAGATAAATGCTTTTTACTGTTCAAAATTTGTAGGCACAGGAGAGGAGGGCTGTAGATGAAGCTTTTTAGGAGTGTTTTTAACAAAAAAAACAGAAAAGATGATTTCAAAAGCACCGCGCCAAACACACAAAATTTTATAAATGATTCGCTGGGTAACTTGTCGGATATCTACAAAAAAATTGATAATTTTAAAGAGGTAACGTTTGTGCCGGACTTTGTTGACTTTAAACAGACGAGCGCAGAGTTTTTTAAGGTGCTACAGGAGAGCGACACACTGGATGAACTTGCAAAATTACTGCCTGATATCACCTTTGACAGCAACTTTGTCAAAGTCAACACGCTGATAAAAGGGGTGCTGGGCAAATACGATGGCGTGCTCAAAGAGGTAGAAAAGCTTGCGACAGAGCAGGAAAGCTTGACACAGGATATCGTTAACTATTCCAGCGCAATACAAGAG
>CAYJFU010000045.1:14199-18361 GCA_964369445.1 uncultured Oscillospiraceae bacterium | reverse complement strand
CAACTATTCATGTGGCGATGTAATAAATTCGCCAACACACCCTGCGCTCTTCACCTGTAGCTCGGCTCTGTGAGGGGGATTTTTGAGCGCTATCTTTACCTTCATATTGTTTTTTCGGGTGATAAAGTGTCACCTTTTTTTACATTTGCACAACGCATTTATTGTCAATTTAAATGCCCTCTTGAAAAAAATACAACATTATGATAAAATAACAGTCAAAATGTAATAATTGTTTTTCAGGTGATGTGAAAGAGTATTTAAGTGCGGTGCGGTCGCCCATCAAAAGACCGATAACAAAAAAAATATTGCACTCCGTCTCTATACTTCTGGCCGGGGTTGTCATCGGCGTTATCGCAAAGATAATTGACGAGATCCCTTCCGGCGTGCTACCTGCTATATACGATGCCCTAAACCTGCGTGATTTTCTCTCGCGTATCGGTATTTGGATGTTTGCCGGATCGGTTATATCCTACTTCAGCTCATCGCCCGGGCGTGCCGTTATCAACACCGTACTGTTTTTGTCCGGAATGATAGCCAGTTATTATGTATACACAGCCGTTTTTATGGGCTTTTTCCCCTTTACCTACGTCATGATGTGGATAGGATTTATAGTCATATCCCCTATTATGGCTTTTCTGTGTTGGTATGCCAAGGGCAAGGGTGTATTTGCAGTAGCTATTTCGTCACTTATCATCTACTTTATGATGCGACAGGCATTTACCTTTGACCTGTGGCAGGTAGGACTTAAAAACTTTTTTGAACTCATCCTGCTTATTGCTACAATAGTGTTGCTGTTTCAATCAGTAAAGCAGATGTTAGCTGCAACACTGACAGCTACCGCACTGTGTTTTGTCACCCACAAACTAACATTTTTCGGTGGTTGGATGTAGATAAACATTTACGAATACTCCCCTACCCTAAACCGCGCTTTTAAGCTCTTGCTCCAGTTGCTCGTGTTGTGGTACCGACCTGCGCTTGTGCACAAATGCCGCCGGGATCATCTTTAACACTATTACCGACATGTCGTCCGGGCGGTTTGACTTTGCATCCCGTCTGTGTGCGGCTTTTATTATTTCGCAGGCAAGTTGCTTCGCCGTGTCCAGTTTTGTGTTGTTGAGCACATCACTCAGCCAGCGCGGATTATCCCCGAGTGTGCCGTCGGATACCATTACAATTATGTCCGACATGCTGAGTTGCAGCGGAATTTCACTGCCGATAACACCGCTCAATATGCCTACCGGCAGGGTAACTGCGTCTATCCTTTGCACCTCATCGCCTCTTATCAAATAGGTAGGTGCCGCGCCCGCTTTGTACATTTTCCCCTCACCCGTGTAGAGGTTGACCGAGAATATATCAAGTGTAGCGCCTGCCTCCTCGTCGGCTTTAAGCGAAAGAGCCACGTTGACCAGCCGTGCCACCTCTCGTCCTGAAAAGCCTGCGCACAGCAATTTGGATGTAAGTACTGCCGCCACGCTTGCCTCTATTGCGGCGCCTTTGCCCTTGCCCATGCCGTCGCTGAGTATAGCGTGTGCGTTGCCGTAGTCATCGCAGAATGTTTTGAGGATGTCTCCGTTAACTCCGCTTGCATCCGCTGCACGTCCTCCGATGGCAAACTCCACCGTCATGGCGGCGCACTCGTAAAACTCCAGTACCGTCACGGTGTCTACATCCTGAACGGTGCACGGCAATATGTTACAGCTCAGGGCATTGCCTACTTCCTGCGTTAAAATATTTCGCTGTGTCTTATCAAGATACACGCGGCAACAACGTGCACTGGCGCGAATTCTGCCGGCTTTGTCCTGTATAACACTGCACTGTAGCGGACTTAAACCCAATTCTTTGAGCGTACTTGTCAGCTTTGCCGACAGGGCGCTGTCCATGATGTCCTCGCGGTGTATCTCGGTGGCAAGCCGCGACAACGCATCCCCTATGGCGCTGAACTGCTCCGAAAGTGCCGAGCGCATGTAGTCGGATTTTGAGTTTTTCGCTCTATCTGTCACCGCCAGTGAGTGCGCTTTGTGCAGTGTCGAGCACAGCTGTGGCACTTTTGGGCACCTGTTTTGAAATATCTCACTCATAAACATAGGGCCTATACTCCCCTGCTGTGAGATAACTGTGAGGGCGTGGCGCATACTGCTGACGGTCTCACTGGAATATATAACCCAACACAGGTTGTGTGAAGAACACCCTTTACAGCACTGTTTTTCGACGTAATCTATTGCAAGCGCCGAGGTGCTATGTCTTTTGGTGCGGGAAAATACGTCGTTGACTATCTCATTTATCTCTCCCAATGCGTCAGCATAACTGCACAGCCGACGTGACAGGTGGGCGGTCACAAGGTCACTGCTGTATACGCCTTTGCGCAGAAAGTACACCGACAAAATTGATTTTGGTATAAGTATAAATATCGTGGCAGCGGTCAACATTTCAAATATAAAGGCGGTGGCGGCGGTGCTACCGGGGGCAATGATGATGCCAAAGACACTGCAACCGAAAAACAGTAGTGCCGTTGCAAGTGGATCCCCTCTACACATGAGACCGGCAAAAAGTCCGGCAACCGAAAGACCCACTGCAACGTGTACCATATCCGGCGCAGTGAGGCAGATAGCCGTAAGACAGGCAACGGAAAAAAGCGAACAAAGTCGGTCACCGAAGCTGTAGCCTATCACACACAGCGACAATGCGCCAAGTATAACTCCGAAAGTGAGGCCGATAAAGCTAAGTTGTATAACACTGATGACAAGTGCCATGTAAATAAACACAAGCGAAGCGCGCCCCTCACCCGACAGTTCGGATATGTTGTCCGGCTCTACCGTTTCACCGCGCAAAAGTCCTATCATAAACGCAAAAAGCGAAAAGAGCAGTACTTCGCACACCGTGCTGAACATGTCGGTGGCACTGCCGCCCATCACCGGCGAGAGGAAGGATATAAGTAACGTTACAAGTCCGGCAACCAAAGGCAGGAGCACCAGCATTACGTTGCGGTTTGCTATCCTGTTTAATAGCGGACGCAACAGCAACGTGACGGCTATAGCGATGGAGTATTGCAGTGCCTGCATACCCGTAAGGTGGACAAAATACCCAAGTATTGCACCTGCCGCGGCAGTTATAGCATAGTGGTTTCTCACACCCAGTGCGACAGCAACACCCATTGGGTACAGGTTGCCAAACAGCGGTGCCGGTGCCGCAAGGTAACCGAACAACCCAACCGCCAACTGCAACAATAGAGGTATTGCTTTGTAGATTAAACTTTTGTTTTTAGCAAAAACTGCCTGCACCGCCGTGCCCATATTTGACCTCCTGTTTTTTACATTGTAATAATTGATTAAGTATTGTAACCCACACGTTTTTTATTTTGGATGATGCGTTTTGGATTGCAACAGTTCCTTCCCGTTAGGGGAACATTCCCGCTTAATCCCCCGCCGTCGGTGGGAGGAGTGTGCGGGAATATATTCTTCTACTTATAGGTGCTGGAACTGCATAAACAAGTGCAGGTCAACAATTCTTTACCGCTTATTGCATATTATAATAGCTGTCGTGCGGATATTTTGCCGAATATTAAGACAAACTGCGTTATTTCTTTCATCAAATTTCGTTGCCATTGTCGTGACTTTATGGTATAATGACCGCATATTGTTTTTTTTGCATTGAGGGTTGCCTTTGAAACCTATACTTTATATCGTTATACCTTGTTATAATGAGCAGGAAGTGTTGCCGCAAACCGCACCGATGTTTTTGGCAAAACTTTTGCACCTCATTGAGCACAAACAGCTAAACGACAAAAGCCGTGTCCTGTTTGTCGACGACGGCTCCGGTGATAACACTTATACTATAATAAAGCAGTTGAGCGAACAGGACGAACACTTCAGTGGCATCGCACTTTCGCGCAACCGCGGGCATCAAAACGCACTGCTTGCCGGTCTGTATGAGGCTCAAAAACATTGCGATGTGACAATATCCATTGACTGTGACGGTCAGGATGATATAAACGCTATGGACGCATTTGTCGACAACTACAAGCAGGGGTGCGACATCGTGTACGGCGTGCGTGACAACCGCGACACCGACACGTTTTTTAAAAGGTTCACCGCCGAGAGTTTTTACAAGGTTTTAACGGCGCTGGGTGCCAAGACGGTGTTTAACCATGCCGACTATCGGCTTA
>CAYJFU010000045.1:13896-14177 GCA_964369445.1 uncultured Oscillospiraceae bacterium | reverse complement strand
CAAAAGCGCCACCGTCGGCTACAAACGCAATGTGCGCATCGCCGGCGAAAGTCACTATCCGCTCTCCAAAATGATTTCGCTTGCACTTGACGGTATGACAAGTCTTTCCAACAAACCGTTGCGCCTTATCACCACCCTCGGTTCTCTTATAGCGCTTGCCGGTTTTGTCGGAGCTCTCTGGACGCTCGTGCAGTACTTTTTCGGGAGCACTATAGACGGTTGGAGCAGCACCACCTTTGCCATATTCTTTATGGGTGGCGTGCAACTGCTCTGCATCGGAA
>CAYJFU010000045.1:0-13886 GCA_964369445.1 uncultured Oscillospiraceae bacterium | reverse complement strand
TATATAGGAAAAATATACCTTGAAACAAAAAAAAGACCGCGCTTTATCATAGCAAATCGAAGCAACCTTCCAAGCGATGAGGCAGTGGCGAGCAACATAGATTAACCTATATGTAACCGTTCTGTGCTAGCATTTTACCGTTTTACTCCATAACAGGTGTACATGAAAAAATTTATATCTCTGCTTTTAAGTGTTGTTCTTTTGGGTAGTATGTCCGTCTTTGCGGTATATGAGCCTGAGTTTGAGCCTGCCGCCGAGAGTATTCTTTTGATAAATCTTGACAGCGGACGCGTCGTATACGAAAAAAATGCCGACACAAAAAGACCGCCAGCATCACTTGTCAAGATTATGACCTCCATGCTGTTGCTGGAGCAGACACCCGACCTTGATGCCGAAACGGTGGTGGCACCACGTTACATCTATGATGAATTTGTCGGCATAAACGTCTCGACAGCGGACATAAAACAGGGCGAGGAGATAACGCCGCGGCAACTGCTTTACGCCATGTTACTGCAAAGCGCCAACGAGGCGGCTTCTATTGTTGCAGACTATCTTTCCGGCGGCGATATACCTGCATTTGTCGACACGATGAACGCGCGCGCACAGGAGCTGGGCTGTACAAACACAAACTTTACAAACCCACACGGTCTGCACCATGAACAACAGTATTCAACAGCACGTGACCTTGCACTTATTGCAATGCAGGCCATCGAAACTCCCGGTTTTATGGAGGCGGCATCGACCTCGCGCTACACAATTCCGGCGAACAACATGCACGCGAGCGAGCGCATACTTGTCTCCACCATCTCGATGATGGACGAATACAGCGTTTACTACAAGGATTATGTCAGCGGTATCAAGACCGGCACACTGCCCGAGGCAGGGCACAATTTCATCTCAACGGCAAGCCAGAACGGCGAAAACTATCTGCTGGTCGTCATGGGTGCGTCGTATGAGGGCGAAAATGCCGCCGGGGAGCCTCTGTCCGCAAAACCGGCTTTTGACATAACCGCGGACATATATAACTGGGTTTACAACAACTTTTCCGTGAAGGCGATAATGGAGGGCGGTAAGCCTGTCGAACAGATACCGGTAAAATGGTGCGCTGAGTCCGACACGCTTTTACTGGAGCTGACCGACAGCATATATTCACTAGTGCCAAATGAGGAGGACGTCGACTCAATACAGCGAATATACGAAATACCTGAGTTTGTCGAGGCCCCCGTCAAGGAGGGAGACGTCATAGGTTCCGTCGTCGTCATGCAGGGCGAGGAGGTGCTCGGACGTGCGGAGTTGCTGGCGGCGGAAAGTCTTCAGCGTAGTAACATGCTGTACTACATGGACGTAGTCATAGCGTTCTTCTCATCCTCTACATTTATTGCGATTATGGCGGTTATAGGACTGCTTATTGTTCTTTATATTGCACTTTATATACGCGCCTTGCAACGACATCGGCGCAGAATGACGCGTAAAAAGCAAAAAAGGTGATAGGAGAAAACACAGTGAAAAATATCACAAGACGACGCAACATAACCATGCTTATGGATTTGTACGAGCTCACCATGTCCTACGGCTACATCGAAAGCGGTCGCGCCGATGATATTGCGGTGTTTGACATGTTTTTTCGACGTGTGCCGGACGGCGGTGGTTTTGCCATAGCGGCCGGTCTTGAGCAACTTGTGGAGCTTATTGAGGATCTGCGCTTTGAGCCGGAGGATATCGAGTATCTGCGCTCTTTGAAGCTGTTCCCCGAGAGTTTTCTAACATACCTAAAACAGTTTAAGTTTGCGTGCTCGGTGTTTGCCGTGCCGGAGGGCACACCTGTTTTCCCCGGCGAGCCACTGGTCACCGTTATCGGACCTGTCGTACATGCACAACTTATCGAGACACTTTTGCTTTGTGGTATCAACCACCAGACACTTGTCGCCACCAAGGCAAACAGGGTTGTTCGCGCGGCAGAGGGTCGTCCTGTCATGGAGTTTGGGGCGCGGCGTGCTCAAGGGTACGACGGTGCAAACTACGGCTCGCGCGCATCTTACATAGGCGGTTGCTCCGCCACAAGCAACATCATGGCAGGACAGATGTTCGGCATACCGGTAAGCGGTACGATGGCGCACAGTTGGGTACAGCTGTTCGACAGTGAATACGAGGCATTTGCTACTTATGCACGCACCTATCCCGACAATTGTGTCCTGCTGGTCGACACCTATTCTACACTGCGCAGTGGTCTGCCCGCTGCCATAAAATGCTTTAACGAGGTACTACTCCCGATGGGTAAACGTCCCTCTGCGATAAGGATCGACAGCGGCGATATCGCCTACATCAGCAAAAAGGCGCGTAAGGTTTTAGACGAGGCCGGTTTTTGTGATGTGAAAATAATAGCCAGCAACTCACTTAACGAGTATATCGTCCGTGACCTGCATCTGCAAAACGCCGCAGTCAACGGTTACGGTATCGGTGAAAATATCATCACGGCAAAAAGCGACCCTGTGTTCGGCGGTGTTTACAAGCTCGTCGCACTAAAACAGGGGCAGACCTTCAAGCCGAAAATAAAGCTTAGCGAAACCATTGAAAAGATGACGGTACCGCACCTCAAAAAGGTGTATCGCGTGTACGACGGTAATACAGGCTTTGCCGAGGCGGATTTACTGTGTGTTCACGATGAACAGATAGACTACAAAGCACCGCTCACGTTATTTGATCCTATTGAGACATGGAAAAAGCGCACATTTACAAACTACACGATAAAACCGCTACAGCAAAAAATATATCATCGTGGAACGCTGTGTTACGACCTGCCTGACATAAAGGATATCCGCCGCCACTGCGAGCACAGCATCGCCCACCTGTGGGATGAAGTACTGCGCTTTGAGCACCCCCACAAATATTATGTTGACCTTTCACAGCGCCTTTGGGATGAGCGGCACGCCATGCTGACAGCGCTTAACGAAAGTATTTAAAAGCGACTTTGTTTTAAAAAAATCCGTTGTCTGTCTTTCTGCCAGTCATAATTCCCAGCCGGTGGTCGGGGAATATGAATGGCAGGCTGCCGATAACCAACTTTCAATAACTGAAAGCAAGAAAGAGGCATTTATGAGAAAATTTTTTACGGCACAAAACATAGAGTTTTCTTTTGATAGAATAGGCATCAAGGCGCTGTCAGGTATGGCACAGGGCTTGTTCGCCTCTCTATTGATAGGCACGATACTGGGCACACTCGGCACACTCACCGGCATAGAGTTGCTGTCGCAACTGGCGGTCTACTGCCGAGAGGTGCAGGGCGCGGCGATGGGTGTAGCGATAGCCTACGCACTGCAAGCACCACCATTTGTACTGTTTTCCGCCGCCGCCGTAGGGCATGCGGCATCGATGCTCGGCGGTGCAGGTGGCCCTTTAGCGGTCTATTTTGTAGTTTTGTTCGCGGTATTCTGTGGCAAGCTTGTCTCTAAGCGTACCCCTGTTGATCTTATCGTCACACCGGCAGTAACAATAGTGTCGGGTGTAGCAATAGCGACGTTGATAGCTCCACCGGTAGGCGCGGCAGCATCTGCGGTCGGCAACATAATAATGTGGGCAACCGAAATGCAACCGTTTATCATGGGCATACTCATATCACTTATAATAGGTATAGCGCTAACATTGCCGATAAGCTCGGCGGCTATCTGCGCCGCCCTCGGACTTGTAGGGCTTGCCGGCGGTGCGGCACTTGCCGGTTGCTGTGCGCATATGGTCGGCTTTGCGGTGTGCTCTTTTAGGGAAAACGGTGTTGGCGGTCTTGCAAGTCAAGGCATAGGCACCTCTATGCTACAACTGCCAAACCTGTTAAAAAAACCAATACTGTGGGTTCCGCCGGTGGTGGCTTCTGTCATAAACGGCCCTGTTGCCACGGTGCTTTTTAACTTAAAAATGAACGGCTCACCAATATCCTCCGGCATGGGCACTTGTGGTCTTGTCGGTCCAATAGGGGTCATCTCCGGCTGGTTTTCCCCATCTGAGGCGGCACTGCTCGCCGGTGAGGTGGCCAAAACCCCCGGCGCACTGGATTACATAGGACTTTTGGTTATCGTAATTATCATTCCGGCGGCGGTGTCACTGCTTGTCAGCGAACTTATGCGCAAGGCGGGTGCTATCAAGCAAGGAGACTATACTTTAAAGATATAAACGTTTAAGACAATAGGCGATGTTTGTTTCTACCGGCAATTTACATTATTAACCCCCCGCCCTCCGGCGGGGGGTTATGAAATATAAAGGTCAACCACTATTATCTGCTCACATTTTACATTAATATTGACAAATTGTAATATATTTTGTATAATTACCACATGATAAGCAATGTTAAGACTTATACTGTTGCACTAATGTCAAGTTGTACAATACTCGTTCCTTTTGTATTGCTCCCCCCACCGGAAGGTAAGCCTTACAAAACATATCAGATTTTTGCTCAAGCTGACAATATTTTCACAAATGAGACAGTTCCGCCAGAACAAAATTTTTGACATTGCGTGTAAAAAAGTCGGAGGTGCGCCGTGTACGCAAACATTACAAGTTTTGGAGTATGCGCCTTAGACGGTTATAAAGTGATAGTGGAGGCGGACATTTCCGGTGGTCTACCACAGTTTGAGATTGTAGGTCTGCCGGATAGCGCGGTAAAGGAGTCGCGTGACAGAGTGCGTTCCTCTTTAAAAAATCTGGGTTTTCAGTACCCTGTCAGCAGGATAACGGTAAATCTTGCGCCCGGCGACGTCAAAAAAAGCGGTCCTGTTTACGACCTGCCTATACTGCTTGCGCTTTTAAAGGCATCAAACCAACTAAAAGCAGACCTTACAAGCAGCGGATTCGTGGGCGAGCTCAGCCTTAACGGTGAGCTACGTCCTATTAAAGGTGCAATTTCTATGGCACTCAGCGCTAAAGAAAGCGGCATAAAAAGCCTGTTTTTGCCACAGGAAAATGCGCATGAGGCATGTGTTGTGGAGGGGATTGATATCTTTGCTATCAGTCACGTCAGTCAGCTTATCGAGCACCTGAAACAACCTTTTTTGCAACCGGAAGTATTTAGTTTTACAGAGTATCAGACTGCACAGCATATCCCCGACCTAAGCGAGGTCAAGGGACAGTTGTTTGCACGTCGCGCACTTGAGATTGCCGCGGCAGGGGCGCACAATATGCTGATGGTCGGTTTCCCCGGCTCCGGCAAAAGCATGCTTGCCAAGCGTATGCCCTCCATTCTTCCGCCGCTGTCTTTTGAGCACTCGGTGGAGGTAACAAAGATATATTCCATTGCCGGACTGCTTTCAAAGGACACACCAATTGTCACGCAACCGCCGTTCAGAGCGCCACACCATTCGGTGTCGGCGGCAGGACTTGCCGGTGGTGGCAGTAACCCTCGTCCGGGAGAAATCTCGCTCGCGCACAACGGTGTGCTGTTTTTAGACGAGCTTGCGGAATTTAGGCGCGATGCCATCGAGATACTTCGCCAGCCTATCGAGGATGGAGTTGTCAACGTTTCACGGGTTAGCGGCAACGTGTCCTTTCCGTGCAGGACAATTCTGATAGCCGCCACCAACCCTTGCCCTTGTGGTTACAACGGACACCCGACAAGACCCTGCACTTGTCCCCCACACGCTGTACTGCGCTATTTGAACAAGCTTTCCGGCCCCCTGACCGACCGGATTGACCTACATGTCAATGTAGACCCCGTCGACTATAAGTCGCTCAGTACTAAACGTGAGCAGAGCGAAAACTCCAAATCCGTCCTGCAGCGCGTTGTGGCGGCGCGGGCACGACAAGAGGCCCGGTTTGGACAGACCGGCGTGCATTTCAACTCGGATATCCCCGGCGAATTGCTAAAAACAATATGCCCCCTCTCCCCTGCCGCCGAGCAGATTATGAGTGAGGCGTTTGAGCACCTTTCACTGTCTGCACGAGGTTATATCAAGGTGTTAAAGGTTTCACTCACTATAGCTGATCTCGACGGAAGCGACAGCATTGAGGAAGAACATCTACTGGAGGCATTGCAGTATCGCTGTATCGAAACCCCCACCGTTATTACATATTAGTCTTGTTAACAATACCACAAATATTCCGGTTCACTCTCCGCCGACGGCGTGGGGTAGACCGGAAAATAACCCTATTTAAGTTGGCGACGTTGCTTTGGCACTACTTGTGATACGGTGTGCCGCTATTTATGGTAAAACCGCGGTAAATCTGCTCCAGCAGTACCACCTGCGCCAACTGGTGCGGCAAGGTCAACTTTGAAAGAGAGAGACACAGGTCGCTCTCTTTTTTAAGTGTGTCACAAAGTCCTGCTGACGAGCCGATAATAAAACACAGCTCTTTACCGCTGTGTGCAGCTGTTGAAAGCAGGTCGGCAATTTGCTTTGAGTCTGACTGTTTGCCCTCTACACACATAGCAACGACATAGGCTTTTTTGGGCAGTTGTGATCGAAAATCATCTGCTTCACGCTGCAAATCCGTCGCTGTCTCGCCGCGTTCTTTTATAGTTATACAACCGAGCTTACACATGGCAGACAGGCGCTTTTTGTATTCATCGGCAGCCCCTGCGTAGTACTTTTTTGACAGCTTACCGGCTGACAGTATGTTAATTTTTTGCATATATTGCATCCCAAATTGTATGATGAACTAAAGATTGGCGAGGAATCTGTCTGCAACACCAAAAAAAGGCTCTTTTGCGTTAAAAAATGGAAAAATCACTGTTAAGATTATCCACTATTTAGTTGTGGGCGCAGTAACTAAAAATCTACCGGTGTGCATGGTGCATCCTTTGGCGCTATCCTGTAACCACCATTTCCAAATGTAATCTTTTGCTGTGCAAAGGCAGTGACTAGCCCCGTATTGACCCTGCCGGGGTCATTGTTCTCCTTACTCAGGTGGCAAAGCACAAACTGCTCAGTGCCCTCTGCCGCTAGTTTAAGCACCGTTTGCGCGCTGTCATCGTTGCAAAGGTGCCCTTTTTTGCCGGCGATTCGACGTTTTAAATATGCCGGATACCTGCCGTTTTCCAACATGTATTTGTCGTAGTTGGACTCCAGCGCCACTACGTTACAACCCTTTAAATGATCAAAAATTTCCTGTGTCATTGCGCCGGTATCGGTAGCATAAGCAAGTGTTTTACCGTTTGTCAGTGTTATTTTATATCCGTGAGCTGCAAGGCTGTCGTGCTCGGTTTTAAAAGCCTGCACGTGGAAATCTCCGACGCTGAACGGTTGCTCTGGCGAGACATGTACAAGTTCGGCATAGGGCGGTGTCAGCTCGGCACGTGACAGGTGCAAGAGCGATGCCTGTGCGCCATAAACCGGCACGGGGTAATGTTTCAGCAACACTTTTAGTGCGCTTATATGGTCGCTGTGCTCATGTGTCAGCAGGATGCCTTGCACCATGCTCATTGAAAGACCGTGCGAGTGCAGTCCGTTCAGTATCGCTTTGCAGTTTTTACCGCAGTCGATGAGCAACAGCCTGTCGTCCTGTTGTATGTAAGCACAATTGCCACTTGAACTGCTGAAAAGCGTTGCGAATTTTGCCATTATATTCCTCATATGATGTGTTTTGGGTTACTCCCCTCGCCGATGACGAGGGGAGTAACCCAAAACGAAACAAATTTACTAATTTTAAAGCGCCTGCGGCAGAGACTCGCCCACCACTTCGACACGAGATATATCCGCACCGAGTTTGCGCAGTTTTTCAACAAAGCACTCGTATCCTCTTTCGATATGCTCGACGTCCTCAATTTCGCTGTAGCCGTCGGTAAAAAGAGCTGCTATAACAAGTGCGGCACCGGCGCGTAAATCCGTTGCTTTAACAGGTGCTGAGGTCAGCTCCGGCACACCCTCGATAACAGCGACACGTCCGTCAACCTGTATACTCGCACCCATACGCAAAAGTTCGTCAGCGTAACGGAAACGGTTTTCCCAGATAGCTTCAGTAATAATTGATATGCCTTTTGCCCTTGTCAGTAATACCGCCATGAGCGGTTGCATATCGGTGGGAAAGCCGGGGTGTGGCTGTGTTTTTATGTTGACCGGCTGTATATCGTCATTGCGGTACACCCTTACCGCCTCGTCGTATTCCTCAACTATAACACCTGCAAGCTGTAACTTTGCCGTTATAGGTTCAAGGTGCTTAGGAATAACATTGTTTACCAGTACATTGCCACCGGTGGCCGCCGCGGCAACCATAAAGGTACCGGCTTCTATCTGGTCGGGTATGAGGGCATAAGTGCAACTGTGCAACTGCTCCACACCGTAAATTTTAATGACATCGGTACCTGCGCCGCGAACATCCGCGCCCATAGTGTTCAAAAAGTTTGCAACATCAACAATGTGTGGCTCTTTTGCAACATTTTCAAGTACCGTTACACCCTCGCTGAGCACAGCGCCGAGCATTGCATTGATAGTCGCACCTACCGACACCGTGTCAAAAAACACATGCTGTCCGTGCAAGCTTTCAGCACTGACATTAATCATACCGTGTTCGACATTGACATCCGCACCGAAAGCTGTAAACGCCTTTAAGTGTTGGTCGATGGGACGTGCGCCAAGGTTACATCCACCCGGCATTGAGACGCTCGCCTCTTTAAACCTACCGAGCAGTGCGCCGATGAAATAATACGAGGCACGCATCTGACGACCCATCCTGTCTGCAACCTGAGAGCAGTAGACAGAACGAGTGTCAATTTCCAGCGTTGATTCATCAATAGGGCGAATCTTCGCGCCCATATCGTGCAATATGTGTACCGCTATAGCGACGTCACTTATATTCGGCAGATTTTCTATTGTACATACACCGTTACATAATATGGTGGCCGGTAGTATCGCGACGGCGGCGTTCTTCGCACCGCTTATCGTGACCTCGCCAAAAAGAGGGCGTCCACCGTTTATTGCATACTTTTCCAAACGTTAGTTCCTTATGAGAAAATGTTATTAAATTTCTACACTATATAGTATAGCATGTTTACAGAAAAATAATAAGATGCAAGACAAAAGAAATATGATGAATTATGTGCTGTTTTTTTATATAAAGTAACAAATATAGTTACAATAAAATGACAACTGCAATAAAAATATAACCGGACATCGGTTTGTGACGGTGGTTGAGAGGCACACCTGTTTCGGTAGTGGATACAGCGAATTGATTTAGTAGCGTTTGCGTGTAGCTGATTCCCCATGTGAAAACTTTACTCTTAAAACTAAAACAGCCTGTCTTTAAGCAGTTTTGGATTACTTCCAACACCAAAGGCATAAGAAGTAATCCAAAATAAAATATATATTGTAAAATCTCACATCAGATAGCGCTGACACCTTTAAATGACTAAAACCCCGCTACAAAATAATACAAACAAGGCCGGTGCATCCGTCATTTATTATCTGTTCCAGTGTCTCTTGCATACGGCCGCGCGCTTCCGGCGGCATGTGTAGAAGTTTGTTTTGCAGACCCTCATTGACCAGCTCGTGCAGTGATTTACCGAATATGTTAGATTCCCAAATCCTTTCCGGACAACCCTCAAAGTCCGATAACAACGCCGCAACAAGGTCTTCGCTCTGCTTTTCGGTGCCGACAATGGGCGAAACCTCGGTATTTATCACCGCTTTCATCATGTGTATCGACGGTGCACTTGCCTTTAACTTCACCCCGTACCGCCCTGACTGTTTTATTATTTCCGGCTCGTCCAGTACAAGTTCGTCGCGTGTCGGCATGACTATGCCATAACCGGTGGCCTCCACCTCGTTGAGCGCATTTTTGATCTTTTCATACTCACGTTTGTCCTTTGCAAGCTGAATTATACAGGGCATGAGGCTTGCCTCATCAACAATGTCAAGACCTGTCTCCTCGCCCAGTACACGGTAGAAAATATCCTCGCCGAGCGTCAGTCCTACTTCAACGACACCTGTGCCAAGGTCAACCGACTCGATGTAGCAATCATCAATATTGTCACATTCAGTAACACAGCTTATCGACGACAGTTCCTTTATATGCTCGACGGAACACGCAAAATCCAGCATGCTGTCGTATATGCTTTTTTGCAGCCAGTGTCCTTTGTCAAGCATATTTATCCAGCGCGGCATGTCCACTCGTATCTCTTTCACCGGAAATTCAAACAGCACCGATTTCAGTATGTCCGCAAAATCATTTTCCGATAGGTCAAGGCAGTTTACCGGCTTCACCGTGACATTGTAGCGCTCGGCAAGACCCTGTGCCAGCGCCACCGAACGCTCACTTGTGGGGTCTACGCAGTTGAGCAGTACTACAAACGGTTTACCCAGATGTGTCAGTTCACTTATTACACGCTCTTCCGCCTCTTGATACGACGTACGCGGAATGTCGCTGATACTGCCGTCGGTTGTGACCACAAGACCGATGGTGGAATGGTCGGATATCACCTTTTTTGTGCCTATTTCCGCCGCCGTGTTAAAGGGTATTTCATGGTCGTACCACGGCGATTTTACCATGCGCGGCGAACCGTCCTCAATGTGCCCCTTTGCGCCGTCAACGATGTATCCGACACAGTCGATGATGCGTGCGTTGAAATGGGCACCGTTTTCAAGGTCTACGGTTATGGCCTGCTCCGGGACAAACTTCGGCTCGGTTGTCATTATTGTCTTACCTGCCGCCGACTGCGGTAGTTCATCAACAGTACGACTTCTCAACGCCCCGTTTTTTATTTCGGGTAGTATCAGTTGCTCCATAAACCGCTTTATCAGTGTGCTTTTGCCACTGCGCACCGGGCCGACAACACCGATATAAATGTCCCCACCCGTCCTGCCTGCAATGTCTTTGTAAATATCAAAATTTTCCATTGAAACCTCTCCTATAATTTAGATTGACATGTTAGGTTAGCTGTATTGATACAAGTTGAAATGATCAGATTTTAAGCGATTTTTTTGTCAGGCAAGGCGGAAAAAATCGCTTAAACAAGCCTGCTGAATACTTGTGTCAACACTATCTAACATGATTGTTTTTCTCTTTTGCCTTTTATCCCCACCTGTGGAGGGGATAAAAGACTGATACCAATGTTATTCATGTCAACCTAACGTTAAACCGGGACAATCAATCGCTGTTTTTGCTTCAAAACATCATCTGTCAGGTTGTTGTGGTTCATTATATCGTCGGGAGAGGCGCGATACCGCTGTGCAATGTCAAACACCGCCTCACCCTCCCTTGCAAAGTATATGCAAAGAGCCGCACCGTCCTGCTCGATAGGTGTCTGTGATATCTCAATGTTGTCAAGCACACTTAGTGTTTGTTTTTCACACACAATGCCGTTTGCCGACACTACAAGTTCCACCGTTACATCCTTGCCGAGCACCGAAGGCGTGGCACTTTGAACTGTTGTAACAATGTCATACACACTGTCAGCGGTTAGCGTCCCAATGGTCGGTATGCGAAACTCGCACATGCTGTCGTAGCAGTAAAGTTCCCCTAAATCGTTTTCACATATCAGGTGTATTAAGGCGCTACCTGTCAAAGTGGTGCAAGCGCCTGTATTGTTGAGCATTACACCGTTTGTTGCCGCAAAGCAGTCGATTATACCCACAAAATCCTCACCGAGCGGTGCTGTTACAGAAGCGTTTATTTCGCTATTTATCAGCTCTCCACCCGTTAAGATGTCCATGTCTGTGTAGGTGACATCATAGTTGTATTTTGTGGAAAATGCACCTGCTACCGTCAACTGATTGCATTTGCCGTACAGTCGTGCGCTTGCATTGCAGGTCACCGATATGGCAAGCCCCTCGTCCTCATTGCCGCTGAGTATCGTGCAATTGCTGACCTCTATATCAGCGCAAACAAGCGGATCTATATAATCTCCGTCCATGTCTATGACCTGATTTAGCGACAGCGTTTTCACCTCTTTTATGTAACTGCACTCTTGTGACAGGTACGCAATGTTGATCTTCGCCTCGCCCTTTATTATGAGCTTTTCACCCACAATGTCGGTGGAGATGACGTTGCCGCTACACAACGTGTAGAGGATCGTCGAGGGTTGCTCGTAAAAATCCACCGGCGCTTCGGTCGTAAACTGCTTATCTACCGTTGCAAGATAGCGTGTGTAGTTGATGTCTTCAAGTTTTTGCTCGACGCTGTCACCGCTTATTGCACAGGAAACCTCCTCGCTGTCAAACGGTACGACATTGACAGTCATACTGTATGCACCGCGGATATCTATACGCCTCTGATTTATGGCTCGGCAGTTGAGATACTCGCTTTGCCCCGTAACGGAAATGCGCTGGCATGCCGAGGGTGCCCCCCTGTAGTCGAACGATTTGGAAAATGGCAACTTTTGCTCCAGCTCATACAGCGCGTTGCCGGTCTCGGTCTGGTAAAACACCATGACCTTATGAAATCCCTCCACCAAAATCTTTCCGGATATAAGGCTTTTTTGAAAAATTGTGTGTGTAACGGTACATTTCACTATTTTAAAAACCTCTGCAATGTAATCCGGTACGACAATTTCTGTTTCGATAGGCATCTCAAAACTAGTATCGAGCGAGCCTTGATACGCTAAAATACTGCCCTTGTGCACTGTTAGCTCCATATTTTTATCCCCCACCTAATAGTTTCATAACATATATACTTAAAAAACCTTTATATTATGCCTGTTAGGTGTCAATTACTTAAATTATACAATTTTTGTTTCATTTTGGAGCACTAACCCCCTCCTCCGTCGGAGGCAATGCTCCAAATCACATCAACTAGAAATAATCCGCACACAAGGTTGCAAAACACCAAAAAAAATGTTAAAATCATATCATGGATAATGATAAAAACATACGAGTTCTACTTAACACAATACAAAATGAGTTGCATGACACGAGAGTTATCGCAATTGACGGCTTTGCGGCCTCCGGCAAGTCAACGCTTGCACAGGCATTGTCACAAAGCCTCGGTGCGCCTTTTTTCCGTGTTGATGATTACTATGTGCCTTTTGAGGGCCGAACGGGTGAAATTGCGGGCAACATAGACAAAGAACGCTTTATAAAAGAGGTCTTACAAAATTTAAACGGCACAAAACCTTTTTACACCGAGTATTTTAATTGCAAAACACAAAAGCTCATGCCACCACAAATGCACGAGCCTAATAAAATATATATTGTAGAGGGCACCTACTCATGTTTGCCGGAATTTTTGCCTTTTTACAATCTCACCGTCTTTTTGACCGTCGAGGATATGACACAACTAAAAAGGCTGCAACAGCGAGAACCGCTGAGCAACCTTGAAAATTTTAAAAATATATGGATACCGAGAGAGCGGCGCTATTTTGATGAATACAATGTGTCTCAAAACTGCGATATGATTCTCAGTACCGATAGTGACTGTTAACGCCATAAAGAATCAAAGCAATGCTATTAACCTCACACTAAGTCAAACTAATCTCGTATAAAATGTTTAAAAGAAATGTGGATTTTTGTTCATTGCAAAGCTGTAGACCCCGTTATACTTTGTGTGCTCCGATTGAGGGCAACATAGTGGTGGTCAAAAAAAACAAAGAGGTTGGGTGCATAGTTATTTGGTAGCAATATAGATATTGTCGTTATGAGTTAACCCATGCAGATTTTAAATGATTTTTTCGTCAGCAAGACGGATAAATCGCAAAATCATACGGCTGGATACTCGTGACGACCCTATCTAAAGCACTTTAGACAAAAATGTCTTTAAACGCTCATTTTTCGGCTCACTGAACAGCTTGTCCGGCGTGTTCTCCTCAACGACAATCCCCTCGTCCATAAAGAGTACGCGGGTTGACACTTCGCGTGCAAAACCCATCTCGTGCGTGACGATAACCATCGTCATACCCTCGTCGGCAAGCTCCCTTATGAGGTCCAGCACCTCCCCTACCATCTCGGGATCCAGAGCGCTTGTCGGCTCGTCAAACA
>CAYJFU010000044.1:0-18477 GCA_964369445.1 uncultured Oscillospiraceae bacterium | reverse complement strand
CGACGGCCGTTGTCGATAAGTGCGGCAACGCTCTCTTGAAGCATTCTTTTTTCGTTACGCACGATGATATCCGGTGCGGAAAGTTCTAACAGTCTTTTAAGACGGTTGTTGCGATTGATAACGCGACGATACAAATCATTAAGGTCACTGGTGGCAAAACGACCACCGTCCAGCTGAACCATCGGGCGAATGTCAGGAGGTATAACCGGCACAACCGACATAATCATCCACTCGGGGCTGTTACCGCTGTTTTTAAACGCGTCAACAACCTCCAAACGGCGCATAAGGCGCACACGCTTTTGACCTGTTGCCTCGTCTATCTCTTTTTTGAGCTGATCTGACAGCTCATCGATGTTGATTTTCTTTAGTAGTTCTTTTATCGCCTCAGCACCCATTGCCGCCTGAAACTCGTCGCCGTAGCGCTCTTTCATCTCGCGGTATTCGCGCTCGTTTAACAGCTGACCCTCGGTCAGTGAGGTAAATCCGCTGTCTGTCACGATGTAGGACGCAAAGTAAAGCACCCTTTCAAGATGGCGCGAGGAGATATCAAGTATTGTGCCTATACGGCTCGGGTTGCCTTTAAAGTACCAAATATGCGATACCGGCGCGGCAAGTTCGATGTGACCCATGCGCTCACGGCGAACCTTTGCCTTTGTCACTTCAACGCCACACTTTTCGCAGACTTTGCCCTTGTATCTGATTCTTTTGTACTTTCCACAGTGGCACTCCCAGTCCTTTTGAGGTCCGAAGATCTGCTCACAAAAAAGTCCGTCACGTTCCGGTTTGAGTGTACGATAGTTTATGGTCTCCGGCTTTTTAACCTCGCCGTAGCTCCACTCCCTCACCATTTCCGGTGAGGCAAGTCCTATGCGAATCGAGTCAAACACTTTGAATTCCATTATTCCTCCACTTAAAAGCAGTTTGTAGCAAGTGCATAATACACTTGTGACTAAAAGTTAACAACTAAGGGTAAATGACTATTGTAGTATTAAAAGTCACCTTGCAAATGTCTGAGCCATTAGTCTTGCTCTTTTAGTCTTTCAGCACACGTTATTTTACGTTCCTGAAACAGTTTATACTGTGAAATGTTGAAGAGGTCAGCCTTGCGAAAGTTAGCGGCAAAACCTCTGTTTTCAACAACCTCATTTATTGTTCTATGCCATCTTCGACTTCAAAATCCTTTGTGACGCTGTCAAGGTCGAAATCATCTTCTAACTCAAAGGTCTCTTCCTCTTCTGTGTCAACGTCCTCGCTGAAATCTTCATCAAAGTCCGGCTCTTCGTCCTCAAAGTCCTCGACATCCTCTACGCTGTAGCCGTCCAGTTCGTTCTCCATAGTGACGGTGTCGCCGACATCGAGATCGACAGGGGCAAATCCGACCTCGTCCTCTTCGAAGTTCTGCTTTAAGTCTATTTCGTTTTTGTCCTCATCGAGAATACGCATGTCAAGACCCAGCGACTGCAACTCGCGTATAAGAACCCTAAAGCTCTCCGGTATGCCCGGTCGCGGTATCTGCTGACCTTTGACAATCGCTTCATAAGTTTTAAGACGACCGTTCATATCGTCAGACTTTACGGTCAGAATCTCCTGAAGTGTGTATGCAGCACCGTAAGCCTCAAGTGCCCAAACCTCCATCTCACCGAAACGCTGTCCACCGAACTGAGCCTTACCGCCGAGCGGCTGCTGTGTTACAAGGCTGTACGGGCCGGTTGAACGCGCATGAATCTTGTCGTCGACAAGGTGATGCAGTTTTAAAAAGTACATATAACCGACGGTGACGGGGTTGTCGAACATGTCGCCGGTTCTGCCGTCGCGGAGCCAGGTTTTACCGTCCGGCGAGTAACCAGCCTGCTTTAAACACTCGACAATGTCCGTCTCGTGCGCGCCGTCAAATACCGGTGTCATTATCTTCCAGCCCAACGCCTTTGCGGCATAGCCGAGATGCACTTCAAGCACCTGTCCGACGTTCATACGGGACGGAACGCCGAGCGGATTTAGCACGATGTCCAGCGGACGACCGTCCGGCAGGAACGGCATGTCCTCCTGCGGAAGTATACGGGATACAACACCCTTGTTACCGTGGCGACCCGCCATCTTGTCACCGACCGATATTTTACGTTTTTGTGCGATGTAGCAACGCACCATCTCACGCACGCCGGCCTGTAGCTCGTCACAGTTGTCGGGTGTAAACACTTTGATGTCTACGATGATACCGTACTCACCGTGCGGCACGCGCAAACTGGTGTCACGCACCTCGCGCGCTTTTTCGCCGAATATAGCACGTAGTAAGCGTTCCTCAGCGGTCAGCTCTGTCTCGCCCTTTGGCGTAACCTTGCCGACAAGAATATCACCTGCGTTGACCTCAGCACCGATGCGAATGATGCCACGCTCGTCAAGGTCGCGCATTGCGTCCTCACCGACGTTGGGTATGTCGCGTGTTATCTCTTCGGGGCCTAATTTTGTCTCACGCGCCTCTATCTCGTACTCCTCAATGTGTATTGAGGTGAACACGTCGTCGCGCACAACCTTTTCGTTGATAAGGATAGCATCCTCGTAGTTGTAACCCTCCCATGTCATAAAGCCGATAAGGGCATTTTTACCGAGGCTGATTTCGCCGTTCGCCGTTGCGGGACCGTCGGCGATGACATCACCTTTTTTGAGTATATCGCCTTTAGCAACGATGGGGCGCTGATTTGTACAGGTGCCCTGATTGGAACGGATAAACTTGGTAAGTTCATAGTCATTTGTCGAGGCAGGGCCTGTACGCACAACGACCTTGTTGGCGCTGACGCTCTCGACCACACCGTCCTCTTTGCAGATAACGCACACACCGCTGTCAACAGCTGCCTTGTACTCCATACCTGTACCGACTATCGGCTGTTCTGGTATGAGCAGCGGCACTGCCTGACGTTGCATGTTGGAACCCATCAATGCACGGTTGGCGTCATCATTTTCAAGGAAAGGAATCATGGATGTAGCGACCGACACAACCATCTTAGGCGAAACGTCCATAAAGTCGACCTTTTCGCGCTCTATTTCGATGATCTCGTCACGACGACGTGCATTGACACGTGCTTTGATAAATGCGCCGTTTTCGTCCAGTGGCTCGTTAGCCTGTGCCACAACGTAATCGTCCTCGACATCCGCTGTCATGTAGACAATCTCGTCGGTGACAACACCGTCGGGGCGGTTAACCTTGCGGAAAGGTGCTTCAATAAAGCCGTACACGTTAATCTTCGCGTAGGTTGCAAGGTAGGATATAAGACCGATGTTGGGACCTTCAGGGGTTTCAATGGGGCACATCCTGCCGTAATGGCTGTAGTGAACGTCACGCACCTCAAATCCTGCACGGTCACGAGAAAGACCGCCGGGGCCAAGCGCGGACAGACGGCGTTTATGTGTCAGCTCGGCAAGCGGGTTTGTCTGATCCATAAACTGCGACAACGGTGAAGAGCCGAAAAACTCTTTTATCGCCGCTTTAACGGGGCGGATGTTGATAAGCGCCGCCGGTGTTACCGGTTCTGTGTCCTGGGTCAGCACAACCATCTTTTCGCGTATACCGCGCTCCATGCGGGAAAAACCGATGCGGAACTGGTTTTGAAGCAGTTCGCCGACGCTTCTGATACGACGGTTGCCCAGATGGTCGATGTCGTCGGTGTTGCCCATCTCGTTTCCGAGGCAGTTTATATAGTTGATGGAGGACAGGATATCGTCCATCGTAAGTGTTTTGGGTTGTAGCCTGTCGCGGTTTTTGCGTATGAGCTCAGAAAGTATCTCATCGTCGCCGTCCGCCTCAGCAAGCAGTTCCCTCAATACCGTTACCGATATTTTTTCGTTGATGTCATGCTCACTGCCGTCAAACGGAGTAAAGTCACCGAGCGCTACCACACCGTTGGATATGACCTTAACGTCCTTGTCCTCAAGTTTTACAGTCACGCTAATAACACCCTCACGCTCTATCTGTGCGGCTATCTCGGGTGTTATCATGTCGCCGGCAGCACAGAGCAGCTCACCGCTGATGGGCGCAATAACATTTTCAACGGCGATATAGCCTGCCACCCTTCGTGTGAGTGCAAGCTTTTTGTTAAGTTTATAACGACCGAAACGTGACAGATCATAGCGTCGCGGATCAAAGAAAAGGTTGTTGATGTGCGACTGTGCGCTGTCGACGGTGGGCGGCTCGCCCGGACGCAGTTTGCGGTAGGTCTCCAAAAGACCCTCTTCGACGTTGTGTGTCGTGTCCTTTGAAAGTGTCGCCTCTATCCTGTCGTCGTAGCCGAAAAAGTCCCTTATAGCCTCATCCTCGCCAAGGCCCAGGGCGCGCAAAAACACCGTTATCGGTATCTTGCGGTTTTTATCAATACGGACGTAGAATATATCGGTGCTGTCGGTTTCAAACTCCAGCCACGCACCCCTGTTGGGGTTAAGCGTTGATGAAAAAAGCTTTTTACCGGTTTTATCGTAGCTCTGGCCGTAAAAGACACCGGGGGAACGCACAAGCTGTGAAACTATAACACGCTCGGCACCGTTAATAATAAATGTGCCGCTGTCGGTCATAATAGGTAGGTCACCCATAAAGACATCACTTGTGTTAACCTCGCCCGTTTCACGGTTGAACAGACGCGCTTTAACCCTCAGCGGAGCGGCATAGGTGGCGTCGCGTTCTTTACACTCTTTTATGGTGTATTTCGGCTCCGTCTCCATGCGAAAATCCACAAAGTCAAGCACAAGGTTACCTGTGTAGTCCTCGATGGTGGCTACGTCGCGGAAAACTTCCTTTAACCCCTCCTGCAAAAACCATTTGTAAGAGTTCTTTTGAACCTCAATGAGATTCGGCATAGATAAAACTTCGTTGATGCTGGAAAAACTTTGTCTTTCGGTTTTTCCAAGCTTGACCGATTTTATTCTGTCTTTGACCATTAAAAATCTCGTCCTTTCTTTTACCCGTCTATTTTGAACGGCTTACTTTAATTATTGGCTTTTTATGGTGAATATGCACAAGTTTTTCAACAAATTTGCAGGACGAATGTTACATATATTTCCAAAAAACATGCATTATTTCACGCAAAAAAAAGCACATAGGCAAGTAAAGCCATTGTAATATATCATTTTATTACAACACTTTAAAAATGTCAAGCGTTTTGTGTCATTTTTTTGTAATTGATGTGAATATTTGCGTTTTTAGATTATTGTACGGTTGCACAACAGCAAGGAGCTGGACATAGGAAATTACATTAACGCTATTACCCACAATCCACAATAAAAAAACTTGACAACCGTATTTGATTGTTATATCTGTACTTGTTTGAACATAACACAACAAGACACAAAGGCGGTGATATAGTGGACATTATTGTGAGCAATAAATCAAGTCAGCCTATCTATGAACAAATAGCATCACAAATCAAAAATGCTATTATGACAGAAGAGCTGTCAGCCGGCGACGCATTACCATCGGTAAGGGCACTTGCAAAATCAATACACATAAGCGTGTTGACCGTACAAAAGGCACACACCACTTTACAAGAGCAAGGTTTTATCTAAACAACGGCAGGCAAAGAATGTTATGTTTCAGCGCAAAACCAAGACTTTTTCTTGAAGTACAACAAAAAAAGATTGAACAAAATTTCATCAGCGCCATTGAAGTCGCAAGAGAAAGCGGAATAAATCTTGAAAATCTTATAGGACTGTTGACGTTACTTTATGAGGAGGATTGATATGCAGAAAGCTATTTTATCCATTTACGGACTTACAAAAAAATATAAAGATTTTACACTTGACAACATCTCATTCACCGTGCCGCACGACTTTATTGTAGGTCTTATTGGAGAAAACGGAGCCGATAAGAGCACCGTAATTAAGGCGATAAAAGATGTCATAAAATGTGACAGCGGCAATGTAACTATGTTTGATGGCAACGGCGATATTTCCACCGCGGAAAAAAGCAGGCTTGCTGTTGTGTTTGACGGCAGCAATTTCCCCGACATACTTACAGTGCGCACGCTAAACAACGTCCTTAAAAACATCTATCCCAATTGGAATGAGGAAAAATATTTTTCCAAGATAACAGAGCTCAGCCCAGCCAAAGCCTTGTAATCCGAACTGTTTTTGATGCAGCCAAAAGCCCCGTGACTGCGTCAGCGAATCTTACAAGGTGAAAGCATTGTTTCGACACACTTCCTTGTCACGCTACTTTTGGCGTTATCAAAAATTCTCCGAACCTTGCGCCCACAATTTTTGTGTCAGGCGAGGCAGACGATTGAGTAATACTTGTCGTATTACAAATGAGAATAACAAAGCATGGCGCAAAAATTGTACGCGTAAGGCGTGTTCGGATTACAAGGTTTTGGCTACCCAAGACAAAAAAATTAAACAGTTTTCAAAAGGCATGAAAATGAAATTATCTATTATCGTAGCATTTTCTCACAATGCCAACTTGATGATTTTGGATGAGGCAACAAGCGGTCTTGATCCTATTGCGCGCGATGATATTTTGGATATGTTGCTGGATTTTGTGCAGAAAGAAGAGAACTCGGTGCTTGTGTCGTCCCACATAACGAGCGATTTGGAATAGGTGGCGGACTATATCGTTTTTATCCACAAAGGTGCATTGCTTTTCAGCCTGCCAAAGGATGAACTTATGTATAACTACGGCATGTTAAAATACTCCGAAAAACAATTTCACACACTTGAAAAAAAAGGATATTGTCGCATACAGAAAACAAGACTATTCTTTTGAGGTGCTAACGTCAAACAGGCACCAATTTGCAAAAAAACACCCAAAGGCAAACGTTGAGCCTGTCACAATTGATGAAATGTTGCTGCTTTATATCAATGGGGAAAACTATGAAAGGCTTACTACTTAAAGATTATTATGTTTTAAATGACACACTGTTTATTCAGCTTGTTATGCTGTCAGCGATAGGTGCAGCCATCTCTTTTGTCATATCGCCACTTGTTTTTATAGTCATCTCCACCACAACATTCGGCATGTTTTCAAGCACCTGTATCGTTTCAGGCAAAACAAGCAAATGGGATATGTTCGCCGCCACAATTCCCATCTCAAAGGAAAAGGTTATCGCCGGCAAATATGTATTTAATACTTTACTGGTCGCGATTGGCTTGCTTTTGGGAATTTTAATAACACTTATAACTTCAGCCTTTTTCGGCAGTTTTGATTTTGCTCAACTGCTACAATATATTTTTGTTGCGTTAACAATAAGCCTGTCCTCATCCGGTGTCAGCATACCGCTATCGGTGTGATGACAAAAAGCAGATTTTAGCAATGTTGCTTTCGATACTGATTCCCGTTGCGACATTTGTTCTTACTTTATTTGTAGCATCAAGGTTTATTCAGTTGCAGGAAAATATGATGACAATAAGCTATTGTATGTTTGGTGTCGGAATGGTAATGTATATTGTGTCATGGGCTATAGCCCCAAAAATGCTGGCGAACAGAGAAATTTAGTACCTTTACAGCTTTATGGGGGTGTAAGTTTATAGAAAAAATGATGTCCTTTTGGTTGCTCCCCCGCCTGAGGCAGGGGGAGCAATCAAAAATGTAACAAAAATTGTACAATTTGCTTTAGGGCAACAACCCCATCAAAAAGGCAAATTTTTACAATCTCCAAATACGCTCATTGTAATCGGCAATGGAGCGGTCGGAGGAGAAAAAGCCTGCGCCGGCGATGTTGGCGAGCATCTTTTTTGCGAACTGTTCACGGTCTTCGTAGTCGGCGAGCACCCTGTCTTTAACGGCAATATACTCCTCTATGTCGAGCATTGCCATAAACCAGTCATGACCTGACAGGTTTTTGTACAGCCTTTTCAGCGTCTTTTTATCCCCTATATCGCACAGTTTATCGCTTGCGACAAACTCCACGAGCTTTGCTATGTGCGGTTTGTGCTCCATAACCTTTGCCGAACTATAACACTGCGCCTCGTACAGCTCTATGACAAAGTCACTGCTCCTGCCGAACATATATATGTTATCCTGCCCGACGAGCTCTGCTATCTCGACATTCGCTCCATCAGCGGTACCGAGCGTCACCGCACCGTTTAGCATAAGTTTCATATTGCCGGTGCCGCTTGCTTCTTTTGATGCGAGTGAAATTTGTTCTGAGATATCACACGCCGGTATGAGCTTTTCAGCGAGGGTTACGTTATAGTTTTCCACCATGACAACCTGCAGGTGCGGTGCCACAGCCTTGTCGTTTTTTATGAGCTTTGAAAGGCACAACAGCAGGTGGATGATATCCTTTGCCGCCTTGTAAGCCGGTGCCGCCTTGGCGCCGAATATAAATGTTATCGGACGCACCGGCAGTTTGCCGGCTTTAATCTCTAAATATTTGTGAATAATATAGAGTGCGTTCATCTGTTGGCGCTTGTACTCATGCAGTCGCTTTATTTGAACGTCGAAAATCGCATCCGGGTTCATCTTTATGTTTTGTGTCGCCTTTAAATAACTGCACAGCTCTGCTTTATTCGCGCTTTTAATTTGCAACAAAGCCTGTAGCGTTTCGCTGTCGTCACAACCTTTTAAATACGACAGCTGGGTGGCATCCTTTTTAAAGCCGTCCCCTATCTTTTGCTCTATCAATGCAGTGAGCCGCGGATTGCAGTGCATAAGCCATCTGCGGAAGGTCACACCGTTGGTGACATTTCTAAACTTTTCCGGATAGATGCGCGCAAAATGTGCGAGTTCGCTCTCACGCAGGATATCGCTGTGCAATGCCGCAACACCATTGATGCTGTAACCGTAATGTATATCCATGTGCGCCATGTGCACGGTGTCGTTGCCGTCAATAATTTGCACCGACGGGTCATCAAAGCGCTCCCTAACCTTATCGCTCAGGCGTTTTATGATGGGCACGAGTTGCGGTACAATGTCCTCAAAGTATTTAAGTGGCCATTTTTCCAGCGCCTCGGCGAGTATGGTGTGGTTTGTATAGGCACAACACTCACTGACTATATTTGCCGCCGCGTCAAACTCCACGCCTGCCTCGGTCAGCACGCGCACAAGCTCGGGGATAATCATGCTCGGGTGGGTGTCGTTTATCTGTATGACGACATAGTCCGCAAGGTCATAAAGATTGCATCCGCGCTGCTGAGCCTCCTTGACTATCAATTGTGCACCGCAGGATACCATAAAGTACTGCTGATAAATGCGCAGTTTGTGGCCTGCCTCATCGCTATCATCGGGATACAAAAACAGCGTGAGATTTTTTTCGATGTCCGTCTTGTCAAAGTCGATGCCTTTTTTCACGATGCACTCATCCACCGTCGTCACATCAAACAGGTGCAGTTTGTTTGTGCGGTTGTCGTAACCGGTTACAAGTAGGTCAAACATGCAGGCATCAACTGTAAAGCTTTTAAACTTTACAGTAAAATTGAAGTCCGTTTTGATAAGCCAGCTGTCATCCTCTATCCAAGGATTGACCGTCTCGGTCTGCTTGCGGTGTGAAAACACCTGCTTGAAAAGGCCGTAGTGGTAATTCAGTCCCACCCCATCGCCGTTGAGCCCCAAAGTAGCCATACCGTCGATATAACAAGCCGCTAACCTGCCCAGACCGCCGTTGCCAAGTGACGGTTCAAGCTCTGCCTCCTCCACAGCTGCAAGCGACTTGCCGTTTTGTTCCAAAACCGACTTCACCTCATCATACAAACCCAAATTTATCAAATTGTTGGACAAAAGCTTGCCGATTAGGAACTCCGCCGAGATGTAATACAGCTTTTTTTTGACCGAGGAGGATGGTATTCGCTGTGTCGCAGACTCGTTGACATATTGCATCAGCGCATAGAGAATTTGCTTGTCACTTGCCTCGGCTATTGGTGTGTCAAGGCGTGCATTCAGTGCATTTGTGATGTTTGTATCCATAATGTATAAATCTCCGTTTTAAATTTATATAGCCACGTGCAAAACCCGTGGAACTAAAGACTGGTGGTAAATATCTCCAGTTACCTTAAAAAATAACACAAGTCTTTCCCCTTTAGTTTGTTGCTGTTAGTCAACATTTGCTCTTCCGAAAAGCTCTGTGATATCCGCTATCTCTTTGCTCAACTTCTTTGTGAGCATGTCGCCGTTTACTCGCCACTGCCAGTTGTCACCCAGTGTCGAGGGTGTGTTTATTCTCGCCTGCTTGCCAAGTCCCAACCAGTCTTGAAGCGGAACTATGCACACATCCGATACGCTTGCCATCGCGGCGCGCACCATCGGTCGCGTTACATCCTCGCCCTTTTGGAGGTTAAGATATCTTCTACAAAACTCCACATCCGCTTTAGGTGCGCTCTTTTGCCAGTCGTTGGTTGTCGTGTTGTCGTGTGTGCCGGTGTAAACAATGCTGTTACGCGGATAGTTGTGCGGCAGATAGTCACTCTCATCGCGCGAGTCAAACGCAAACTGTAGCACCTTCATACCGGGAAATCCGCTGTGACGAAGCATCTCATAGACACCGAGGGTTAAAAAGCCTAGATCCTCGGCTATAATTTTAGCCTCCGGCATAGTGGCTTTAAGGGTGTTTATAAAGTGTATACCGGGGCCCATGCGCCATCTGCCGTTTTTGGCGGTCTTTGCGCCTGCCGGAATACTGTAATAACCCTCAAATCCCCTAAAGTGGTCAATACGCACCGTATCATATATTGTCAAAGCATACTTTATACGGCGCATCCACCACTCAAAGCCGGTGGCGCTGTGATAATCCCAATCGTAAAGCGGATTTCCCCACAGCTGGCCGGTACTGGAAAAAGCATCGGGCGGACAGCCGGCAACGCCGGTGAGCTGACCGTTTTTGCCCACCTGAAACAGCTCGGGGTTCGCCCAAAGATCAGAGGAGTCCGGCGAGACATAAATCGGTATATCGCCTATTATCTCGATGCCGTTATCGTTTGCATATTTTTTCAGTGCCATATACTGGCTGAAAAACATGTACTGCACCACTTTAAAGTAGTTGAGTTTTGTGCCCAGTTTCTTTTTTGTCTCGGCAACCACCTGTTTGTCATAAGTCCTGAGCGGCTTATCCCAGCCGGTAAAAGAGCCGTCACCGTTTTGTTGTTTTATCGCCATAAAAAGCGCATAATCGTCAAGCCAAAATGCATTTTGCTTTGTAAATGCAACGTAATCCTTGTCCTTTAGGTTAAAACGTCGCACAGCTTTTTTCAGTATGTTACCGCGCGTTTTGTAAAGAGAGTTGTAGTCAATCGGCGAGCTTTGTGCGGTGAGAGTTTCTTTTTTCAATTCCTCTGCCGTTAATAGTTTTTGCTCGCACAGCATGTCAAGGTCGACAAAGTAAGGGTTAAAGGCATAGGCGGAAAAACTCTGATAAGGGCTGTCACCGTAGCCGGTGGGCCCCAGTGGCAATATCTGCCAGTAGTGCTGTTTACTCAACTTTAAAAAATCTACAAACTCGTATGCCGAAGCTCCTAAACCGCCTATCCCGTATTGAGAGGGCAGGCTGGATATCGGCATAAGAATACCGCTTCCTCTTTTCATAATTAATCACCATTATTTAAGACTGATTACCGCATAATTATATCCTATTTTTTATTACAATTCAAGAAGCTTTGCAAAAAACACATTTCAAAACCACAAAAATGACAGTTTAATCAGTATTTTAAGTTTATGTGGCGACAATACTAAGACAAGGGGTGTGCTAACTGATCTTCCTCCTGTCGGCGCGGAAGGTAATAAATGAAAAAATGTTTGTCTACTCAATCGAAAAACATGGTGAAAAATGAGCAACAAAAAACAACTGATAAGTCTGATACTTAAGGACACCAAAGAGGACATGAGCGACGAAGAGCTGGTGCACATGATATTGCACCGGAGCTACTCCGGCACCGACGAACAGCAAAGCGTCAACCTCGGTCAGCGTGCGGCAGACGCTATAGCGGAATTTGTCGGCAGTTGGCTTTTTATTGGGGTTTTTGTCGTACTGCTTTTGGTGTGGATGATATTAAATACTGTCGCACTTTTGAATCCAATCGACCCTTTTCCGTTTATACTGCTAAACCTTATACTGTCCTGCATAGCGGCGATACAGGCTCCACTCATCATGATGAGCCAAAACCGCAAAGCACAAAAAGACAGGCGGCGTAGTGAAAACGATTACAAAGTTAATGTAAAAACCGAAATAATGATGGCTGATATACATGAAAAATTAGATAAAGTTATAGAACTGCTCTCCTCCGGCGGTGCATAATGTCAATTTTTTGTAATTGCAATTGACAATATATTATGTAGTTTGGTATAATAATATTAATGACAGCGACTTATATGAAATATTCCTCTTTGCGTCCTTCCGCCGACGACGATGGGAAGTATACAAAAAATATTTGTCTGCTTAAGTTATTGAAATTGATAATAATATCACAACCATCAATTACTGAGACAGCATTCTATTCACTACTTAGTAATTCATCATACAAAGAACGGAGGATAAATATGAGCTACCCAAGTTTTTCACAGGTAACGGCAGATATTCTAAAGCAGACTGAAATTGCGGAGCTGCACAACAAAATAGACGCAGATCTTTTTCACAAGTACGAGGTAAAACAGGGTCTGCGCGACAAAGACGGCACCGGTGTTGTGACAGGTCTTACCAACGTGTCTGACGTTGTATCCTTTAAAAACATCGACGGCGTCAAAACACCGGTAGAGGGCGAGCTGTACTACCGTGGCTACAACGTTACGGAAATCGTCAACAACTGTATAGCGGAAAATCGTTTCGGTTTTGAAGAAATTTGCTACCTACTGCTTTTCGGCGAACTACCCACATCCGAGCGCTGTGAGTGGATGCACAAAAGTCTCAATACATATCGTCAACTGCCCTCGTCATTTGTGCGCGACATAACAATGAAGATGCCCGGCCAAAACATCATGGTGGCACTTGCACGCGGTGTGCTGTCGCTTTACAGCTATGATGACAACGCCGAAGATATATCGCTGTCCAATATACTCAGGCAGTCGATAGAGCTTATCGCAGTGTTCCCGATGATGGCTATTTACAGCTATCAGGCCTACTGCTACTATCATAAAAATGAGTTGTTTTTTATACGTCCACCAAAGCCGGAGCTCTCCACCGCTGAAAATATCCTACAGATGTTGCGTCCCGATGGTTCTTTTACCGCGCTTGAAGCACAGGTTTTGGATGTGTCGCTTATACTACACGCAGAGCACGGCGGTGGTAACAACTCAACCTTTACGACGCGCGTCGTGACAACGGCCGGTACCGATACTTATTCTGCAATAGCCGCAGGTCTTGCCTCGCTTAAAGGTCCCAAGCACGGCGGTGCAAACATCAAGGTTGTTGAGATGTTTGAGGATATGAAACGTACTGTTAAAGACTGGGAAAGCGACGAGGAGGTCACCGCCTACCTTGAGGCGTTGCTAGACAAAAAGGCATTTGACAAAAAAGGACTTATATACGGCATGGGTCACGCAGTTTACTCGCTATCCGATCCACGTGCCGAGATATTCAAGCGCTTTGTCGAGGAATTGTCCGGTAGCAAAGGCCGTGAAGATGAATACAAGCTTTACAGCAAAGTGGCAAAACTAGCACCGCAGATAATCGGCCATCGCCGCAAAATCTACAAAGGTGTATCCGCAAACATCGACTTTTACAGCGGCTTTGTCTATGACATGCTGGATCTGCCGACAGAGCTTTATACACCTCTGTTTGCGATTGCGCGTATCGTTGGTTGGAGCGCTCACCGTATGGAAGAGCTTGAAAGTGCCGGTAAAATTATCCGTCCTGCATACAAGCCGATAACCGAGCATAAGGACTATGTTGAGTTTAGTAAAAGGTAACTATTGTTAGTTAACAGCTTAAGGGAAAAACTTAAACAGAACCGTTAAAAATAGACAGTAAAAAACCTCCGATTGTAGTTTTACAGCTACAATCGGAGGTTTTCGTTATGTCGAGTGTATCATTGTGAACGGTGACAATAGTTCCCCAAACGTGACAGTCCCTAAATATACTTCTCAAGTAACTTTACCGCCTCTGCTTTTTTGAGCACCTTGCCGGTTGACACAACCTTGTTGCCGACCATCAGTGCAGGCGTAGTCATTACGCCAAAGGAAGCTATCTCGGCAAAGTCTGTCACGTGTACGATTGGGGTGTTTTTGCCGAGTTCGGACAGCGCCTCTTTTACCGACTGCTCAAGGTCGTTGCATTTACAGCAGCCCGAGCCCAAAACGCGTATGACATCACCATCGGCGGCAACATTTGGCTCGCTGGCGTTGTCGGTTGATACCGCGTTACAAGCGCCACCACAGTCGCAGGCTGAGGGTTGTTCTTCCTTCTTTTTCTTGTCAAATCCAAATAGTGCCATGTGTACCTCCTAAATAATATAAGCTTGTAAAATATTGAAAATATAACCTACTATAATAATACCTGCAGCACAGATACTGATAAACAGTGCCAGCAGTTTAGGTTTAACCGCCTTGCGTAGCATAATCATGGACGGTAGGCTGAGCGTCGTTACCGCCATCATAAAGGCTAGAATGGTGCCGAGTTGTGCGCCCTTTGCGAGTAGCGCTTCTGCAATGGGTATGGTGCCGAAAATGTCAGCGTAGACAGGTATGCCAATGATGGTCGCCATAATAACGCCAAGTGGGTTGTTGCTGCCGAGCACCGTTTCTATGATATTTTGCGGTATCCAGTTGTGGATAAGTGCACCGATGCCGACACCAACTAAAATATACGGAAACACCTTTTTAAATGTTCCGAGCATCTGCTCTTTAGCATATATTACACGGTCTTTTCGAGTGAGGTGCGGCGATTCAATATCGACATTTCCGGCTTTAAGCACAAACTCCTCAACATGTTTTTCCATGTGAAGTTTTTCAATAATCGTACCTCCTAAAACCGCTATAAGCAGTCCGAAAATTACATATATAACCGCAACTTGTCCGCCAAATATGCTCATCAACAGCACAAGACTGCCAAGATCTACCATGGGCGAGGATATCAAAAAGGAAAATGTTACGCCGAGTGGCAATTTAGCACTGGTAAAACCGATAAAAAGCGGTATAGAGGAGCAGGAACAAAACGGGGTAACTGTACCGAGCAAGGCGGCAATGATATTTGCCCATATCCCCTTAAAACGACCGAGGATTCGCTTACTTCGCTCGGGGGGAAAGTAGCTTTGGATGTAAGAAATAATAAAAATAAGACTGCATAACAGCACGACAATTTTTATTACATCATAGATAAAAAACTGAACGCTTGCACCGATAGGTGTTTCTATATTCAATCCGAATGTCGTGAGCAGAGTGCCCACCAGGCGGTTGAGCCACGCCATTCCCAGTATTTCGTTTTGAAAAAAATCCCAACCTTGAGTTAGTAACTGCATGTTCACCTCACAAAAAAAGCGATTGTATCAAATAATTTTGATGTGTTTGTTAAAAAAAACTAAGCTTGCCTAAGATACAGCAATCCAGCTATACGGATGGGGTTGCAAGCTGTGATAAATAACAGTCGTTTGCTGTCAGCTTTGAGTTAGGGGTAGTTATATCGGAAAGTGTCTGTATCGCCAGTTTGCAGCCTGCTTCACTTATTGCATAGTGCGTCCACTTTCCGTCTTGAACACCGTTTACGATCCCTGAGTCACACAAAATTTTCATATGGTAAGACAGGGCCGACTGCTTTATCCCAGTGATATCCGTCAAGACACAAGCGCATTTTTCACCGTCGCGCAACAGTTCCAATATGTGCAGACGTTTTTCATCGCACAGGGCTTTAAAAATCTTTGCATTGTATGCATGAATATTTTCCATTTTTCCACCACACATAAAATTATTTTGATATGTTTATTATATGCCACCAACCTGACTTTGTCAATAGTCAAAACCAACTTTTTTTATTTATCAACAAATCAGATTAAAAAATTTCGTTCATATCTCCATCTGTACCGATGTTTTGCATGTTAACGGTACGACGTTTTAAGCGCTGTTCCTCCGATTTAGTAAGTATAAAGTCCTTCACCTCACGTGAGTTGCGGATGTTTTTAAGTGTGAGGGTAGGGTGTGTTGTATCGCCGGTGTGACAAATTATGCTACCCAAGCGAAAAATACGGTTCATAAGTGTCGATTTGAGTGAGACGTCCTGAATTTTATACATGTAGCAGTCGTTTTCTGTCTTGTTGAGCAGTCCGGTTGTGATGGTAAGCACCTCCTCCTGCACCTCATATACGGTAAATGTAAAAGGTAGACCGAAAAAGGACCAACGTTTGCGTTCTTTATATGCCATAATATTCTCCTTGCTGATTGACGGATAACACTTTAAATTCTATTATAATTATATAATAAACCTACTTTTAACGCATGTCAACCAGTAATTGTCATTATTTCTGTCAATTTAACATCGTGTACTACATACACTTAAACATAAACTATGTAGTGTCTATGGAGGGTGTTATGTTTGCGTACCTATTATCTTATTGCCTGCAAAATGTATTGTACTTATTTTTGTATTTTGAAAACAGCAGTTTCCCCAAACCCCTCAGTCCAAAAGAAGAGCAGGAGTACTTTATACAGTTTTTTGAGGGAAGTGCCTCCGCAAGGGATAAGATTATAAGCCACAATTTAAGGCTGGTGGCTCATGTTTCAAAAAAGTATTACACCAACGCACAGGATTTAGAGGACTTTATTTCAATAGGAACCATCGGGCTTATAAAGGCTGTCAATACTTATAAGTTGGAAAAAGGTCGATTTTCTACCTATGCAGCGCGTTGTATAGAAAACTAAATGGTATCATAACGGCGCAAAAAGGGTTTCCGAATAAAAAATGGCGCTTAAGCGTCATGGTTACGCCACTTTTGGTTATTGTGAGGCGTACGGATAATTTTGCGGAGCGGTTTGCTCCGGTGGTTATGATTTTTGTAAAAATAAGGTGAAGGGTGTTGCTCGTGGAAAGATTATTATCAACCTGCGCAAAGGTTTAATGTTTTTTGGACTATCTAAAGGCAAATTGTACAATTTTTTTCTTATACTTTTAATAGCTTCCCCCGCCAAAGGCGGGGGAAGCTATTAAAAGGACATTATTTTTTTTTGCAATCTGACAATGATTTCCACAAATGTGACAACCCCAAATGAAAGAAAAATTGTGCCGAATACCTTTAAGTTGGCTAATATTTGCCTGCACACTCCCCTCTCCTATGGTGAGAGTATAAAGGTATGTTTTTTTGAGCTGTCGTCTCATTCAGCAATGCGAGCATCCTTTCCTTGTCGCATGTCATTCTTTTCATTTTATGTATAATCACCTCGGCATGTAGTTTTGCCACCCTTTCCTCAATCTCGTTTTTTTGCGCCGTTGATTTTGGCGCATGGACAATTATTTTAATGGCAATCACCTCCGTGATTAAGTATATGATATCAGAATAAGATCTACCACTCATCACCGTTCAGCAACGTGCCAGCTTTCTTTCCAAAACGATTTTTAACCGCCAACATCTGCGCAAAAGCATGTCGATATCGCAGTAGACTGGTTACAAAGCAGGGTTTCAGGGGTCTCCCTGCGGCGGCGTTGGGATACAAGGCCTATGCTAGCTACAGTACAGGACATACCCTTTATTCCACTGTAAAATAGATATGTTGCTTGCGTTTTTAGTTCTGCTTACACGGCATATATATCCGAGGTTTTCAAGCTGTGTCGGGTGCCTTTGCAGCTGCTTTAATAAAATGCTGTTGGAGATTCTATCGCCTGTCAGCTCAAAGATTTTATCTGACAGCTTGATCGCCGTTCCGCTAAAACTTTTAGTAGGTCGACCGTCTAAAAATTCTGATACGAATTTTATTGTCGGGTCGATGAGCAGAACATGTTCCTACTCGCTCGTCAACTCCCACACATGAGTGTCGTGGTGAAAGGCAAGCGGAACTTCTTTTTGTGTTATATACCTGCCGGTACAAAAAAGTATTGCACCGTTTTTTTCGACAGAAGTATCATTATAAGTTCAAGCTGTCGTTGCGTACCTGCCCGGTCTCGGTCAGGGTCACATATGGTTTCATCGCTCCGTTTTATATTTTTGCATCATGGCGCACCAGTATGTAGTCGCTTCGCCTTTTGGCGGCTTGAACTAACATATTTCAACAAGGCATATTAAATTGTCAAGGATCGCTTTGCCGGGAAACACCACTCAATCGGGTGACAGGTAATTTCGCTACCCAAAATAGCCGTCACTCGTCACCACATATTTGTGACGAAGCGGCTTTATAGTCAACCCACTTAAAATCAAACAAATCTCTGTTGGCAAAACCCATATACGAAAGCTATTATCAACATTTCTTTGATGATTTTAAAATAGGTTTGACTATAGCAATTAGTTGTAGTCAAAGATACAACAATTGACCAGTGGTGTTATATTATAAAACTTGCAATTTGTAAATAGCTGTGATGCAATTAAATAAAGGTTCCCTATTTTTGCAAAGTGCATCGTCTATTTCGGCATACTCTCTATTTTTTTATCGTTTTACATCTATTT